>CAMHQD010000025.1 GCA_946187345.1 uncultured Porphyromonadaceae bacterium | reverse complement strand
ACTCCTGTCTAAAATTTCCCTCCTGTTCTCTTGTATAAAAAATGAAGGGTTGCAGGTGGGACAACAGTCGTCTGCAAACCCTTCGGGATGTATACTAGATTTTGGGAAATCTTTTTGTTCTGCCTCAACCCCTCCGAGGGGAGGAGAAAAAGGAATAAAACATTTTAGTATACGACCACTTTATTCAACATACTATGATTACGATGTGTGTCGCAAATTTATTGTTATCATGTAGTTTTATACGAAAGTTAAGCAATCCGGTCACTCGCCTTTGATGGCAGCGACACCGGGCAATACTTTGCCCTCGATGGCCTCGAGCATGGCGCCACCACCGGTGGAGACATACGAGACCTGATCGGCGAGGCCGAACTTGTTGACAGCGGCGACCGAGTCACCACCGCCGATGAGCGAGAAGGCGCCTTGGCGCGTGGCCTCGGCCACGTACTTGGCAATCTCGCCGGTGCCGTGGGCGAAGTTCTCAAACTCGAACACGCCAACGGGGCCGTTCCAAAGAATCGTCTTGCTGTTGAGAATAATCTCGCGCCATGCGGCCAGCGACTCCTCGCCGGCGTCCATGCCTTCCCATCCTTCGGGGATGTTGAAGATGTCGACGGGCTTGCGGTTGGCATCGTTGCTGAAGTCGTCGGCGGCGATGGTCTGGGTGGAGAGGCTGAGTTTGACGCCCTTCTCCTTGCAGGCCTCGATGATGGCGAGAGCATCGGGCATGAGTTCGTCCTCGTGGAGCGAGTTGCCGATGTGTCCGCCCTGGGCCTTGATGAAGGTGAAGCCCATGCCGCCACCGATGATGAGGTTATCGACCTTGTCGAGCAAGAACTTGATCACACCGAGTTTGCTGCTGACCTTGCTGCCGCCGATGATGGCGGTGAAGGGGTGCTGGGCGTTGCGCAGCACGGCGTCGATGGCGTTCACTTCCTTCTCCATGAGGAGGCCGAGCATCTTGTGGTCGGCGTCGAAGAAGTCGGCGATGACGGCCGTGGAGGCGTGGCGACGGTGAGCGGTGCCGAAAGCGTCGTTGACGTAAACATCGGCATAGCCGGCGAGTGTCTTGGCGAACTCGGTCTGGCGTGCCTTCATCTCCTTCTTGGCGGCGTCGTAGGCGGGGTCGGCCTTGTCGATGCCCACAGGCTTGCCTTCCTCCTCGGGATAGAAGCGGAGATTCTCCAGCAGGAGCACTTCGCCGGGCTTGAGTGCGGCGGCGGCATCAGCGGCCTTGGCGCAGTCGGGGGCGAACTTGACGGGGCAGCCCAGAGCGGCGGCCACGGCGTCGGTGATTTGTCCGAGCGACAACTTCGGGTTGACTTTGCCCTTGGGCTTGCCCATGTGGCTCATGATAATCAGAGCACCGCCATCGGCGAGAATCTTCTTGAGGGTGGGCAGCGCGCCACGGATGCGGGTATCGTCGGTAATCTGGCCCTGCTCGTTGAGGGGCACGTTGAAGTCAACGCGGACGATTGCCTTCTTGCCTGCAAAGTTAAAATCTTGGATATTAACCATTTGTGTTATTAAATTATAATATATTTAGAAGTGTCGAAACTTGTTGTGGACAAAATCACACGCAAAGATACAAAAAAAGTGTGAATTGTGAGATAGTTTTTTTATTTTTTTAGTTTTTGGATTTAGTTTTTATCGAATAATCGAGTGGCCGAGAAGTCGAGTGGTCGAAAAACAAAACGCTAGTTAGTGATGAGGGTGTTGGAGCGGCGGTCGATGGCGGGGGAGCGCTTGGTGTCGGCGACTTTGCTGCAACGGATGGTGTTATTCTTGAGCGAGGTGACGGTGTTTTTGTCGCCGGTGAATAATGACGTGGCCTGTGCGTTGAGTTCGCTATTGTCTATCCGCAGATCCTTGACTGTGTTGAAATAGGCTTTGACGGTGCCCGCGCCGATTACCTTGAGGCGCGTGGCGCTGAAGCGCATATTCACGCCTGCAACGTGCGGGAAACATAGATTGTTGACGCGTGTCCCTCGCGATAGGTTGACGGTGACGTTGTTGAGTTCAAATTGCGGCTTGGAGGCACTCTTGCCGAAAACCGAAAACACCTCGGTCATCGACCATTTGGACTTGTTTTTGGGGTGAAGGTTGATGTCGTAGTTGAAGGTGACGTTAGTGAACACGGCACGCGATGTGCGGCATCGCACGCCGCCAAAGGCTCGGTTTTTCTTGACGTTGAATGTGCAGTCGCTCATGCGGAACACGTCGTCCGGCGCGCCCTCGGCGATGCTGAGTGTGAATTGCGAGCCGTCGAGCATATAGTAGTCGTCGTTTATCTCGAAGTGGCAGCGGGTGATGGCATTGTCGTGAAGCATGGACCGGAATTGTTCTCCCGACTCCTGCTTGGGGCCGGTGGCGCAGCGCGTGAAGCGGCTGTCGCTCACGGTGACGTGGTTGCTGCACGTTGAGATGTCGATGGGCTGGAAACAATAGTCCGACGTGATGTGCGTGGCGGTGCAACGGCTCGCGTGGAAGCCCAGCGGCTGATAAGCGATGTGGCTCATTGTGCAACTGTCGGCGGTGACGTCGGTGGTGATGCGTTTGTCGCTGCGTGTGCCCACCATGATGCCACCCTGCCGCATCTCGAAGTGGCAGTGGCGGATGTCAATGTCGCTGCTCGTCTTGCCGTCAGTATCGACATAGGCCCAGATGCCGTCGTCGGCCACACCCAGATTGGCGAGGCCGTCGCCTTTCATCTTGAACGAATTGGCGGTGGTGTATTTAACGCCGTTGAAGGTCACGGGCTCTTTGTCGTAAATCGGCGGGAAGTCGTGGGCCTCGTGGTAACCCAGCCAGTTCATGTGATGTATCCTCACATGGCTGCAGTTGATCAGCCGCAGCCCCATAATCACCGAGCCGCCGGTGAGCCGCAGGTTGACGGCGTCGCTCACTTTGATGAACCGTGTGGCCGATGTGTTAAAGTATTTGCCGCCGTCAAAGTCGACCGTCACACCATCGCTGCCGCTCAGCAACTGCTCCAACTGCTTCCACGCCGCCGTGTTGTCCGTGCCCGTGTGTCGCCGCGTGTCGAGTCTCAGCCCCTTGTAGTCGAAGGTGAAGTCAACGGCGGTCATATCGCTCACAAACCCCAGATTGGCGGCGTGAAGGGTGGAATTGACTATGGTCGCATTCCGGAAGTCGCAGCCGGCAAAAGCAAGACTTGTGCCGTTCGGTTCCACAGTCAGATTGCGGCCCGTGACGGTGGCGTTGACAATCCTGCCGCCACGGGTGAAGCGCACGATGGAGTTGTCCGGGATGTTGACGGTGCCGCCGCTGATGAGGCGGTCGACAGTATAGATACGGTTTTGGGCCGCGGCATCGGTGCCGATGGCGGAGGCGCACACTATGATGAGCGCGAGTGCCGTCTTGAAAAAAATCGAATGATTCATGACAGATTCAGAAAGAATATTGCAAAGATAAGCATTTTATTTTGAAAATGTGTATCTTTGCATAACGAAATCCGGCGCGAAGTGCCGGATGAGTAGGTAGTAAATAATTGTAAATCCCTAAAATCAAGTATTTTGATAAAATGAAACTAAAGTATTGCTTTAATGTTATTGTTTCGCTACTCCTTGCGGCACAACTAACATCGTGCGGTCATAGTCGCGCCTTGAGTGAGGCGCAGCGTGCGGGCATCGATTCGGTTTTCGAGACTGTTTATTCCGACCCCTTGGGTCCCGGTGCCGCGGTCGCCATTGTGGATCATGGTCAGGTGATTTACGAGCGCTGCTTCGGAGTCGCTGACCTTGAGACTAAGGTGCCGGTGAGTGACAGCACAAACTTCTGCATCGCGTCGGTGTCGAAGCAGTTTGCCGCTATAGCCATTTTGCAACTCGCCGATGAGGGCAAAGTGTTGCTTTCTGATTCGCTGAGCAAATTATTTCCTGAGTTTAAGGCCGATTTCTACAGGCGCGTCAAACTGCGCCACATCCTCAGTCACACCAGCGGCATCCCCGACGCGCGGCCTCGCGATGACCGCGACTTTGTGCTTCACGCGACAGATGTGGCCTCGGTGGGATACATGGAGAATCTTGACAGTTTACACTTCGAGCCCGGTTCAAAATATGAGTACATCAATCCCACTTATCAGTTGATTTATCAGATTGTTGAGCGCGCCACGGGCGAGACGTTTGAGGACTATATGCGTCAAGAGGTGTTTGACAAGGCCGGCATGACGCGCACGGCCTATTTTGAGGCAGGCCGAGAAATAGCGGATATGGCGCATGGCTACGCGTGGAGCGATAGCCTCGGCCGGTATGTAGAGTTCGATTACGGTGAGGAGTCATTTTTCGCGACGAAGGCCGACGGTGGCCTTTACACGTCCATCAACGACTTCATGAAGTGGGAAAACGCGTTGTCACACGGCCTGGTGCTTGACGAGGCGATGCTCCGTCAAGCGTATTCGCGCAAAATAACCCTTGAGCCCGACGCCAACTATGGCTATCAGCCAAACGTAGGTTATGGCTACGGCTTCTTCATCCAGCAGACACCCGGTCATCCGGATATTGTATATCACACCGGTGATAACGGCGGTTTCACCATTTATGCCGGCAAAGTGCCCGAGCGCGACTTGGTATTCCTTTTCTTTTCGACCCGCAACGATATTGACCGCATGGCAATGGTTAACCGTGTGTGGCAGATTTTGCGCGTGAAATAAGGCACACATTTTATGGCAAAGCATAATGAACTGGGACACGAAGGTGAGCAGGCGGCGTGTGAACTGCTCATCGCCAAGGGGATGGTGATTAGGGATGTGAATTGGCGTCTCAATCACCTTGAAATTGATATTGTGGCTTATGAGGAAGGCGTGCGGCTGTTGCACATTGTCGAAGTCAAAACGCGCACCGCAAACGTCACCTTTGACTTCATGCAGGCAATCACCCTGCGCAAGCGCCGGCTGCTAATCAACGCCGCCAACGGCTATGTCCATCACTATAACCTCAACATTGATGTCCAGTTTGATGTCATAATCGTGCAGAAAGACGCCTCAGGGCAGATGGCACTCGATTACTACCCCAACGCCTTTGATGTGCCCTTGAAAACCTACCATTAATATATAAAGTCTCCCGTCGGCGACACAAATAATCGTGATATTTGTGTCGCCGGCGGGAGATAAGACAGGTTGTGGATGGCGTGTTACAGCAGGTCAACGCTTCGCTCAAGGAAACGGCTGAGGGCTTCGCCCTTGAGCAGGCCGTTAGAGAGCAGTGCGATGTCAATGAGTTGATGCACGCGTTCCTGGCCGGCTGCATACTGAGCAATCTTCTCGTCATGCTCAGAGCGCAACTCGTTCAAGCGGTTCTCATTGCGCTCGATTTCCTCCTTGTGGTCCGGCTCACCTTCCTTATGCTCCTTGTCAAGGTCGCGCAGCGCGTTGACGATGTTCTGCGTGGATGCGATCTCATCGGTGACGGGCTTGAGATCATCAGCGAGTGCCGCCTCTGCCTGCGTCAGAATATCCTTAATCAAGCGGTGGTCGATGTTGAGCGTCAGGTTATAAGCGTCTGGCAGTTCGCCGTAAAAGTTCATTCCCGGCTGGAACTTCGCCATTTCCTTCATACGGCGCATATACTCGCTCTGTGTGATTACCACCGGCTGCGCGTTTTCACCCAGGGCGGCCAAATTGACCATAAACTCGGCCTTGTCCTGCTTGGGCACCTGTGACGAGAACACGTGGCTCATCAGGTCGCGCTGTGCGTCGGTGAGTTCAACGGCCTTGACATCCTCCTTGCGGATTAGGTTAGCCGGCACATCGGCATCAACGCGCGCAAGGCGCGTTTTCTCGAACTTCTGCTCTAAAAGTCCGGCAAACGGAATGTCAAGTTGGCCGTCCATGATGAGCACGTCGTATCCCATGTCCTGTGCCGCCTTGATGTGGGAATATTGCGCCTCGCGGTCGGTGGCATAGAGATACACAAGATTGCCGTCCTTGTCTGTTTGGTTGGCCTCCACCAACTTCTTGTAGTCCTCAAAGTTGTAGAACTTGCCGTCGATATTCTCAAGCAACGCAAATTTCATCGCCTGCTCACAGAACTTCTCGTCGCTGAGCATACCATACTCGATAAAGATCTTGATGTCGTCCCACTTCTGCTCAAACTGCTCGTGGTCGTTCTTGGATATGTCGCGCAGGCGGTCTGCGACTTTCTTGGTGATGTGCTGGGCAATCATCTTAACGTTCCGGTCGGCTTGCAATGCCGAGCGCGACACGTTGAGTGGGATGTCGGGCGAGTCAATCACGCCTTGCAGCAGCGTGAGGAACTCCGGAACAACGCCTTCCACGCTGTCGGTGACAAACACTTGGTTGCAGTAGAGTTGGATGCGATCCTTGCGGATGTCGAGGTTGTTCTTAATTTTGGGGAAATAAAGGATGCCCGTTAGGTTAAAGGGGTAGTCCACGTTGAGGTGGATCCAGAATAGCGGGTCATCCTGTCCGGGTTGGATGGCGTGGTAGAAGTTGATGTAGTCCTCGTCCTTGAGGTCGGCCGGTTTGCGGGTCCACAACGGCTCCACGTCGTTGATGATGTTGTCCTGGTCTGTGTCCTGCATCTTGCCGTCTTTCCACTCCTTCTTTTTGCCAAAAATCACCGGTACCGGCAAGAAACGGCAATACTTGCGCAGCAATCCCTCGATGCGGTTGTCCTCGAGAAATTCCTTCTCGTCATCAGCCACATGCAGGATGATGTCCGTGCCGCGCTCAGCCTTGTCGATGTCGGTCATATCAAACTCCGGCGAGCCGTCGCACGTCCAACTCACGGCTTGCGCCCCATCTTTATAACTGAGAGTGCGGATTTCCACCTTGTCGGCCACCATAAACGCGCTATAAAAGCCAAGTCCAAAGTGGCCGATAATGGCTCCGGCAGTGTCCTTATACTTGCTCAGGAACTCCTCGGCGCCCGAGAAGGCGATCTGGTTGATGTAGCGGTCAACGTCTTCGGCAGTCATGCCGATGCCGTTGTCGCTAACGGTGATTGTGCCGGCCTCCTTGTCTACACTGACGCTGACGGACAAGCCGTCGGTCGAGCCGTTGAACTCGCCGGCCATAGAGAGGGTGCGCAACTTTTGGGTGGCATCCACCGCATTTGAGACAAGTTCGCGCAGGAAAATCTCATGGTCGCTGTAAAGAAACTTTTTGATAACGGGGAAGATGTTACTTGTCGTTACCCCAATTGTACCTTTTGCCATTATTATTAATCTTTAGTTTGTCGCACGGTGGTGACCACAATGTGGTTACTCACGGAACGGCATTATGTTATTCGTTTATATTTGCGTTGTGGATTACTTGTTGAGCAATTTTGTCGCCGTCGGCATCGAGCACGATGGTGTCACCCTCGGTGGCATTGCCTTGAAGGAGCATATCGCTTAACGGGTCCTCAATGAGCGACTGGATGGCACGCTTGAGCGGGCGGGCGCCATATTGGGCGTCGTAGCCCTGCTCTGCTACCAGGCGCTTTGCTTTCGGTGTGATTTCCAACTTTAGTCCGCTCTCTGCCACGCGCTCGTGGAATGAGCGCAGCTCGATGTCAATAATATTCATGATATTGTCCATCGAGAGCGGAGCAAAGGTGATGATGTCATCCACGCGGTTGAGGAACTCGGGTGAGAACTTGCGGTTAAGCGCCTTGCGAATGACCGCGTCGCTGCGTTCCTTGTCGAGTTCACCCGTCTGAAAGCCGATGCCGGCACCGAAGTCCTTCAACTCGCGGGTGCCGATATTGCTGGTCATAATCACGATTGTGTTGCGGAAACTCACGCGGCGGCCGAGGCTGTCGGTAAGCGCTCCCTCGTCAAGCACCTGCAGCAGCATATTGAACACGTCGGGGTGCGCCTTCTCGATTTCATCGAGCAATACAACGCTATAGGGGTGGCGTCGCACCTTTTCGGTGAGTTGTCCTCCCTCCTCATATCCTACATATCCCGGTGGCGCGCCCACGAGCCTCGACACGTTGAATTTTTCCATGTACTCGCTCATGTCGATGCGCACAAGCGAGTCGGCGCTATTGAACAGAAACTCGGCGAGCCTCTTGGCCAACAGTGTCTTGCCCACGCCCGTTGATCCAAGGAACATAAACGAGCCGATAGGCCGTTGAGGGTCACGCAATCCGGCGCGGTTGCGGCGTATAGCCCGCGCAATCTTTTCGATTGCCTCGTCCTGTCCAACCACCAACTTCTTCAATTCGGTGTCCATTCCGAGCAGTCGCAGGCTCTCACTCTGGGCTATGCGTTGAGTCGGCACGCCGGTCATTGTGGCAATGACGGCAGCCACGTCGTCGGCTGTGACCGTGACGCGATGGCTGTACATGTCGCTGTCCCATTGGGCCTTGGCGGCGGCTAACTTGTCGCGCAACTCCTCCTGGTGATCACGGTAACGTGCCGCACTCTCAAAGTTTTGCGCCTTGACGGCCTTGAACTTCAAGTCTTGAGTCTGTGCCAACTCCTTCTCAATGGCCTCTATCTCGGGAGGTGTCGCAACTCTCGTGATGCGGGCTCGAGCGCCGGCCTCGTCCAGGGCATCAAGTGCCTTGTCCGGAAAGAAACGGTCGCTGATGTATCGGTCAGCCAGCGTGACGCAAGCCTCGAGTGCTTCGTCGGTATAAGTTACACCATGGTGGTCCTCATAGGCACCCTTCACTTGCCGCAGAATTTCAAGAGTCTCCTGAGTTGATGTCGGCTCCACAAGCACCTTTTGGAAGCGACGCTCCAAAGCACCGTCCTTCTCAATACTCTTTCGGTATTCATCGAGTGTTGTCGCGCCGATGCACTGCAACTCGCCGCGTGCCAGTGCCGGCTTGAGCAAATTTGCCGCGTCCATAGAGCCGGTGGCGTTGCCTGCCCCCACAATATTGTGGATCTCATCTATAAAAAGTATGACTTCCGGGTGAGTAGTCGCCTCGTCAATGATAGCCTTGAGGCGCTCCTCAAACTGGCCGCGGTATTTTGTGCCTGCCACCACCGCCGCCATATCTAAAGCGACGATGCGCTTGTCGAGCAGCACACGGGCCACTCCACGTGAATTGATGCGCAGCGCAAGACCCTCGATGATGGCACTCTTGCCCACACCGGGCTCGCCGATGAGCACAGGATTATTCTTCTTGCGACGGCTTAATATTTGTGCTAATCGCTCAATCTCCCGCTCGCGTCCCACTACCGCGTCGAGCCGTCCGGCGGCAGCCAAGGCGGTGATGTCGCGGCCATATTTGTCGATGGCCGGCGTGTCGCTTTTGGTGGCGGATGCTCCTCCACCGGTCGTGACATTTTGTCGCGTGTCATTTTGACCGTTTCGCCCCTTCTGACCCTTGTCTTCTGGCTCCTCCTCGTCCTCATCGGTATTGAAAGCGGCCGCCGGCAAGTTGGCCGGCGCATCGGCGATGGCGGGGGAGATGTTCTTATATTGATAATTGTCAATCATTTGCGCTAATATTAAAAAAATTCACACCGTGTCGTCATTCAAACGACGAGCGGCGTGAACATTTATTGCAAACATTGTGCCATTATCGGGTAATATTATGGGCGCGCAACGTCTCGCTGGTCGACCCAGGCGCGACGTGATGTGGAGCGTGGATGCTCAACGGCATACCACCAATGTGGTGTCGTTCCGTCAACGTTGGCGTTGACACTATCAACAATTAGCAGGCGCGTGCCGGCCTTGACGGTGAGGCATACCTGTGTGCTGTCTGCCGTAGCGCGCGGCACGGCATTGAGTCGTGTGACGGGTGCCGCAACGGCGATGGCAAAACGATGACCGGCAGTGTAGTCACGCACAAAATAGGCCATGCTATTGAGCGCTACACACATCACCGCCATAGTGATGCCGCCAAAGAAACCCACTTTGCGCCACAATGGCCGCGAGGCCGCGACAAAAAGAGCCCCGCCCGCAAGTGCCATCAAGAAAGCGAACACTCCAAGCGTGGCGTAGCTGTTCCACCGGTGACCAAGAATCCATTGCTTGAGAGTGGCAATCACATAATGGTCGCCGGCAAACGCATCATCATCAATGACAGCCCGCTGGCGGGTGATTGACAGCGCGTGGCGCGCATCGTCATTCGATGGGTCGAGCAGCAGTGCCCGCTCATAATACAGAATTGCCTGTACGTTGTCGCCTAAACGATAATAATTGCTCGCAATGTCGTAGCATAACGCTCCTGACGTGCCGCCATCGCGCTCCACGGCGGTCAATGCCGCCAGCGCGTCGTTGTAGCGCTTGTCGTTATAGGCAACAGTGGCACTGTCGATGACGGCTTGTAGCGAATCAACCGGAGTGGCATCGGTCGCGATGGCCGCCACTGTCATGAAAAGGGCTATAATTTGTTTCATTTTATTTCTGACTGGTTTAACGCGTCGATCACGTTGGCGGCGCGGTTGAGGATGTCATCGTCTGTAGTGGTGGCGCTCAGCGGCGAGTATTGTGCCATTTGGCACTCGTCAAGCAATGATATGAGAGAATCACGCACGTCAGGTTCAATGCCACGCAACTCGAGCATATTATCAATGGTGTCGCGGCTCAATGCTGATGTGGGCAGCGCCATCTTGTCACCTATGAATCCCCAAAGGGCGTTGAGCACCTCGCCGTAGAAGTCGGTGCGACGCGATTGGTTGCCTGCCAATGCTCGAGCCGCTTTGAGGCGGCGCGCGGCGACCTTGCTCGCCTTGCGGCGGCGCATGCCGATCGCATCACCGCGCAGTCGCAACTGCTTGCGGTAGAACCATAATAAAACCATAGCGATGGCAAGAGGAAGCAGGTAGGCCGTGATATAGCCTGCCGCGTGGGAGGCGTCGATGTCGGACATCGGCCGTAAGTCGGCGGCGTGGGCGCGCTGTGGCGCGGCAATGTCGATGGTGTTGCCTTGTCCGGGCTCATGCTGTGATGGTGTGCCTTTGCCTGCCGCCACTGTCAAATGGCGCGCATTGATGGGTAACGTCACATATTGAGCGGCATCAGGGTCGAAGAATGTGAACTCACCCTGTGGCAGGTCATACTCGCCGATGTGTTGCGGGATGAACGTTACCGAAGTGGTCGATGTGCCGGTCACATCGTTGCCGGAGACCTGCGTCTTGACATCGGTTGACGGCTCATAGACATCAAACTGGTCCGGCAACTCAATCTCCGGGGCTTTGATGTACTTGATGTTGCCGGTGCCGGTGATTGTCGTTGTCAGTGTCGCGGCGCTGAAGGTTTTCAGTTGCTCGGGTTTTAGTTCACTATTGATAGTAAACTTTCCCACAGCACCGGTGAAAGAGGCGGGTCGTGGCTCGGGCAGTGGCAGGATTGTCACGCTCGCGCGATTGCTCTTGACATTGAGCGTTTTTTCCACCGGTTGTTGAGTGGTGAAGTATCGCGTGCGATAAGACACATATTGTACTGCCGAGATTTCATATTCACCAGACGAGATAGTTAACGTTCCACTGCGTTGTGGGTATAGAATACAGCGTTTGAGCACTGCCACATAGTACCGCTGACCGTTGAGCGTCTCGATATTATTGAGGCTAAGTGGTTGCTCGATTTCTTCAATCAGGAAGCCGTCAAAACTGGGCTCCTTCTTCTGTATGAAATTCGAAATCTGATACTTGGTATATAGTTTGACGGTACCAACCACCGCTTGCTGCTCATATACGCGTTGTTTTGACAAGTCAACGCGAACAAACAAGTCGTTGGCACTCACAGCACGATCGGCACTCTGCGTGTCAATGTCATCAATGTCCACCGGTTGCCGTTGCGACTGCTGCCCACCATTACCACCGGCACTGCCACCGGCCGCGATGTCTATTGTTAATGGTTTGGTGGTTAAACGCTTGCCTCCAACAGTAACACTTGCCGAGCCAATGCTCACTTTGCCAGAGGCACCGGCTCGATAGGTCATCGTGTAGGTCATTGTATAGGTCGTAGACGAAGACCGTGATGACTGGACATTGGCGATAGACATGCTCATGGTGGGACCGAATAAGATCTTAGCCCCACTCACTTCTGGTGGATCAAAGTTGCTGCCCTCGGCATTTTGCAGCGAGAAGGACACGTTGAATGACTCTCCGGCTCCCACACGGCGAGGCGCGTTCACGTTGAAAGATGCCGCTACCGCTATGGCTGCAGTCAGCAGTGTCCAATATATCAAAATCAGTATTCTTTTCATATTATCATGAATAATCGATTACTCAAATGTACGAGTAATCATATGATTACCACTTGCGGTTGGTGCGTTGGCGTTCGCGACGTTCCTGCTCCGCCTTAATTGCGGCAGCCTTGCGCTGAGTGTTTTTCTCTTGGTCCTGCATCGCCTTGAGTACTTGTTCTACACCTTGCTCGCTCAGGTCGCCTTGTTGTGGCTTCGCCGGCTGCCGGTCTTGATTCTGCCTATCTTGATTCTGCTTGTCTTGATTCTGTTTATCTTGATTCTGTTTATCTTGATTCTGTTTATCTTGATTCTGTTTATCTTGATTCTGTTTATCTTGGTCCTGTTTGTCTTGACTTTGTTTGTCTTGATTCTGCTTATCTTGGTTTTGTTGTTGATTTTGCTGCTGGTCTTGTTGCTGCTGCTTGAGGCGCAGTTGGGCAAGGCGCAGGTTATCTCGAGCCTGGTCGTCATCGGGATTGCAACGTAGAGCATTTTTATAGAATTCGACAGCGTGGGCATAATCTTCTTTCGCGAAAGCCACGTTACCCTTATCATATTGCGCGGCTCCGGCCAATGCCGGTACTACTGTCAGTTGTGTGGCCGTATCAAGTTGAGCGACGGCCTGCACAATGGGATCATCGCCTCCCTTGTCCCTATCATTCTCGGTTCGCATGGCACTATTGCCGGCTTGGTCAAGCATCGCTGTGGCGCGATTGAAACGTGCCATAGCAGATGACGGGTTCTCAGCAATCGCTTTGCTATAACTTACCTCGGCCTCGGCCGGATGTTTGTTGACAAACTGCTCATTGCCTTCACGAAGCAATTTGCGTTCAACGATAGTGCTCGGGTCGCGTGGCGTACCGTCATTGCAGGCGGTAAGCATCGGCAAAAATAAAGCAATAGCGACTGAGAAATGAGAAACGAGAAATGAGAAAGGTATCTTAAGCATTGCTCTGACGATTGAAAATATTGAACTTGTCGAACCAGCGAGTGCGTGCCTCTGTGACGAGAACACTTGCCACAAGCAAAATCAGCACGAGCCACGCCAGCACGGGAAACTGCTCTTCGCGGCGAGTATAGTCAACGGTCATCAAGTCGGATTTCGCAAGGCTGTCAAGGGTGCGCTTGAGGGTTGGGACGGCGTCGCTGGCATTACCGTTGACGTAAACGCCGTCACCGGCTTCGGCTATGGCTCGCGCGCCTTGCTCATCAAGACGTGTGGTGACGGGCTCGCCGGTATTGTCGTCAATCAAGTAAGAGCCGTCAGGCAGTGGGATGGGTGCCCCCTCTGGCGTGCCAACGCCAATGACGTCCACTTGACGGCCGTCTGAAGCGGCGGAATTTGCGGCCGCCACCGCGTCGTCCTCAAAGTTTTCACCATCGGTGATAACGATAATCGCTTTTTGAGACTTTTTACTTTGTGAGAAAGACTGCGAGGCCAAATTGATGGCGTTACCGATTGCTGTGCCTTGAGTGGGAGCCATGTCGGTGCTCAAATTGGACAGGAATAGTTTGGCGGCACGCAGGTCGGTTGTGACCGGCATCTGCATATATGCGTTACCGGCAAACACGACCAGGCCGACCTTGTCGGTAGTGGAATTGTCGATTAGACGCTCTGCAATGAGTTTGGCTCGCATCAAACGTGACACGTCGCCCGTCTCACCGGTGCTGCTGGCAAGCATTGAGTTACTCACGTCCACGGCGACAATCATTTCAATGCCATGGATGGTTGTCTTCTCATGACTTTTTCCGGCTAATGGGCGCGCGAGAATGAGCATTGTCATTGCCACAATAGCGAGGGTGAGACCAAGATGAATCCACCCTTTGGCAGTAGACGCGTCGGGCATGAGTGAGCGGACGAGATCCGGACGACCGAAGAGTGTCTGCTTGCGTTGTGAAGCGCGTCGTGCCAACCAATGCAAAAGCACCACCGCTCCGAGCATGAGTGGCAGCAAATAAAGATATTGCGGATTGACGAATTTCATTTGTTATAGGAATTTGAGCGATATGTATTAACGGCTCTCACATGGTGAAGTCACGCAAGATGGTGTAGCGCAGCAGGGCTGCGAGGAGCAGTGTCAGCAGCAGAGCGATGGCCCATGGCCAATAAGCGTCCTCGCTGTGGGTGAAGTTCTGCACATCGAGGTGAGTGCGCTCCAATTTGTCAATCTCCTCAAATACTTGCTCGAGCACATTATTGCCGGTAGCGCGGAAGTATTTGCCGCCTGTGGTGGACGCTATTTGCCTCAACGTGGCCTCATCTATTACCACAGGCATCATCTGATAATGAATGTTGCCAAGGGCATCAATTTGAGCGGGATACTCGGCATTACCGTTTGTGCCCACACCGATGGTGTAGATTTTGATGCCAAACTTGCGTGCGATGGCGGCCGCGCTAAGTGGTGCCACTATGCCACAGTTGTTGCTGCCATCGGTGAGCAGAATGATGCTCTTGCTCTTGGCCTTGCCGTCCTTGATGCGGTTGATGGCGGTGGCGATACCATCGCCAATGGCGGTTCCGTCGTCGATAAAGCCGAGTTTGACTTCATGTATGGCATTAATAAGAGTCGCGTTATCCATCGTCATGGGAACCTGAGTGAAACTCTCGCCCGCGAATATCACCACACCAATGTTGTCGTGCTCCCGGCCGGCGACAAATTGCGCGGCCACCTCTTTGGCGGCTGTCAGCCGATTGGGATTGAAGTCGCGGGCAAGCATACTGGTGCTCACGTCCATCGCTATGACAATGTCAGTGCCCTCAACATCACTCTCACTCCACGAACTGATGTCTTGCGGGCGGCAGAGGATGACCACTGTTAAAGCGATAGCGGCCATCTGCAAGGCGAACACAAAATGGCGTAGCCACACTTTGTAACTTGTGCCTAATCCGGCAACCGGCGAGAGCGAAGGCACGCGCAGACTTGCCGAACGGTCGCGCAGACTATAAATATACCATGCCGTGAGTGGCACAATAATGAGTAACAACCACAATCGACCAGGGTGCAACAAATTTAGTGAACTTATCATGACTTTGAAGCGTCCTCCTTGCCGCCGACGGTAGGTTCCGGTTTTGGACGTGTGGCCTCAACAAAGTCTACGGCGCGTTGCCAGGCCGCCTCGTTGTCACCCGGTAGCGGATGCAATCCGGCAAACTTGACGAAGTCGGCTATCTCGAGAATCATATCGAGTTGCTCATCAACGGCGCGTGTCTCGCCCCGCTCCTTGAGGTGGCGTTTAATCTGGCTTGATGTCATCTCCACGGCATTGATGCCAAAGCGACGATCAATGTAGACGCGCAATACATCTGTGAGTTCAGTATAATATTGCTTGCCATCCATCATCGCCATGCGTGATTTGATGACTTGCAGTGCGGCGATGGCTTCTTCGGCGGGTGGCAGACGCTTCTTGACGCGTTTGGGTATAATCGAGCCGTTTTTCTTTTTGAGATAGATAATCGCTAAAATTGCACCCAATAAGATGATTGCGGTTACCAATACCCACCAATACTTTACAAGAGTGGCGGGTAGCCAGTCGTACCATTTATATTCTGGTTCGGCAACCGGTTTAATCGGGTGGACGTTGTCAAGGCTATCAACGTTGACGGGGAGTACCTTGAGCGACAGCGGCGTTGAACTACGGAATGTGTCTGCGCCCACGATATAAGTGACAGGCGGCAAGACGTACAGGCCGGAGTCAAATGCCTGCAGCACAAGGTCTCGCTTTATCTGCTCGCGGTTATTCTTCAAGTCGGTGGTGTCGGCATCAAGTTTGGCCGCGATTTCCACCTCACCGATGAGCGTATCCTTGTTCTCAAAGGTGAATTGCCCCACCGTGCCTTTTTCCTGAGCAACCTCTATATGAAGGCGCGTGATGCGTCCCATTAATAATGTGGCACTGTCCAAGTTGGCGCGCAACACCACAGCACCGGCCATTGCCGGTAGAGATGCCGTCAGCAAAGTGAGAGCGATAATATATTTTATGATAATTCTCTTTTTCACAACAAGACATCTAAAATCTAACATCTATATGTGGCGTCAGCGTGCCGTGGCTCGTGTCTTGAACATCGCCATCAAAGTCTTGACATAATCCTCGTCTGTGGCGATTGTCGCCACATCGACGCGTGCCCTCGTGGCAGCCTCGGCTAACTGTTGCTGGTTGGCATACCACCACCGTTGCCATGCGGTGCGCACTGCCCGGCTATGTGTGTCCACCCAGCGTTGGGCGCCACTCTCGGCATCACGCATGAGCACAAGTCCAACATCCGGCATCTGAGCCTCGCGTTTGTCATAAATCTGTAAGGCCATCACATCGTGTTTGTGGGCAGCGAGCGATAGCGCTTGGGAATAGTCGTCGCCGGCGTCAACAAAGTCGCTCAGAACAAATGCCGTGCAACGTTTCTTCAATGCGCCTGTCATGAATTCTAATGCTTGCTTGACATTTGTGCCGGTTCCTTGTGGCTGGCAATCGAGCAACTCACGGATGAGAAGCAAGATGTGCTTGCGGCCTTTCTTTGGCGGAATGAAGCGCTCAATGCGGTCTGTGAATAGCAACATTCCCACCTTGTCATTGTTCTGAATGGCACTGAAAGCCAATGTGGCCGCTACCTCCGCGACAATGTCACGCTTGTAGGGTCCAACAGCGCCGAACAAATTGCCGGCGCTCACGTCAACCACAAGCATCACCGTCAACTCGCGCTCTTCCTCATAGACCTTGACATATGGCTTGTGATAACGTGCGGTCACATTCCAATCGATGTCGCGCACGTCGTCACCATATTGGTACTCGCGCACTTCGCTGAAGGTCATGCCCCTTCCCTTGAAGGCGCTGTGATACTCGCCGGCAAAGATTTCCTGCGATAATCCACGCGTCTTAATCTCAATCTTGCGCACCCGGCGCAGCAACTCGTTGGAGTCCATTCTATTTTGTTTCTCTCTTTTTTTACAAAAAATCCATAAATTATTCTTTAATTAGAATTTTCTCCCGTGAATTATCGTGGAATTCCTTTAATTGAAATAAGTGGCAGGTATTCACGAAAGTCATGTGGGGCAACAATTCATGGATAATTCATGGCAATTTGTGTTAAAGAGAACCGCTTATGGCACGGCGATTTTGTCAATGATGTTGTTGATAATCTCGTCCGCCGTGATGTTGCCGGCTTCGGCTTCATAACTCAGTCCAAGTCGATGACGCAGCACATCATGGCACACATTGCGCACATCGTCGGGGATTACAAAAGCGCGGCTGTGCAGAAACGCGTTGGCGCGGGCGGCCTGGGCCAGGCTGATGCTGGCTCGTGGCGAGGCACCGAACTGGAGCATCGTCTGGAGGTCGTTCAAGCCATAGTCTTGTGGGAAACGGGTGGCGAAGACGATGTCAACAATATATCGCTCGATTTTCTCATCAAGATATACCTGGTTGACCACCGCGCGTGTCTCAACCAGTTCGTCCGGCTTGACCAAGGCGTTTACCGCGGGCTTTGCCGCGGCGATATTGCGGCGGATGATGGCAGCCTCGTCAGTTTTGCTGGGGTAACCGATGAGCACCTTCATCAAGAAGCGGTCCACCTGGGCTTCCGGCAGGGGATAAGTGCCTTCCTGTTCAATAGGGTTCTGAGTGGCAAGCACCAAGAATGGGTCATCGAGTGCGAATGTTTGCTCGCCGATAGTCACTTGACGCTCCTGCATGGCCTCAAGTAACGCGCTCTGTACCTTTGCCGGCGCGCGGTTAATCTCGTCGGCGAGGATAAAGTTGGCAAACACAGGGCCTTTTTTCACCTCAAAACGCTCCTTCTGAATACTGTAAATCATAGTACCTATGACATCGGCAGGCAGCAGGTCCGGTGTGAATTGGATACGGCTGAACTTAGCGTCAATAAGGCTTGCCAGAGTTTTGATGGCGAGCGTTTTTGCGAGTCCAGGCACTCCCTCCAAAAGCACGTGGCCGTTAGCAAGCAAGGCGATGAGAAGTGACTCCACCAAATGTTGCTGTCCCACGATGGTCTGGTCCATGCCCTGCTTTACAAGGCTCACGATATTGCTCTTGCTGGCAATCAGTTCGCTCAATTCGCGGATATTAACTGTTTCGTTCATATTTTTTATATAATTATTTGCAATATTAATTTGAGGCTGCAAAGTTATTATTTTGTTCGCACATAGCAATCATCGTTATCGTTAACAATTTATATAATAAGCAAAAAATGTTAAAAATTATGTGTGCTTGTGCCGCCTTGATATTAATCCGATGGTGCAACATCAATCGTTTTTGTTGCCATTATCTCACATATTTTTATTAACTTTGCGACCTAAAAAGTATAGCATTAGTGATGAAGACCGTATCACATAAGGAACTGGTGGCTACCGTTGCGGCAAAATTGCAACGGCAACCCGCTGATATTGACAAACTCTTGGGCGCACTCGTGCAGGTCATTGAACGGAGTGCCGCTGAAGGCGAAGACGTCTGTGTGCCGGCGTTCGGCAACTTTGAGACGCGCGTCATTGACGAGCGTGTCATCGTTCAGAACGGCCACCGTTATCTATATCCACCACGCGCCGTGTTGAAATTTAATGTGAGTTCACTTCTCGCAAGGCAGGTCAGATTTCATCCCGTTAATAAAAGTTGAAATCCATGGCAAAACGAAGCGCATATCCCAAGATAACCTTTCCTCAACTCGTCGAGACAGTGGCCGATGCCACCGAAACGACAAGCCGCGTCAGCGAACTCTTTCTCAAAGAATTGTTCGCTACAATCAAGCAGTCGCTCGTTGACGGTCGACAAGTGACCATCGATGGTTTGGGCACATTCACCCTTGAGACTGTGAGAGGCACTGAGGCACGCGCCTCTTATAACAAGGTCGCGTTTGTTATTTCGCCGGAACTTGCCACAAAGATAAACGCTCCATTCGCCAACTTCAAGCCAGTTGAACTTGATGTGTCGCTTGATGATGTGCAACTTGAAGCCGTGGCTGATGCCGATGATGGTCCGGATGATGGACCGGTCGTAATCACGCCCCCGCCTTTCACCCCGCCGACCTCAAAGTCCGATGTTATTGTGGCTGGAAATCTTGAGGAAGAGCCCCCGGTCGCGCCGGAACCTGAACCGGCCCCCCAGCCGGAACCGGAGCCGGAGCCGAAACATGAGCCGGAGCCCGAACCGGAGCCGGAGCCGAAACATGAGCCGGAACCGGAGCCGGAGCCAGAGCAAGCCGTGACCGAACCTTTTCAAGCAACTGAAGTCATTGACAGAGCCGTAGATGGTGACACCGTTGCGCTGAGCGGTGCGCGTGACGGTTTCTGGAAAGGATTTGCCGCAGGCGCCGTGGCGGCATCATTACTGCTCATGGCCGCTTGGCTGGCGTGGTGGTATGTTTACAAGCCGATAAACTATTATGCCTCAAATGCGGGTGTGACCCCTTCAACCGACATTAGGCCCGCCGGAAATGTTGTCGATGATAGTATTATTGCCGATACCATATCGTCCCAACCTGTAATAACTGCATCTCAATCAATTCCACCTCAAGTTATTACCGATACAATCACCGGCACCTTGTATCTCACCAAGATGTCCCGCAAGCACTATGTCAAGCCGGAGTTTTGGGTGTACATTTATGAGGAAAATCGTGATAAGATTGACAACCCTAACACAGTGCCGCCGGGTACAGTGCTAATTATCCCACCGCGAGAAAAGTACGGCATCGATCCCAATGACCGTGCAAGCGTTGAGAAAGCTCGTCGCCTGCAGTATGAGATTTATACCAAGAACGGTTTCTGAAACTAATTTAAGGTATTATGGATTTATTCAAGCAGCGCATTGAACAGTTGCGGCGTGAACTCAACGAGCACAATCACCGTTACTATGTGCTCAACGCCCCCACGATCAGCGATCAAGAGTATGACCGATTGCTACGTGAACTTGAGGAACTTGAGCGTGACTATCCACAGTATGCCGATCCGTTGTCACCAACACAACGTGTCGGTAGCGACATCACCAAGGGTTTTGAGCAAGTCAATCATGAGAGACCCATGATGTCTCTTGCCAACAGTTACTCAATCGAAGAGGTGCAAGACTTCCTGCGCCGGGCGACAGATGCGCTTGGCGTCGCTCGTTGTGATATTGTAGGCGAACTAAAGTATGATGGCACATCAATTTCCATTACCTACGATAACGGACGCATGACGCGTGCCGTCACACGCGGCGACGGTACACGCGGCGATGATGTTACTGCCAACGTTAAAACCATACGCAGCGTGCCGCTCATTCTGCCTGCCGGAGGCCATTGGCCCGAGCATTTTGAGGTGCGTGGCGAAATTCTCTTGCCCTGGGAAAGTTTTGAACGTCTCAACCGCGAGCGTGACGAGCAGGAGGAACCTCTGTTCGCAAACCCTCGTAATGCCGCAGCGGGCACACTAAAATTGCAGAATAGCGCCGAAGTGGCTCGCCGTGGCCTGGATGCCGTGTTCTATTTCTTGTTGGGTGATAATCTGCCTTTTGCCACCCACCATGAGAGCATCGACGCTCTCAAGCGGTGGGGCTTCAAGACAGGGATGGTTAGCCGTCTTGATGACATCGATCATATCGCCGACTTCATCGCTCATTGGGACGTTGAGCGTAAGCATTTGCCCGTAGCGACCGATGGCCTCGTATTTAAGGTAGATAACCTGCGCCAACAACTCAATTTGGGTTCCACTGCCAAATCCCCACGTTGGGCAATCGCCTATAAGTTCGCTCCAGAGCGGGAGTGCACTCTGTTGAAGAGTGTCTCTTTTGAGGTTGGCCGCACCGGAGTCATCACCCCTGTTGCCAATCTTGAACCGGTGCTGCTCAGCGGCACTATTGTCAAGCGGGCTTCACTTCACAATGCCGACATTATCAAGCAACTTGATATTCACGAGGGAGACCATGTGTATGTCGAGAAAGGTGGTGAAATTATTCCCAAGATAGTGGGCGTTGACCTCAAGCAACGGTTGGACGGGGCCCTTCCCGTGCGTTTTGTCACTCATTGCCCCGTGTGTGGCACACCATTGCAGCGTGTTGAGGGAGAGGCCGCATGGGTTTGTCCCAATCGTTGGCGTTGCGGGCCTCAGATTGTGGGCCGAATAGAGCACTTTGTGTCGCGCCATGCGATGAACATCGATGGCGTCGGTGCCGAGGTGGCCGCCCAACTTCATGCTGCCGGCTTGGTGAATGATCCGGCGGATCTGTATCGCCTGAGCGTTTCTCAACTTGTGGCACTCGACCGGTGGCAGCAGCGTAGCGCGCAGCGGCTCATGCAGGGACTGGAACAAAGCAGGGGAGTACCGTTTGCCAGAGTTTTATTTGCCCTCTCAATCCCTAACGTGGGTGAGACTACAGCCCGCCAACTTGCCTCGATAGTCCACGACATTGATTCATTGATGTCGATGACTGCCGATCAACTTGCCACAATTCCTGATGTGGGGCCGATTATCGCCAATTCGATAGTTGACTTTTTTGCGGAGCCTGCCAATCGTTTGCTTGTTGAACGTCTGCGTCAGGCCGGTCTCCAAATGTCTCTCACGGAGAGTGAGACGGCTGGACGCACAGACCGTTTGGCCGGAAAGAAAATCGTTATAAGTGGAACATTCTCACGCCATTCGCGTGAAGAGTATAAAGCAATGATTGAGCAGCATGGAGGCAAGAATGTCAGTTCAATCAGTGGCGCGACCTCTATGGTGCTTGCCGGCGAGAATATGGGTCCGGCGAAACTCGAGAAGGCGCGCCGCCTCGGTGTCGAGATAATCAACGAGGACACATTCCTCTCTCTTATTTCAGAATAAAAACTGATTAAAGTATATGAACGAGAATTTACCGAAAAGACGATTGTCGCTGCCTGCCGCCTTGATGTTCCTTGCGGCACTGGTGCTCATCGGCTTCATGCTGGCAACAGTTGTGGTCTTGGCACTGCAGTCTTCCGGCATGATGAATATTGAGTCTCGCACTCATTTGCTGTGGCTTACTGTAGTCCAGGACGTGTTGGCGTTTATTTTGCCCGCCGCCGCGCTTGCCGGCTTCTTGTGGCAACGGCCGTGCAGCGCCTTGCGCCTGAATGTGGCGCCAACATGGATGGCTCTACTCGTTATAATCGTCATGCAGGCGGTCGCTTTGCCGGCAATGAACTGGATTGTCGATTGGAACTCGCATGTGACGTTGCCGTCGGTGCTCGAGCGGGTGATGCGCCCGATGGAAGACGCTGCGGCTCACCAAACAGACCTGCTGCTCAACGCTTCCAACGTGTGGCAGATGCTTGCCGGAGTACTCGTGATCGGACTGATGGCCGCCTTGAGTGAGGAAATGCTTTTCCGAGGCGCTGTTCAAGGTACGTGGATGGACTATAGTGGTCATCGGCATATCGCCGTGTGGTGTGTTGCAATCCTCTTTAGTGCTGTCCATCTACAATTCTACGGTTTCGTGCCGCGAATGTTGCTTGGCGTCTGGCTTGGTTACCTATTGCTTTGGACCCGTTCGTTATGGGCACCGGTTTTTGCTCACTTTCTCAACAATAGTATCGTTGTAGTGTCTAGTTATATTGTTCGTAGTTATGGTTATGAGAAAAATTTTGCCGACACGATTGGTTTGCCCGCGCCCGGCCAGTTGCCGTGGGCGGCAATGGTGAGTGCGGTGGCTGCTATTGCGCTTGTATTGTTGACTGCAAAATATTTTTCACGAAAAAATGATGATGAATTTTCGTCCCTTTGAAAATAATTTCCTATCTTTGTAGATTGATTGTGCAAGTTATGCATTGTCGCTGACTGATGTGATTGTAAAACAACATTTTATACATTAACCATTATGATGAAGAAATTCCTGCTCGTCGTGTGCGGGTCATTTGTGGGTGTTATTTTGGCTCTGACATTTTTCGTCATAGCCACTATCTTATTCAGCCTATCCGTCGCCAGCATGGGCAGTGGTAAGGCTGCTTCGGTGAGTGATCACTCAATTCTTCACATTGACCTCGATGGTGAGATTTCAGAGCGCTCAACCACTCCGACGCCGTCGATGTCCGATTTGACCACCGGCTCGATGCCGGCCGAGACAATGGGCCTTAATGTGCTCGTGAAGGCGCTTGAGGAGGCTGCCACCAACGACAAGATTGATGGCGTGTACATTGAGTGCAACGGCGCTTTGGCTGCTCCGGCCACGATGACGGCCCTGCGCAAGGCGCTCAAATCCTTCAAGACAAAAACCAATGGCAAAAAGTTTGTCTATGCCTACGCAAATCAGGGTTACGGCCAGGGAGACTACTATCTGGCCAGTGCCGCCGACAGCATTTTTGTCAATCCGGAGGGGGCCGTTGACCTGCACGGCATGGCTTCTTCTATTCCTTATCTCAAACGCTTGATGGAAAAGGTCGGTGTTGAGATGCAGATAGTGCGCGTGGGCACTTTCAAAAGTGCCGTCGAGCCTTATATGCTTGACAGCATCAGCCCCGCCAACCGGTTGCAGACCGAGCATTACCTCGGTTCAATCTGGGAGGAGATCAGCAATGACATCGCCGCCGACCGCAAAATCGCTCCCGAGAAGCTTAACGAGATGGTTGACAGCATCCTCGTCACGCGTTCCGCTCAAGAAGTCGTTGAACTTGGTCTCGTTGACGGCATTTGCTTCCGCAAGGACTTCGAGAAGAAACTCAAGGCTCTCACAGATGTCGGCGAGGACGATGACCTCTCGTTTGTCACTCCCGATGAGTTGGCGACCGACCTTGACACTCCGGCCTCGGGCGAGCACATCGCCGTGCTCTATGCCGTGGGCGAGATTGACGATAGCGATGATGATATGAATGACGACGCCATTCATGGCGAAAAGATGGTGGAAATCATAGACGAGCTCACCGAGGACGACAATGTCAAGGGTCTTGTCCTGCGTGTGAATTCACCCGGCGGCAGCGCCTTTGCCAGTGAACAAATCTGGAAAGCCCTTGATGACTTCAAGGCTTCAGGTAAACCCATTGCGGTGTCGATGGGTGACTATGCCGCCAGCGGAGGTTACTATATCTCAAGCGGTGCCGGCCGCATCTTTGCCGAGCCAACTACAATCACGGGTTCGATTGGAATTTTCGGTACCATTCCCTGTGTTCAGGAACTTGTTGAGAATAAGTTGGGTGTTCACTTTAGTGTAGTGAAAACCAACAAGAATGCTGATATGGGGCTTATGACCAAGCATCTGACGCCCATGCAGCAAGCGGCACTGCAACAGATGGTTAACCGCGGCTATGACCTGTTTACCCGTCGTTGCGCCGAGGGACGTGGTGTCACACAAGACTCTATCAAGGTTATTGCCGAGGGGCGTGTGTGGGACGGCAAGAGCGCTCTCAAGATTGGCTTGGTTGACGAACTTGGTGGCCTTGATGAGGCTATCGCATGGGTCGCCAAAGAGGCCGGCATGAAAAAGGACTGTGAAACGCAGTGCTATCCCTCACTTGAAGAGGATTGGAAGGCAATATTCGCCAAGGCGATGAGCGCTCAGGCCGAGGCTCGCATGGCTGATGAGATGGGGCTGTTCTATGATTATTACAAGGAACTCCAGCAGACTCTTGGACGTGATCATGTGCTCTGCCTCATGCTTGACCGTGTACAACTTTAGTCCCTCATTTTTACAGATAGTGTTTATCTGTCAACCTTTCGACGAATTATGAGTTTACTCACCCGCATCATCAGCGCCAAGCATCGCAAGATGCTGCTTAATGCGATACTCACGCCCTGCGCGTGGGTATATGGTGGTGTGGTGTGGGTGAGGAATTTCCTGTTTGAGCGAGGTGTTATAAAGCGTCACACGTTCAAGGTGCCGGTTGTCAGCGTGGGCAATATCACAGTGGGTGGCACCGGCAAGACCCCAATGGTGGAGTATATCATTGAGGCACTCTATGACCGGTATCACATCGCTGTGCTCAGCCGTGGCTACAAGCGCTTGACAAGCGGCTTCATTCTCGCCACCGATTCGCTCTCGCCGCGAGACATCGGTGATGAGCCGTTCCAGATTTTCCACAAGTTCAACGGCCTGATTAAGTTGGCTGTTTGTGAAGACCGCGTGGAGGGAATCAATAGGTTGCTGGAGCTCCACCCCGACATCAATTTGATTTTGCTTGACGACGCTTTCCAGCACCGTCAGGTCAAGCCCAAGGTCAATATTGTGCTTGTAGACTACACGCGTCTGCCCTATGAGGACAAACTGTTGCCGTTGGGCAACTTGCGTGAGCCGATGCATTATATGACGCTGCAGAGTGATATTGTAGTGGTGACAAAGTGCCCGCCGGATATTCTGCCTCGAGACCTTCGTCTGGTCAAGGAGCATCTTGACCTGTTTCCGGACACATCTCTCTATTACAGCACAATCCGCTATGGATCGCCACGTCCCATTTTCCCCGTGCCTGACGTGCGCTTGAATTCGCTTCAGGATTTGCGACAGGGAGATGCTGTGCTTTGCCTCACCGGTATCGCCAACCATAGGCCGTTCGCCAAATATCTGATGTCGTTTGGCGCGACAACGCGCGTTATCCATTTTGATGACCATCATTACTACTCTCGGGCGGACTTTGACCTGATTTTCACTGAACTCGACAAACTGCCCGGTGAGCGCAAGTTTGTGATTACTACCGAGAAGGATGCGGTCAAGATTCTGAACAACGCCTACTATCCGCCCGAGCGTCGTTCGCAAATTTATTTTGTGCCAATCAAGGTCGGACTCATGGAACAGGATGGTCCGCGTTTCATCGACAATCTCGTGCGCCGCATTGAGACTCACACTGATGAGCCCTGCACCGATTGATGTCACTTGATAAAAATAATAACCTTTAAAAACCGGAAACTGATGAAAGAAGAGAAAAATTGGCTTGAACTAATCAAGCAGACCGCGGACTTTATCCGCTCCAAGGTCAACCGCCTTCCCAAGACCGCAATCATCTTAGGCACCGGCTTGGGCGACCTTGCGACCCGCATCAAGGAGGACGTGTCGCTGCCTTACAACGAGATACCCAACTTTCCGGTATCTACTGTTGAGGGACATGCCGGCCGCTTGATTTTTGGCGAACTTGGTGACAAGTACGTCATGGCGATGCAGGGGCGTTTCCACTTCTATGAGGGCTATTCTATGAAGGAAAGCACTTTCCCTGTGCGCGTGATGAAGGCTTTGGGTGTCCAGACCTTATTTGTAAGCAATGCTTCAGGCGGAATGAATCCCAACTTCCGCATCGGTGATATAATGATTATCACTGACCACATTAACCTATTTCCGGAGCACCCGTTGCACGGCAAGAATTATAACGAGCTCGGTCCGCGCTTCCCCGCGATGAACGAGGCCTACAGCAAGCGCCTGATTGAGAAGGCCCGTGAGATTGCCAAAGAGAAGAACGTCCGTCTCGTGGAGGGTGTGTATGTTGGAACGCAAGGTCCGACTTTTGAGACACCGGCCGAGTACCGTTACTTCTACCGCATCGGTGGCGACGCTGTGGGCATGAGCACTGTGCCCGAGGTGATTGTCGCCCGACACAGCGGCATGGAGGTGTTTGGCTTGAGTGTCATCACCGACCTTGGCGGAGAGGGTATCGCGCCGGACGTAAGCCATGAGGAGGTCCAGAAGGCTGCCGCTGCCGCCCAACCCATCATGTCGATGGTGATGGAGGAAATCATCAACCGTTTTGACGAACTTTGATATTATCGTTGACCATTGACCATCTGTCACCCGCCGTGTTCAGATCCGGCCATTTTGTGGCCGCTGCCGGTGGACAATAGATGGCCAATGGCCAATTTTTAATCATATGCAGGAAACAGAAATCTCAACTTTGGGCGAGTTCGGTCTCATTGAACGCCTCACCGAGGGTATCACACTCCAAAACAAATCATCATTGTGTGGCGTTGGTGACGACTGCGCCGTGCTCAATTACGGTGACAAATGTACACTTGTCACGACTGACCTCTTACTCGAGGGCATACACTTTGACCTCACCTATGTTCCCTTGCGCCACTTGGGTTATAAAGCGGTGGTGGTGAACCTGAGTGACATTTATGCCATGAATGGCACGCCCCGCCAGATTACGGTATCACTCGGCATCAGTCGTCGTTTCACTGTAGAGCACATCAGCGAACTTTATGCCGGTATGAGGATGGCATGTGAGCGATATGGCGTAGACCTCGTGGGCGGTGACACCAGCGCAAGCGTCACAGGACTGATTATCAGTATAACCGCACTCGGGGATGTGGACCGTGACAAGATTGTCTATCGCAATGGTGCGCGAGACACCGACTTGGTGTGCGTCAGCGGAGATCTCGGTGCCGCGTATATGGGTCTGCAACTTCTTGAGCGCGAGCGCGAGGCCGGCGCCGGAGAGAAGGATTTCCAACCTGACTTTGCCGGTCGTGAGTATATTCTCGAGAGGCAATTAAAGCCAGAAGCGCGTCGTGATGTTATTGATGAGATGCGCTCTTTGGGTATCACCCCCACCGCGATGATGGACGTTAGTGACGGCTTATCAAGCGAACTGTTGCACATCTGCAAGGCAAGCGGTGTGGGCTGCCGTGTGTTTGAAGACCGCATCCCGATTGATTATCAGACTGCCATTATGGCCGAGGAACTGAATATGAACTTGGTGACGGCTGCCATGAATGGCGGTGAGGATTACGAATTACTGTTCACAGTGCCGCTCGCGCAACACGAATTGGTGTCACAGATGAAAACAGTCCGTCTTATCGGTCATATTACCAAGCCTGAACTTGGCGCGGTGCTTGTTAGTCGCGATGATGCCGAACTGCCAATCCGCGCTCAAGGTTGGAACGCGTTCCAACAGTAGTTCGCGGTTCGCACTTTTTTTTGTAATTTTGCAGAAAATTACTCACAGTTAACAGATGAATACAATCCGAAACTTCTGTATCGTGGCCCACATTGACCACGGCAAGAGCACCTTGGCCGACCGCTTGCTTGAACTCACCGGCACAGTCGAGCGTCGTGAGATGCAGGCCCAAGTGCTCGATGATATGGATCTTGAGCGCGAGCGTGGCATCACCATCAAGAGCCATGCAATCCAGATGCTATATGATCACGACGGCACGCAATATACACTCAATTTGATTGACACTCCGGGACACGTCGACTTTTCCTATGAGGTCTCTCGCTCAATCGCCGCTTGTGAGGGTGCGCTTCTCGTTGTTGATGCCACACAAGGGGTGCAGGCTCAAACGATTAGCAATCTATATATGGCCATTGAGAATGGCCTCGAGATAATTCCTGTCATCAATAAGATTGACATGGAAAGCGCTCACCCCGATGAGGTTGAGGACGAGATTGTTGAACTGCTTGGTTGTGACCCGAGCGAGATTTTGCGGGTCAGTGCCCGCACCGGATTGGGCATCGAACAAGTGCTTGACGCTATTGTTGAGCGTGTTCCCGCACCCAAAGGAGATCCGGACGCACCATTGCAGGCGTTGATTTTTGACTCGGTCTTCAATCCGTTCCGAGGCATAATTGTGTACTTCAAGATTGTGAACGGCACAATTCACAAGGGCGATTTCGTCAAGTTTGTCAACACCGGCAAGGAGTATAACGTTGACGAATTGGGTATTCTCAAATTGCAACTCGCGCCGCGTGACAGCATCAGCGCGGGCAATGTGGGTTACATCATCAGCGGCATCAAGAATAGTGCCGAGGTGCGTGTGGGTGACACGATAACCCATGTCGAGACACCTTGCGACAAGGCCATTGAAGGCTTCCAGGAGGTCAAACCGATGGTTTTTGCCGGTGTGTATCCAATTGATCCGGAAGATTTCGAGAACTTGCGCACCTCACTCGAGAAGTTACAACTCAATGATGCCGCTCTCACGTTCACCCCTGAGTCGAGCGTGGCATTGGGCTTCGGATTCCGCTGCGGTTTCCTCGGATTACTTCATATGGAGATTGTTCAAGAACGCCTCAGCCGAGAGTTTAATATGGAGGTGATAACAACGGTGCCTAATGTGTCCTATAATGTGACTGATAAGAAGGGCAACACGCTTGAGGTTCACAATCCTGCCGGTCTGCCTGATGTGACTCTTATCGAGAAGATTGAGGAGCCTTACATCCGTGCCTCAATCATCACTCAGAGTGATTTTATGGGACCGATTATCACCCTGTGCCTTGATAAGCGTGGTGAACTTGTTAAACAAGAATACATCAGTGGCAACCGCATGGAACTCACGTTTGATATACCATTAGGCGAGATTGTGATTGACTTCTATGACAAGTTAAAGAGTATCAGCCGCGGTTACGCCTCGTTTGACTACTACATCAACGGCTATCGTGAGTCGCGTCTTATCAAACTTGACATTCTTCTAAACGGCCAGCCGGTGGATGCGTTGAGCACTCTCACCCACGTTGACAACGCCGTGTCGCTTGGTCGCCGAATGTGTGAGAAACTCAAAGAGTTGATACCTCGCCAGCAGTACGACATCGCTATACAGGCTGCCATTGGAGCCAAGATAATTGCGCGCGAGACTATTAAACAGGTTCGCAAGGATGTGACGGCTAAGTGTTACGGTGGCGACGTGAGCCGCAAGCGCAAGTTGCTCGAGAAACAGAAGGCCGGTAAGAAGCGCATGAAGCAGATCGGTACCGTTCAGGTGCCGCAAAAGGCCTTCCTCGCCGTGCTCAAACTCGACTGAGATATCCTCACTCCAGCCTATTTTTATTAGTAGGGAAATAAATATTTTTAATGAGAAAGAAAAAACCTCTACCACTCGTTGCGGACTTTGAGATTACCGGTGTCGCAGCCGAGGGCAAGAGCCTTGGCCGATGGGACGATTTGGTTGTCTTTGTTCCCTATGGCGCACCCGGAGACATTGTTGACTTGCAGATTGACCGCAAGAAGCATAGTTACTGCGAGGGGCACATCGTGCGCGTTATCAAGCCATCGCCGTTGCGTGTTGAGCCTGTTTGTGAACACTTCGGGGTGTGCGGTGGCTGCAAGTGGCAACACTTGCCATACCAAAATCAACTTCAATACAAGCAGCAACAGGTTGTTGACGCGCTGCAACGCATTGCCAAAGTCGATTTGCCGGCTGTAAATCCTATTTTGGGCTCGGCACGCATGTTGTGTTACCGCAATAAGATGGAGTACACATTCTCCAATAAATGTTGGCTCACACGCGAGCAACTTGATAGTGGTGAAGAATTTGCTGACCGCAACGCTGCCGGCTTCCACATCCCGGGCTCGTTTGACAAAGTGCTTGACATCAAGTGTTGCCATCTGCAAGATAATATTGGCAACGAGTTGCGATTGTTCGTGAGGAACTATGCGGCCAGGCGTGGCTATACGTTCTACGATGTCCGCACCCACAGCGGCTTGCTTCGTACCATGATGATACGCACGGCGAGCACCGGTCAAGTGATGGTTGTTATTGTCTTCGGCGAGGATAACTCTGCGGCAATTCATGAAGTGATGGAAGCCGTGCGCGAGCAATTCCCGCAACTGACGAGCCTGATGTATGTCGTCAATCTCAAGGTCAATGATAGTTTGGGCGACCAGGAAATGTTGCTTTACAGCGGTCGTGACTATATTGAGGAGGAAATGGAGGGATTGCGCTTCCGTGTGGGCCCGAAGTCTTTCTATCAGACCAATTCGACGCAGGCTTATGAACTCTACAAGGTCACGCGTGGCTTCGCGGCGCTCACCGGCAACGAACTCGTCTATGATCTGTACACAGGCACCGGCACTATAGCAAACTTTGTGGCTCGGCAAGCGCGTCAAGTTATCGGCATCGAGTATGTTCCCGAAGCCATAGATGACGCTAAACTCAATTCCCGTGTTAACGGCATCGACAACACTCTATTTATTGCCGGTGACATGAAAGATGTGCTCACTGATGAGTTTGTCACACTCCATGGCCGCCCCGATGTTATTATCGTTGATCCACCACGTGCCGGCATGCATGAGGACGTTGTGAACGTCATTCTCAATGCCGCTCCACGTCGCATTGTCTATGTCAGTTGCAATCCGGCAACGCAAGCACGTGACATTGCCTTGCTTGACGCCAAATATCAAGTGACGGCAATTCAGCCGGTAGATATGTTCCCCCATACGCATCATGTCGAGAACGTGGTGCGCCTTGACTTGAAACAGAAAGAAAATGGCTTTGGAGATTGAACGCAAGTTTCTCGTGGTCGGCGATATATACAAGTCGCTGGCTGTCAGGACGCGACGCATCATGCAAGGCTATCTCTCGAGCGAGCCTGCACGCACTGTCCGTGTGCGTCTGACAGATGAGGCCGATGACACCTGTCGGGCTTTCATTACAATCAAGAGCGCAAATCGTGGCGCGACTCGCAGCGAGTTTGAGTATGAGATACCATTTGATGACGGATTGGCAATCTACCATATGTGTGAGCGGCGAGTCAAGAAAGTGCGGCACATTGTGCCGTGGGGGGATGTTATTTGGGAAGTAGATGAATTCCTTGACGCGTTGGATGGCTTGGTCATTGCGGAGGTTGAACTTGAGCGCGAGGAGCAACCGCTAAAGTCGTTGCCGCCATTTATCGGGCGAGAGGTCACCAATGACCCACGCTACTATAATAGTGTGCTTGCCACTCTCGAAGTGCCGCCTTTATCATAACAATTTCATACTGATGTTCCCGAAATTTTTCAAAAATATTTATTTTTCAAAAATTTTCGGGAATTTTAGTGATGTTAATTGCTGGAATTTTATTAATTTTGCGGTTGACAACCAGATTTACCTAATAATCTACATGAAATTTTTTCTTTAACCTTATTGATACGATTATGAATAACGGATCAACCAATGTCCCCGGAATGGGACGTCAGATGGGCGGCGGTAACATCTACCAGCGCCAACAAGGTTCTCAGCCACGCCAAGGCACTGTGGTGCCCGGCATGAACATTCAGGCTCCTCAAGTGCAGCAAGGTGCAAACAATGAACAACCGGCAGTGCCTGTGGTAGGCTTTCTTTACTCTATCTCTCGCCAGGGCTTCGGTGAGTTTTGGCCGTTGTATGTGGGCACTAACGTGATTGGCAGCGCTGAAGATTGCCAAATCCGCCTGCGCGAGCAGACTGTTAGCGGTCACCATGCCAGTCTGTTCATCCGCCAGATGAAGTCGTCGCGCAAGATGATTGCCTCTATCCGTGATGAGGGTTCGAAGAATGGTATCTTTGTCAATAACGAGGAGTTGACCTATGATGCCCATGAGTGCCGCAACCGTGACATCATTACAGTAGGCAACAACTACCAACTATTGTTTATCTTGATTGACGCTGATGAGATGGGTCTGACTGTGAGCGAGAACTTCATGCCGCTTGATGGCGACTCGATGCCCGCGATGTCGCAGCAACCGCAAGGCGGTCGCCAGCCGTTCCAGCCCCAACAGCCGTTCCAGCCGGTTCCGCAGCAACCTTATGGCGGCGGCACCCAGGCTCTGGGTGGCGGTCCGATGCCGCCTCAGCAGCAGCCGTTCCAACCGGGTCCGCAGCCCGGTCCGAATCCGATGTACGATCCGAGCCGTCGTCCGGCCTCGGGCGGCACTATGTCGCTCGACGGCACCGTCGACAACCAGCCCGGAGGCACGCAGTTTCTATGATTTTAGATTAAGGTATGGCCTCTCCCGCCCCCTACTATAGAGGGGTGGGGGAGGTCACTAACAACTAATAATTAAATGGCAATTATCACAATCCAAGGTCAGGCCGAGCGACAGATGGGTATCCACTACACTGTGGATACCGACCTGCCACCACTTGGCGTGGGCGGCATGGGTCAGGTCTACAAGGGGTATCGCGTTGACGAACGCACCGGTGTGCAACAGGAAGCGGCGATTAAATTCCTCTTTGACGACCTGCCTCAAAATGCCATTGAACGCTCACGGCGCGAGGCTTCAATCATGATACAGAGCGAAAATCTCGTTGAGATGTTCGGCTTCATTGAGGTTGACGAGACTGATGCTATGGGCAACGTTGTGGGGAAGCATTACCACGTCGCCAGCGAGTTGCTGGATGGTGTGGCACTTGACGATCTCTTGCAAGGTAAGGTCACTGATGCCCAGGGACAGCCGTTTGTGTTTGCCCAAGACCTGTATCGTCGTTTCCAGAATGACCGCGTGGGGTTCGCCGTCAAGATTATAAAGGCTGTTCTGTCGGGCATAATGGCGCTGCATGACAAGGGTTATATCCATCGCGATATTGACCCAAGCAACATCATGATTACCAAAAACGGCAAGATAAAACTCATCGACTTTGGTATTGCACGCCAGATTGAAAACCTCGCGCAGACGCAGCGCCGCCAGTTGACGACGGCCGGTCAGTTTATGGGCAAGGCGGCTTATGCCGCTCCGGAACTTGTTGTTGGCGATGTGGCATCGCAAAACGAGACTACGGACATTTATGCAATCGGGATATTGCTGTTTGAGTTGATTGCCGGTCATCTGCCGTTTGACGGTCCCATCCATGAGGTGCTTGATATGCAACTTCGGGCTCCATTGCCGCTTGGTGAGATCCAGAACCCGTGGGTGCGCGACATTATCGCCAAGGCTACAGCCAAGCGTCAGAGCGACCGCTATGCTTCGGCAGCCGAGTTCCGGGTGGCTCTTGAGCAGTTGAGCCGCAATAGCGACCCGGGCAGGTGCCGTCAACAACAGCAACAACAACCGCTTCCGAATGGTATGCCTCCATTGCCGCAACAAGGACCGATTTCGCAGCAAGGAGCCGGACCTAATCACCCCAGACAGCCGATGCCACAACAGCCGAGCGAACCGCCGGTGATGCCTG
>CAMHQD010000024.1 GCA_946187345.1 uncultured Porphyromonadaceae bacterium | reverse complement strand
CAGAAAAATGGTAACTTGGTTGGCTATCACAAGAAATTGTTGTAAATTTGTAGTTTGAAACGTTGTTATAGATGCGAATAGACACTAACCCACACTATTAATTGTGAATTAGAAAGAGATGGAGTTTAGAACAACGGTGACCATTGACGAGAACCGCGAACTGCTGGCACACAGCGACAAGGTGATGCTGTTAGGGTCGTGCTTCAGTGACAACATCGGGGGGCGTATGCGCCAAGCGATGATGCGCGTGATGATCAACCCTATGGGCACCCTATATAATCCGCTGAGCGTGGCCGCGTCGCTCGACCGTATCATCGACAACGCTCCGGTGGAGGGACGCGACCTCGTGGAGCACGGCGGCGTGTGGAACCACTTCGACTTCCACTCGCGGCACTCGCTGCCCGACAAGGCCGCGACTATTGAGCGCATGAACCGACGCGTCGAGGAGGCTCACGCCTGGCTGACCGACTGCCGGCTGCTGGTGGTGACGCTTGGCAGCGCGATGGTTTACCGTCACCGTGATACCGGCCATGTGGTGGCCAACTGCCACAAGTTGCCGCCGCAGACGTTCCGCCGCCAGATGGTGAGCGTCGCCGAGGCCGAGGCCGAACTCAAACGCATGGTGGAGCGCGTGTGGGCCTTCAATCCGGCAATCAAGATTTTATTCACTGTGAGTCCCATTCGCCATATCGCCGATACACTTGCCGTCAACTCGCTCTCCAAGGCGACGTTGCTGGTGGCCGAGCACGCGGTGGTCGCGTCCTACTCCCACCCTAACGGCCAAGCCAAGGTCAGGCCCCACAAGGAGGGAGAGCATCGTTGTTTTTACTTCCCGTCTTACGAGATAATGATGGACGACCTGCGGGATTATCGCTTCTACGCGGCCGACATGGTCCACCCGTCCGATGTGGCGATTGAGTATCTGTGGCAGGCGTTCCAAGGGGCATATATGGACGACCGCGCTGTGCAGGCCGTGGCGCGCTGCGAACGCGTGGCGCGGCGTTTGGGTCACCGCCCGATGAGCAACAGCCGCGAGGCGGTGGAGCGTTTCCGCGCCGACACGCTCACTGTGGTGCGTAACCTTGTGGCCGAATACCCCTATGTGGCCGAGGTGCCGCAAATCCGAGAGATGTTAGATGCTTAGTTTTTAGATGCAAATAGCGACTAACGACTAACGGCTTTTGACTGACGACTAACTAAAATGACATATACAATTACAGAAATAAAAGATATTATAGGCGCTGAAGCCTCTCAGACGCTGCATGATAATCAGGTGGCCCATTTGCTGACCAACTCGCGTGAGTTGGTGTCACCCCGTGACACGTTGTTTTTTGCCATCAGCACCGCCACCGGCGACGGCCATCGTTATATCGCCGACCTGTACGGCAAGGGAGTGCGCAACTTTGTTGTTGACAACGTGGCGATGCTTCCAACGGGTTTGACGGATGCCAATATGCTTGTTGTTGACAACTCATTGCGCGCCTTGCAGCGCTTGGCCGGCTATCATCGCTCACGTTTTGACATTCCTGTGATAGCCGTCACCGGCAGCCGCGGCAAGACGGTGTGCAAGGAGTGGCTCTACGATATGCTCAAGGACCGTTACCGCATCGTCCGCTCGCCGGGCAGTTACAACTCCCAGGTGGGCGTGCCGTTGTCGCTGTGGGAGATTGACGAGAAAACAAGCCTCGCCATTATCGAGGCCGGCATCAGCCGCAAGGGAGAAATGGAGCGTCTGGAGGCCATCATCCGCCCCACAACGGGCATCTTCACCTGTCTGACCGGCGAGCATGCCGAGGGGTTCGCCAACCGCCGCGAGAAGGCCGCCGAGAAGGCCAAACTGTTCGCCCGTTGCAAAACCGTTGTCGCACCGGTTGATGATGTCGACATCACGATGGCGCTCACCACCGCCGTCAACCCCGACTACACCACCATCTATACGTGGAGCGCAATGCCGCGCGCCAAGGGTGTTGACGCGATGATTGTGGAGCATAAAGAACTTTTCGGCGCCTTTGTCACCGTGCGCTATAGCGCTAAGATTGACGATTTCCACTATAAACTGCAATTTGAATTGCCGGAGCAGGTGAGTCTTTTTGTGGGCACCACATTGCTCGCCGTCAAAATGGGCGCCAAACAGGAGCGGCTGGAGAAAGTGGCTCAGTCGTTGACCGACGTGTCGGTGCGTGCCCATCTTGTGGAAGGCTACAATTATTCCTGTGTCTTCACCGACGACTTGCCCAACGACTTGCCCTCAATCAATCACGCCCTGCAGATGTGCAAGGATAAATATGTGTCGGTGCTCGCCTTGGCCGACCTTGATGAGGACGGACTGCCACCCGAGACACGATATGAGAAGTTACTTGAAATTCTTGACAACTATAAAACGGGCAATCTGATACTGATTGGCCCGCAAATGAAGAAGTATTTCCCGCGACAAGAGCGGCGTTGGGAAAGTATAACGTTCTATGACAGCGTTGACGACTTTGAGCGGCGTTTCGACAAGAGTTTCCTTAGCCCGGAAATATTGTTCATAGTCAAAGGTTGCCGCCGCATTGACATGCGGCGTGTCGCCGACTTGCTGCAGGCTCGCCACCACCAGACCTACGAGACCATCGATCTGGCGGCGCTCGTCCATAATTACAAAGTGTTCAAGGCGCGCCTCAATCCGGCTACCCACACACTCGCGTTGGTCAAGGCCGATGCCTACGGCACCGGCAGCGTCAATGTGGCGCGCGCGCTCGTTGGCGCCGGTGTGGACTATCTGGCCGTCGCCGCCATCGACGAGGGCTCTGCACTGGTCAAGGCTGGCATCACCGCGCCAATCATCGTGCTCAACCCCAATGTCGTTGATTTTGACTTCATGATCAACGACAAGTTGGAGCCGGAGGTGTACAACATCGAGCAGGCGACCAACCTGATTGGTGTGCTCAAGCACCGTTATGACCGTCAGAATCTTAATGAGCCCTATCCGGTTCATATCAAGATTGATAGCGGTATGCACCGCTTGGGCTTCACACGCGAGCAACTGCCGCGGCTGTTTGAACTGTTCGGCAACAATCCCGACCTGGTGGAGCCGCGCAGTGTGTTCACACACCTTTGTGTAGCCGATGAGCCTGAGCAAGACGAGTACACATTGAGCCAACTTGACTACTTTGAGCAATGCGCCGCGATGGTGCGTGAGGCCTTCCCCAAGTGTCACATTCTGCGTCATGCCCTCAACACAAGCGGCGCTGTGCGCTTCACAGGGCACCAGATGGAGATGGTGCGCCTCGGCATCGGCCTGTATGGCATCAAGACGGTGTTTGACGGCAGCGAGGACCTGTTGTGGCCCGTGGCCGCTCTCCACAGTGTCATTATCAGCATCAAGGAGTGGCCGGCGGGCACGACAATCGGCTACGGCCGCAAGGGAGTTCTCACTCGCCCGTCGCGCATCGCCACAGTCACCATCGGTTACGCCGACGGCTACGACCGTCACTATGGCAACGGCCGGGCTCATATATGGGTGGCCGGCACCCTTTGCCCGACGGTGGGCAATGTGTGCATGGACGCCGTGATGATTGACATCACCGACGCGCCGGCCACAATCAAGGTGGGCGACGAGGTCGAGATTTTTGGTGAGCATGTGCCCATCGAGGAACTCGCGGCGGCGCGCGACACAATCCCCTATGAAGTGCTCACCAGCGTCGCGCCTCGTGTGCGCCGCGTCTATGTTAATGAATAAAAACGCCTGATGATGAAACGATTAAGAATAATATCGGCTCTTGCGATGACTGTCGCAATGTGGGCCGGTGCCTACGAGATTGAGAGTGGCGGCTTGCATTATGAGATTGATGCCGAAAAGGGTACCGCGGTACTGGTGTCGCACATCGTTGATGGAGTTAACCGCTATAAAGGCGATGTTATTGTGCCCGATGCGGTTTATTCTTTCGGCCGTAACTACGAGGTCACTGCCGTTGGCGATGGCGCCTTTGCCGGCAGCGCTGTGACGTTGGTACAGTTGCCCGGTAGTGTGAGACATATAGGCAAAGGCGCGTTTGCCGGAGCACGCGAGTTGCAGGGGCTCACGTTGCCAACGGGTCTGGAGCGTCTGCCCGAACGTGCCGTGGCCGGCACCGCGTTGCCTGTTGTCGTGTTGCCCGAGGGGTTGACAACAGTGGGTGGGGAGGCCTTTGCAGGCTGCGCCGCGTTACACACGTTGCTGCTGCCGTCCACCCTTGATAGCATTGGCCCCGGAGCCCTTGACGGCTGCTATAACTTGTTTGAGATTTATGCCGCGGGCGACACCGCGCCGCGTTTTGCCGGCAGCGATGATGTGAACGCCGTGGACGTGATTGTGGCCGAGGGTGCCGTGACTTCCTTTGAGGACGACGAGACGTGGGGCGGCGACAGCGACCGCTTTGTCGTTTGGGCCGCCGAGGAGGACAGTTGGTATGACGTCCACGTGGGCGAGAACGACCTGCCGCAAGTGTCGCAGGCTCTGCACGGCCTGTCGCTGGAGGGAAATGTCGCCTTCCGTGTGCTCGACAAGTGGGGCGAGACGGTGGCGGTGACCGCCGCGCCGCGTTACTACCTGCCCCAGGGCGAGATTGCCGAGACCTATACCATCGTGCCAACCGTGATGATGAGCGACCTCGAGCCGGTGGCCTACACCGTGCCCGCCTCGCCTGTGGTGACCGGTGTCAGCGACGAGATGTATCCGGCGGCCGAGCCGCAAGTCGTCGTGCACGACGGCACCGTCTATATCAACAACCTGCCCCACGAGGGCTGGGTGAGAGTGTTTGACGCATATGGCCGCCAATACTATGAGCGCCCCGCCGCCCAAGTCACCAATATCGGCAATTTGCCTGAGAACCGTGTCTATGTCGTCATGGTGGGCAACCACGCCACTAAAATTGCCCTGTAAAACAGAATAGTTTTGTATCGCGAGACGCAGTCTCGTATCACCAAAATATAACATCAACCAATGAACATAATCAAAACCTTAATCTTGCCGGCGTTAGTGATAGCGGCGGCAAGTTGCGGCGAGCAGCCGCGCGAGCAGACCAAGCAACCCGTGAGAGTGGCGACCGATGTTCTCGGCACCGCCTCCACCGGCGCAGGTCGCTCCTATGTGGGCATCGTTGAGGAGAACGAGGCCACCGCGGTGAGTTTCACCGGCATGGGCGTGGTCAAGCAGATGTTGGTCAACGAGGGACAATATGTGTCGCGCGGCCAACTCATCGCCGTGATGGACGATACTCAGGCCCGCAATATGCTCGCCGGCGCCGAGGCTCAGTTGGCCCAGGCGCAGGACGCGCTGGAGCGTTACCGCATGCTACACGACAACGGCTCGCTGCCCGAGGTGCAATGGGTTGAAATTCAAAGCAAGGTAGCCCAGGCTGTCTCGCAGGTTGAGGTGGTCAAGAAGAACCTCGCCGACTGCCGTTTGACGGCTCCCGTGAGCGGTGTCGTGGGACGCAAAATGGTCGGAGCCGGCGAGACGGCGATGCCCAGCCAAGCCGTCGTCAGCATTCTTGACATCAGCACCGTCAAAGTCAAGGTGTCGCTGCCCGAGGCCGAGGTGGCCGCGGTGACAGCCTCAACTCCCTCCACAATCAATGTCGAGGCCGCCGGCAAGCGTGTCGCGGGCGGTCGCGTCGAGAAGGGCGTCCAGGCTGATGCCCTCACTCACACCTACGACGTGCGCATCGCCGTCCACAACCCCGACCGCAAACTGTTGCCCGGCATGGTGGCCGATGTCACGCTTGACACAGGCAAGGCTGGTGCGGCCCTGTCGCTGCCGCTGACGGCCGTGCAGCGTCGGGCCGGCGGCGAACTGTTTGTGTGGACCGTCGCCGCCGACAGCACCGCACATCGCTCGCCCGTCAATGTCGGCGCTACCATCGGCAACCGTGTCACCGTCGCCGGCGGCATAAAGCAGGGCGACCGCATTGTCACCGAGGGATACCAGAAACTGGGCGAAGGCTCCAAGGTAATCTATTGACGGAGCCATGAAGACGAAAAAGGACAATTGGATTTTGTGGCCCCTGCGCAATTATCCGATCACGCTGCTGGTGCTGGGAGTGCTCTTTGCGCTCGGCATCTATGGCATGAGCGATATGCCCAAGGACGAGTTCCCGCAGTTCACCATCCGTCAGGGTGTTGTTGTGGCCGTCTATCCCGGCGCCACCGCCGAGGAGGTTGAGCAGCAGGTGGCCAAGCCGCTGGAGCGATACCTGTTCACCTTTGGTGAGGTGAACCGCATCAAGACCACATCCACCTCTCAAAACGGTATGTGCATCGTCATGGTAAAGTTGGGCGACGATGTGAACAACAAGGATGAGGTGTGGAGCAAAATCAAGCACGGTCTGGCCCTGTTCAAGCAGTCGCTGCCGCAGGGCGTGCTGGCCGTGGTGGCCAACGATGACTTCGGCAACACGTCGGCTCTGCTCATCGCTGTGGCGAGCCGCGACCGCAGTTACCGCGAGTTACAGGACTATAGCGACCGCTTGAGTGACCGCCTGCGGCGCATCCCATCGGTGGCCAACGTGCGCCAATACGGCGAGCAGAAGGAGCAAATCAGCCTCTACGTGGACCGCAACCGCTTGCAGGCCTACGGCATCGGCCAGCAGTCGCTTTTCGCCAAGTTGCAGATGCAGGGCCTCACAACAATGAGCGGAGCCGTCTCTGACGCCGACCAGCAGACTCCTATCCACATTGAGACCGGTGAGAATAGTGTGGCCGAGGTGGAAAACCTGATTATCTATAGCGACCCGGCCACCGCTAAGGTCGTCCGCGTGAGCGATGTGGCAAGGGTGGTGCGCGAGTATGACACCGACGACAGTTACATTGAGCAAGACGGCAACCCATGCGTGCTGTTGTCGTTAGAGATGTCGCCCGGCAACAACATCGTGGCTTACGGACGCGAGGTGGACAAGGTGCTCAGCGACTTCCGTGCCAATGAGATGCCGGCCGACGTGACAGTCACCCGCATTGCCGACCAGCCCAAGGTGGTGGGGGAGAGCGTCAGTTCGTTCTTGCGCGACCTGTTGGTGTCGATGGCCGTCATCATCTTGGTGATGATGCTGCTCTTCCCGTTGCGCTCGGCCATCGTTGCGGCGATTACCATCCCGCTGAGCACGTTTATCTCGGTGGCGGTGATGTATGTGGCCGGCATTGAGTTGAATATCGTCACTCTCGCCGGCTTGATTGTGGTGCTGGGAATGATTGTTGACAACTCGATTGTGGTTATCGACGGCTATCTGGAGTATGTGGGCAAGGGCTTCAAGCCGGTGGACGCCGCCGTGAAGTCTGTCGCGCAGTATTTCATGCCGATGATGCTCGCCACAATCTGCATCTGTGCCATCTTCTTCCCGTTCCTGATTACGTTCAAGGGAGCCTTCCTCGACGCGCTGGAGGACTTCCCGTGGACTATCACAATCAACCTGATGGTGTCGCTGCTGCTGGCGGTGGCGCTGATTCCGTTCCTGTGTGCCGCTATTATCAAGGTGCCCAAGGCAAAAAGCGGCAAGCAGTTCACCGACCGCGTGCAAGATGTCTACAACGTTGCGCTGGACTGGACGTTCCGCCACCCGTGGCTCACGATTGTCGGCGGCGTGGCGCTGGTGATGCTCTCGTCGCTCATTGTCCCAACGTTGAAAATCCGCCTCTTCCCCTACGCCGACCGCGACCAGTTTGCAGTGGAGGTGTTCTTGCCGGAGGGCAAGGGCATCGCCGAGACGCGTGTGGTCTCCGACTCGGTGTTCCGCGCTTTGGCCGCCGATGAGCGCGTGACATCACTCACCACCTTTGTGGGCTGCTCGTCGCCTCGCTTCCAGACCACCTATGCGCCACAGATGGCCGGGCGAAACTTCGCTCAACTCATCGTCAACACCGCCTCGCAGCAGGCTACGCTCGACTTGTTGGCCGACTACCAGCCGCGCTTGGCCGAGGCCTTCCCGAACGCTTACGTCCGCTTCAAACGGCTTGACTTCCTCGAGGTGCCGGAGTTGGAATACCGCTTCTACGGCGACAACATCGACTCCCTGCACGTGGCCGCCGAACGGCTGATGGAGCGCATGAGGCCCATGCCCGAATTGGAATGGGTCCACACCGATTACTTCGATCCCTATCCGATTATCAATGTCAAGTTAGACCCCGTGGCATCGGCCCAACTGGGAATATCGCGTGCCGGCGCCGAGATGGCGTTGAGCACCGTCACGGGCGACCTGCGCGTGGGGCAGATTTGGGAAGGTGACTATGAGTTGCCGGTGGTCGTCAAAGACGACAGCGACATGACCGTCTCGGATGTGGAGAACTTGGGCGTTAGTTCAACGGTGGCGACCATCTCGGCGGCGATGCATCCGGCAGTTGGCGGTAACCATATTGTGAGCAGCACCGTGCCGCTGCGTCAAGTGGCCACGGTGGAGCCGATGTGGAGCGAGAACCGCATCATGCACCGCGGCGGCGAGCGCTGCATCACGGTCACGGCGCAGTTTGCCTCCGGCGTGTTCACCGCGCCCGTCGAGAAACGGATAGCCGAGATAATGCAGCATGAAATCGGGTTGCCTGTGGGAGTGCGCGCCGAGGTGGGCGGCGAGATAGAGTATGGCGACGAGGCGCTGCCGCAAATCTTCTGGGGCATCGCTATCGCCATGGTCATCATTTTCTTCTTCCTACTGTTCAATTTCAAGAAGTATGGCATCACAATCGTGTGTATGACCGCGTTGGGACTCATGATGCCGGGCGCGCTCGTGGGCTTGGGCCTGATGGACCGCGCGTTGGGTCTGACGTCAATCTTCGGCCTTATTACACTCATGGGCATCATTATGCGCAACGAGATTTTGATTTTTGAGCATGCCAACGACTTGATGGACGCCTTTGTGGCGGCCCACCCCGAGGCGAGCCGCGACGAGTATAATGCCGCCGTGAAGCGTGCCGCCCATGATGCCGGCCGCCGGCGCATGGTGCCCATTTTCCTCACCACAGCCACCACGGCCGTGGGCGTCGTGCCGATGATTATCGCGGCATCGTCGTTCTGGATGCCGGTGGGTGTCACAATCTTTGCCGGTGGCATCGGTACACTCATCCTCGTGGTGACAGTGCTGCCGGTGGTCTATTGGAAGGTGAACTTGAAGTAAGGCCTCCCCACCCCCTTAATCCCCCCCTCCTGAAGAGAGGGGGAAACTATAGTAATCTTTTTTTACGAGACTTCGTCTCGCAATACACAACCAAGAGTGTTGAAGATGAGATATAAATTTTTGTTTTTATTGATAGCGGTGGCGGCGGTAGCCTATGGCCGGCCGGCCTACACGCTCGAGCAGTTGCGCGACTCGGCGTTGACGGGCAACAACGCTATGCGTTGTGCCCGCCACGATATTGCCGCGGCCGCCGAGCAGCGCCGCGAGGCTTTCACCAACTATTTCCCGACGGTGAGCGCAACGGGCCTCTCGTTTGCCGCCACACAGGGAATGATGCAGATGGATATTAATCCGGGCGAGATGTTGCCGGCTTCGCTTGCCGGAGTGCTTGCCCAGTCGATGCCCGCCGAGGCGCTCGCTGGCTTTGCCACGCCCATCGGCGTGTCGATGATGAAGCATGGCACGTTGGCCGGTGTGAGTGCCGTCCAACCGGTGTTTGCCGGCGGGCGCATCGTCAACGGTAACCGCCTGGCACGATTGGGCGAGGACGTGTCGCAACTGCGACTGGAACTGTCGGCCAATGATGTGTTGCGCACCACCGAGCAGTATTACTGGCAACTGGTGACCATGCGGGAGAAACTGCGCACCCTTGACGCAGTCGCGGCCCTGCTCAATGGCCTGAACAAAGACGTGACAGTGGCCGTGAACGCCGGCGTGACGTTGCGCAACGACCTGCTGCAGGTGCAACTGCGCCAAAATGATATCGAGAGCCAACGCCTCAAACTGCTCAACGGGCAGGCCGTGGTCAAGATGCTGCTCGCCCAGCATTGCGCCTTGAGCGACACCGCATTTGACATTGTGGCTACTCCCGACTTTAATCCGTCGCTGCCCCCACGTCCCGACCACGGCCAAGCCTTGCTCGCCACGCCGGAATACCGCCTGCTCGACAAGCAAGTGGAGGCGGCCGCACTGCAGACCAAGATGGAGCGCGGCAAGGCGATGCCAACGGTGTCGGTGGGCGTGGGCTACAACTACCACAACCTGTTGGGAAAAGGCACCTCTTTCGGGATGGCGTTTGCCACGGTGAGCGTGCCCATCACCGACTGGTGGGGCACAAGCCATGCCGTCAAGCGCAAGCGACTGGAGGAGGTCAAGGCTCGTGACCAACTGTCCGACAATAGCGAGTTGCTCACCATCAAAATGCAGAGCGCGTGGAACGGCGTGATGGAGGCACGCGACCAACTCACGTTAGCCGCCCGCGGCATCGAGCAAGCCGAGGAAAACCTGCGCATCAACCGCGACCACTACCGCGCCGGTGTCTCCCGCATGAGCGACCTGCTTGAGGCTCAGTTGCTCTACCAGCAAGCCCTTGACCGCCGTGCCGACGCTTTGGCCGCCTACCACAACAGTTGCCTCGAGTACCGCCTTGCCACCGCCCAGTAACAAAACGTGACTTACTTTTTACGTCAACAAGGAGCAATCATTTGCAGGTGTCAAGAATTTTGACTAAATTTGTTGCCTCAAACGAATAATCATACTTTTAAAGACTATAACCTATGAAGATTGACAGTAAACTGATGACTCGCGCCGCCGATAACATTCGCATTCTGGCGGCCTCGATGGTCGAGAAGGCCAAGAGCGGTCACCCTGGCGGCGCTATGGGTGGTGCCGACTATGTTAACGTTCTATATTCCAAGTTCCTCGTTCACGACCCGGACGATGGAAAGTGGTTCGCGCGCGACCGCTTTTTCCTCGACCCTGGCCACATGTCGCCGATGCTTTATGCCGTGCTGCATCTCACCGGCAAGTACACCGTTGAGGACCTGCAGGCTTTCCGCTCGTGGGGTAGCATCACACCGGGTCACCCCGAGGTTGATCCCGAGCATGGTGTGGAGAACACCAGCGGCCCTCTCGGCCAAGGCCATGTGATGGCCGTTGGCGCCGCCATCGCGGAGCGGTTCATCGTTGAGCGCTTTGGAGACGTGTGGGCCCATAAGACCTACGCCTTTATCAGCGACGGCGGTGTGCAGGAGGGTATCTCGCAGGAGGCGGCCCGCATCGCCGGCTACCTCGGCCTCAACAACCTCATCATGTTCTACGACAGCAACCGCGTGCAACTTTCCACCGACTGTGATGCCGTCACTGTAGAGGATGCCGCTATGAAATATAAGGCCCTCGGCTGGCGTGTGATTGAGGTGGATGGCTCCGATCCGCAGGCCATCGCCGATGCATTGGAGCAGGCGCAGCAGGAGCAAGACAAGCCTGTGCTTATTCTCGGTCACACTGTTATGGGCCGCGGTGCCGTCACCGAGGCCGGTGATAACTTTGAGGGCAAGTGCAGCACCCACGGCAACCCACTGAGCAAGAGCGGCGCCAGTTACGACCGCACGATTGAACACCTGGGCGGTGACCTCAACAACGTTTGGGCAACCTTCCCCGAGGTGGAGAAACTTTATGCCGAGCGCGCTGAGCGGCTACGTGCTATCGTGGCCGAGCGTAAGGCTGCCCAAAAGGCTTGGGCCGACGCCAATCCCGAGCAAGCCGCCGAACTGTGCCGCTACATCGCCGGCGAGGCTCCCAAGGTGGATTGGGAAGGTATCCAGCAGAAGCCCGGCTGCGCAACGCGTGCCGCCAGCGCTACTGTGCTCAAGGCTCTGGCCGAGCAGGTGGGCAATATGATTGTCAGCAGTGCGGATCTCGCCAATAGCGACAAGACCGACGGTTTCCTCAAGGTGGCCGGCGCCTTCACCCGCCACAACTTCAAGGGCGCGTTCCTTAATGCCGGCGTCAGCGAACTTGCCATGGCTGCCATCATCAATGGTATGGCACTGCATGGTGGTGTAATCGCTGCCTGTGGCACGTTCTTTGTCTTCAGCGACTATATCAAGCCGGCGGCGCGCCTCTCGGCACTGATGGAGTTGCCGGTGAAGTTCATCTGGACTCACGACGCGTTCCGTGTTGGTGAGGATGGCCCCACCCACGAGCCGGTGGAGCAGGAGGCGCAAATCCGCTTGATGGAGGAACTCAAGAACCACCATGGTCGTAACAGTATGCTCGTGCTGCGCCCCGCCGATGCCGCCGAGACAACGGTGGCGTGGAAGATGGCGATGGAGAACACCCTCACTCCCACCGCGCTCATCCTCTCGCGCCAGGACATTCCCGAGTTGCCGAGCGCAAGCGGTGACCGCTATCGTGACGCGTTGCAGGCCGAGCGTGGCGGTTACATTATTAATAAGGTGGAGAAGCCCGATGTCATTCTCGTGGGCAACGGCTCGGAGGTGTCGACCCTGGTTGAGGCCGCCGCTATCATCGCCGCCAAGGGTATCAATGCCCAAGTTGTGAGTGTGCCGTCAATCGGCCTGTTCCTCGATCAAGATGAGGCCTATCGCAACGAGGTCATACCGCAGGGTGTGCCCGCCTTTGGCCTGACGGCCGGCCTGCCCAGCACCCTGCGTCGTGTGGTGCCTGTGGGTCGCATTTTCGGTCTCGACCACTTCGGTGCTTCGGCACCCTACAAGGTGCTCGACCGCGAGTTCGGTTTCACTCCCGAAAATATCGCTTTGGAGATAGAAAAATCGCTCAAATAAAGATTTTTTTCACAAAAAAGTGATTTTTTTCTTGACAGATTGCAGCCAATTGAAAAAAAAGGCTTATATTTGCACAATATTTTGCGTATAGACTAATAAATTTATTGTTTAACAGATAGTAATTCAAAGCTTAAGTCTATGAAGAAAATTACTTTGTTGGCACTTTTTAGTGCTATGTTCATGGCTCCTGCGGCTGTCAACGCTCAGGAGGTGACTTATGTTGAGGATCCCGCTCAGGGTTACTTGCAGAGCAGCTTCCGCAGCAACTGGTTCATTGAGGGCCAGGGCGGTGTCGGCGTCATGTTCAGCAAGTTCGACAGCGAGGCCAAGTTCAAGGACCGTATCGGTGCCAAGGCTAACCTCAACATTGGTAAGTGGTTCTCGCCGGCTATCGGTGTCCGTATCGGTGCCGACCTGACCCAGGAGAAGGGTGCTACCTCTTTTGATCAGGTGGCAAAGAGAACCGTTCTTCCTGTGATTGGTGCTCTCGACTACCCGATTATTAAGAACGGTTACTTCGCACAGAAGTTCTGGAACCTCGGTTTCAAGGCTGATGTCATGTTCAACCTGACCAACCTCATCGGTGGCTATCGTCCCGGCCGTTGCTTCGACCTGAGCATCTACGCCGGTGCCGGTCTCAACTGGGCTCTCGAGCGTGAGATTAAGGATCAGCCGTTCAAGAGAGGTCAGCAGGGTGGTTGGACCTATGTTCGCAAGGGTTACAAGCACATCGGCGATCGTCGTAACTTCGGTATGCGTGCCGGTTTCCTCGGTGAGATTCGTTTCACCAAGCGTTTGAGCGGTACGTTCGACCTCCGTTGGGAGACCAACCAGAAGTTTGTTGACGGTGTTGGCGTGCAGGGCTGGTTCCACAATGCCGGCTTGCTGCTGGGTCTCCGTTACAACTTTGGCAAGCTCGGCTACGGCGTGCCCGTGGTGCCCAGCTGCCCGAAGTACAAGTACACCGATGCTGAGGGTGACGCTCTCGTCCAGAGCCTTGAGCAGGCTAACCGCAAGATTGCTGACCTCGAGGGCCAGCTGCGCAACTGCCTGAAGGATCTCGCCGACTGCCGCGCCAAGAAGCCGAATCCCGACAATGGTCCCGTTGTGAGTGGTGACGCTCCTCTGGCCACGATCTACTACCAGATCGGCCGCTCGGAGATCGCCGGTGTCCAGAAGGACGTGCTCAACGCTGTCGCAGGCGTGATGAAGGCTGAGAACAACAACTATGTGCTCACCGGTTGGGCTGACAACTACACTGGTAACGACAAGATCAACACCAAGCTCCGTAAGGACCGTGTTGCCGGTGTGAAGAAGGCTCTCGTCGCCAAGGGTGTCGCTGACAGCCGTCTCGACACTCAGATCAACGATGGCAACCTCACCAACTTCGGTGCCAAGTGTGCCTCGCTCGACCGTGCCGTGACCATCGTCCGCGCCAAGTAAGCAGAACGATTAGTTAAAAACTAAATGAAATGAGAGCCTTGTCCTTAACGGACAGGGCTCTCTTGTTGTCATTTCGTTTTATGGCAAGCGAAGTGGCGTGGCCACTTCGCACACGACTCTGCTATTGGGCAGACAGCAGAATAGGCGTGGCCACTTCGCACACCACTCTGCTATTGGGCAGTCTGCAGAATAGGCGTGGCCACTTCGCACACGACTCTGCTATTGGGAAGTCTGCAGAATAGGCGTGGCCACTTCGCACACGACTCTGCTATTGGGCAGTCTGCAGAATAGGCGTGGCCACTTCGCACACCACTCTGCCATTGGGACATCACAGCCGCCGGCCGCGCTGAAGCGTGGCACCTCCCGCACACGCTGCGCTGCCGCCCGCTCATCGCTGCCGCGGGTTCTGACCGCAGGCGAGGCGCGGCAGCACATCATTTGTCTTGACGGTGGTGTAAATCACGCCAACGGGTGAAGTGCTTTGGCCTCACGCGGTGTCGCGCGTCGCCCAACGCCTGATGAATTGCCGGTGGCGTGTGTCAGTGGGTGTGATTGGTGTTGGGCTTGTCATGATTTGGAGTGATATTAAGAAAGCGTCCACGATGGTTTTCGTGGACGCTTTCCCGCTTATTTTATTTGTCTCCGTTAATGTTACTTGACGCGGATGACGCGTCCGGCTGACACTTTGTTGCCCTTGATACCGTTGATTTTCTTGAGGTGGGCCACGGTGGTGCCGTTGCGCTTTGCTATCTTGCTCAGGTTATCGCCATTGCGGACTTTGTAGGTGGAGCGAGTTGCCTTGTTACCGCGCTTGCCGCCATGACGGCCCATGCTCTTGCCGCCGCTTTTCTTGCTGCTGTGTAGCGCTGTCTCGTAGCGTTTGGCGGGGGAGTAGTTGCGCGACTGAGTGTAGTTATTCTTATTGAAGGTGTAACTGTCGGTGTGGGTGACGCGGTTCTCGAAGTCAAAGATTGCCTCGGGATTGATGGCGTAACCCATAAATCGGGTCTCGAAGTGGAGGTGTGGCCCTGTGGAGCGGCCTGTGTTGCCGCTTAGAGCGATTGGCTGGCCTGCCTTGACAACCTGGTCGGGCTGGACGAGGAAGCGTGAGAGGTGGCCGTAGACTGTCTCGAGGCCGTTCTCATGACGGACGATGACATAGAAGCCAAATCCGTTGCGCTCAAATTTAGTGAGTCTCACTTTGCCATCGAAAGCGGCGCGCACGGTGTCTCCCATGGGGGCGCGCAAATCCACTCCCTTGTGGTTGCGGCCAAAGCGTGGACGGTAGCCGTAGTGGCTGGTGACGAAGTTGCCATCGATGGGCATACGATAGCCGGTGACATCGATAACCTTGGTGGCGGGTACATCGCTCTCCTTAAACGGGTTTACAAGCCCGCTATTCCACCCTTCGGTGTAAATGTCGGGCTCGGGCTCCTCGTCATCATACAGGCCTTGGGCGTAGTCATCGACGGCCTTGGCGCGGATTTTATCCTGGACTCGCTCTTGATTGGCGAGAAGTTTGTCATGCTTGTTCTTCAGCGCGGAGGCTGACTGTAGGTTTTGTGCTGTGACGCCAATCGCGGCGGCAGCTATAATCAATGTTAATGCTTGTCGAATTGTCATGCTGTTTTTTAGTTTTTGTTTGTTGGTTTTTAGTCGCTCGCGTCACATAAAGCGAACAAATAAAAACGAACAACTGTTTTTAGAAGTAGAAGAAGAAAACTGCGGCGGCATACTCGCGGCGGATGTTGCGCGCGGTGCCGAGGCGATTGCCGCTGCTGTCTCGCACCACGCCATCGTTCTCGACCTTGCCGATACGGCTGCCGCTTGCGTTGCGCACGACGCCGTCGCTGTCGACTTTGCCGATGCGGCTGCCGCTACCATCGCGCACGACGCCATCGCTCTCGATGCGCCCGATGCGGTTGCCGCTGGCGTTGCGTACCACGCCGTCACTCTCGATGCGTCCCTTGCGGTTGCCGCTGCTGTCTCGCACCACGCCATCGTTGTCGATGCGTCCCATTATTGAACCACTGGGTGAGCGCAACTCCTGGGCCGTGGCCGTTGGCGCCACTGCGAACGTCATCGCGGCGGCCATCGCGAGGCTCATTATTGTCTTGATTGCTTTATTCATCATTGTTGTCAAGGGGAATTGCGCCGCCATTATGGCGGCTGTTTGACATAAAAACGCTCAAAGTTAGTCATTTATTTTAAGTTGGGCAAAAAAATCAGCGTTAAAAAAAGCGAATTGTGAAAAAATTTTTGTTTGAGATTAATTTTGGGGTTAGGAATTATTTTTGTAAATTTGTGGTGTCGATAGTTGGTGGTTAAACGACCTGGACAATCTATCGTCAAATAGAAAAATTCTTATTTTTTTCACCAATAATTTTTGAAGACGATGAAAAAGATTATTGCTATCATGATTGTCGCCACGGCTTGGATGGTTGCTCGAGCCGACTCGCCGCTGACATCAACAGATTTTGCTGACGTGTACGCTGACAGCGAATGGGTTCAACAGGCAGCGGGCCTTGTAGATGATGAGGCAGGCGCCGAGATGTCAACATCACTGATGAACTTCCTTGCCGATCCCAAGTCGCCGGTGGCCGAGCGCCTGGCTGTAGTGAACAAGTTGGGCTGGAACTTCCACGGCCAGATTACCGGCGGTCAGTTGTACCAATATCTGCTTGGCCGTTATAAGGCTAAAGACGAGAAGCAGTTGGCCAAGAAGATGGACGGCGGCACGCTTGCCGTGTATGCTTACGCCAAGGCGATGAGCAACTACTTTGACGTGAGCGTGGCCAGCGAACTGGGCCACGAGGCTGTGAAAAAGGACAAAACGCATAGTTTCTCGGTGGCTTTTATCAGTGCGCTGATTGACGCGCAGGTGTATCTTGACAGCGATTGGGCTATGGTCTATAAGGTGGTGAATGATGTGACGATGGACGGCTCCCTGCAGTTGGATATGCGGCAGGCTGCCATCGATAAAGTGATGGAATATATCAATTTGTATAAGGAATATACTAAATGATAGTGCTTTGCGGAACGGCATGGCCGTCTTGCGCTCCACGCCATTGATGCCAAGAGAACGATACATATGAGCGGATTTCGAATATTTAGCAAGATCTTGCTGATAGCGGTGCTGGCATCGTGCGGTGGCAAAGCCGGCGGCGAGGTCTCCGCGACTAATGTTGAGGGAGATAGCGTGTCGGCGCGTCCGGTCGCCAAGGCGGCGGTGCGTCGGCCGCTGACGGTGGCGATGACCGGCGATATAATGATGGGAACGCTTTACCCGACGACAAAATTGCCGGTGGATGACGGGCGTCATCTGTTTGATGACGCGCGTGAGGTACTCACTAACGCTAACGTTGCCGTGGGAAACCTTGAGGGAGCCATTGGCGACAAGGGTGAACTGAATGACCTGAAGCGTAGCCGCTTGGCCAGTGGAGTGAAGAACATCTATGCTTTCCGTATGCCTGAGCGTTATGCGCCCTACCTAAAGGCGGCGGGCTATGACTTCGTGAGCATGGCCAATAATCATTCATTCGACTTCGGCACGGGAGGCCAGGCAAGTACGCGCCGCGCGTTAGATGCCGCCGGTGTCGCGTATGCCGGCAATCCCGGCTATGAGATGGCTGTGAGGGAGATTGATGGAGTGCGATATGGTTTTGCCGCGTTTGGCTATAACCGTCAGACTGTACTCATGCGTGAGGAAGCCGCCGTGCGTCAGATTATTGCGTCCCTGCGCGACAGCGCTGATGTCGTGATCGTGTCGTTTCACGGTGGGGGAGAGGGATCGGACTTCCGCCACGTTGGCAAGGGTATGGAGTATCAGCATGGTGAGGCGCGTGGTGACCTGCGTCGGTTTGCCCATTTGTGCATAGATAGCGGCGCGGATGTGGTGTACGGCCACGGTCCGCATGTGGTGCGCGGAGTGGAACTTTATAAGGGGCACTTCATTGCGTACAGTTTAGGCAACTTCTGCACTCCCACCGGAATCTCGGTTGCGGGAATCACGGGCTACGCGCCGGTGATAACGGTGACTATCAATAATAAGGGCGAGTTTGTAGACGGTCGAATTCACTCGTTCATTCAGCAGCGTGGCGTTGGCCCTCGAGCCACGACGAGTGCCGCGGTAGTCAACGAAATCCGGTCGTTGAGTGTATCCGACTTCCCCCAGTCCGGTCTTGTGATAGACAACGACGGCGCTATCCGCCGTCACTGAGCGTGGCCGGAAGGTTTGCTATAACGGGGGGACGTGAACTATGTGTCACGTCCCCCCGTTACTGTTCGACTATATCAACGCCCCGGTCAGTCACTCAGGCGATAGGTGATGGTCGTCACCACTCGCAGCGACTTCTTATACGGAGTGTTACTATCCAAATCATCAATTGAGAACTGCCCCTGGTCGGCCTTCACAATCTTATCCAAGTCGCTGCCGCTTGCTGCGGCAAACTGCTCGGCAGTCTTCTGGGCATTGGCGATTGCCTGCTCCATCATCTGCCCCTTGATGGAGGCGAATGATGAGTACTCATAATAAATGCCGCTGCCCATCTCGCCACCGTCAATCACGATGCCGCGCTCCAGCAGGTCGCCCTGTTTGGCGATAATCTCGCGCACCTTGTCCACCTTGTCGCTGATGACCGTGATTACACTCTTGGCGCGGTAGCGATAGGTGATGCGCTCGTTGGCATACTCGTTCATCGAGCGGTCGTCCACCTCAACGGGATTGATGTTAATCTCGGCATCGGTCAGTCCGTTCTGCTTGAGGAAGGCGATGACGCTGGCGTTCTTTTGGTTGACGGTATTGTAGAGAGCCTGGATGTCATTTCCCGTCTCGCGTGTCACGATGGGCCACGTCACTTTGTCGGCGTCCACCTGCATCTCGGCGAGTCCCTTGACGGTGACCACGCGGTCTTTGTTCACAAAGTTGTCGATGCCGGCCTTCAGGCTCAGCCCCAGCAACAACAAGCCAACGGCGGCAATGGCCGCCGCCACGATAATGCTCTTGCCCTTGTCCATAGTCTGATAAAAATTGTAGCGTTAAATAATCAAATAACTATCCTTTAGACAGACTCTACCCCGAAAAGTAAAATCACGCAACCTCAAAAATTATCGTTATGGCTGCACCCTTATTATTGATGATACATGGGGATGGCGCAGCAAGGCTGCCGGATTGCTGCCGGGTGCTCCTTCGGGCACCTTACGGCCGTGCTTGGCGTAAAGGTCTATCCATTGTTGCGGTATTTGGCCGTCGCGGTCACGGAACGTCATCGGTATCGGCTCGAAAATCAGTCGACTTGTGCTGTCGACGAAGCATTGCTGAACGAGTTCGCTACAGTACGTCGTCTCACCCTCCGCATCAAACAGATAGTCGTAAGGTTGCCCCACGCGGCGCATGGCTCGCGAGACTGACGCCGCGACATCAGCACCGTCTACACGCGCCTGCACAGTCGCGCCACGCGACAGCATCGTATCGAGTGGAGCAAGCCACACACCATGCCCGGGATAGGCCTCGAGCACGAAAGGCAAGCCACCAATCTCATGATAGATAGCCACATGGTCAACAGGCAGGCCTTCGAGCGCTGTCACCGCAGTGATAGCATTTGCCTCATCGGCGACACCAAACAGCAGGTCCCCCTCACTCAGTCCACCGCCAACCGCGGCAACTGTGGTAATGCTCACCATCAGTAACAATGCTCCTCTTAGCATCTGACACTTTTATCTTAGTACCACTTCACGCCATTGCTGTAACTAGAGCGCTTGTCGTACTTGACATCCTGCAAGATTGAACTCTTGACGGCAATGTGGAAGTTATAACTCTTGTAGGGGCCCACAGGCACAAAACTCGCGCTCATCTCGAAGCAGTGCATCTGGCGCGAGATGTTACAGTTCATGTATGCAATCTTGTGGTTGTCAAAGTCATAACTCGCCGAGAAAGAGATACGCCAATTTTTTGTGGGTTGGATGCTGCCGTTAAAACTCAAGTTGTGGGTCCATCGGCCCTTATACTCCATTTTCTCTTTATCGAAACTGCCGTAGCCATAGTTCACCGAGTAGTTGAAGGTCAGGCTCCACGGCACCTCCCACTTTTGATAGCCGCCGACAAGTTTGGTGGAATTATCCTCCGGTGACGACGGTTGGGACTGAGACGTGTCCTCTCCCGGGCGCGTAGTGCGCTTATTGCGGTTCTTGCGCTTGAACGTGTCGTTGTTGAATGTGTAACTGAACGATGTTCCTGCACTTGACAATCGACCCCAACCGCCTCCATGCGTCAAGCGCAACTTGTTGACGCGCACCGGATTGCCGGCCTCGTTGAGTTCGTACTTATAGACATCCCACGTGGCGCTGATGTTGAGGTTGAAGCCTTTGGTGAGGCGTAGCATCAACGAAGTGTTGAGGTTTGACCACCGCAATGAGTCGGCCGCGAAGTTATAACTCTGCTGCAAGGTGAGGTTCTCGATAATCGAGATTTTTTTGTAACCGGTGCTATCGGCATCGCTGCGTACTTTCGCCTCAAGATTATTCGCGATAGAAATATTGAGGATGCCGGAGCGCCCCTGACCCACCGAGCCCATGATGCCGTGGGAGAAGTAGTTATACTTGCGGCGCCGCTCCACACCATTGGCGTCGGTGTAGGTGTACGTGCCCCAGTAGCCCCAGAAGGGAGAACTGAAGTCAGGTGCCGCCGAGAACGAGATTGTGGGGGTAATCACATGGCGCACCATCTGCAACTTGTCGCCCATGAACTTCAACGGACGGAAGAAACCATAGATTTTGGTGCTCATCGACACGTTGAAGTTGAAGTCAAAGATGTTGTAAAAGTTATATGTCGTGTCTTGCACCTCAGCGCTTTTGTTCGGGTCCCACTGCCGCCGGATTTTGCTGGTGTACATACGGTCGTTGAGCGTGATGCCCGGCGTGATGTTGAGATACTTGAACACGTTGAAGGTCGCGTTGATGGGCACCGTGTGGCTCATGCCGTTGCGCCAATCCTTGACGAGGCTCTTCTTGAAAAACTCGTTTTGCTTGGCCGTCAGCGAGTTCTGGAAACGACCGGTGTAACTGATCTTGATTTTCTCATACCACCGCTCGTCGCCAACGGCTTGCTTGCGCTTGAACGGCGCCGTCTGGGCCATGGTGAGCGTGATGTTGGGGAACGACACGTTGAGCGTCGAGTCCGACGTGCGCTGCGTGATATTCGCCGTGGTGTTCAGGCTCCACTTGCTGCTGAGTTTATAGCCGAAATTAACGGTGCTGCTCTTGGTGTTCTCGGTAAAGGCGTTGGTGTAGTAAGTGTCGAGGTTGTTGCGGGAATAGCCGCTGGTGGCGAAGTTCACGCTGGCGCTGAAGGACATCCGTGGGTTGGCCTTGCTGTCCTGGCTGTGGCTCCACGTGACTTGGAAGTTGTGCATCTTCTGGTAGTCGGGGTCTCCCTTGTCGCCGTTGATGGTCGTCAGGTAATGCACGCTCAGATTGCCGCGGAACTTATACCGCTTCACGTAACTACTCTGCGCCGACACGCCCCACGAGCCACGGGTGTAAATCTCGCCGGTCAGCGCGAGGTCGGCATACTGGCCCAGGGCGAAGTAATAGCCACCGTTGCGCAGGTAGAAACCGCGGTTATAATCTTCGCCCACCGTTGGCATCAAGATGCCGCTCTGGTATTTTTCGGAGAAGGGGAAGTAACCAAACGGCACCGCAAGCGGTAGCGGCAGGTCTTCCAGCACCATGTAGGCAGGGCCGGTGACCACGTTTTTCTTTGGCCGCACCTTGGCCTTGGTGAGTTGGAAGTAGAAGTGAGGATGCTCGTGGTTGTCACACGTGGTATAACGGCCATCTTTGATGTAATATTGGTCGTCCTCCATTTTTTTGGTCACGCCGCCGGTGAGGTAACCCTCGCCCTGCTCGGTCACAATGCCTGTGATATAGCCCTTTTTGCTCTTGAAGTTATAACTCATGCGCTGAGACTTATACTCGCCGCTGCCGTCCTTGAACACCGGAGTGCCTGTGGGCTCGCCGATGCTGTCGAGCACACCCACGGCATGGACCTGGCTGCTGTCCATATTCATGGTGATGCGCTCGGCGCTCAGGTCAATATCGCCATACTTGATTTTGCCGTCGCCAAACATACGCGCGAGGCTCTTTCCGTAGAGCACAATAGAGTCGCTGGCCGAGAATGCCACCGCGTTGTCCAAGTCCACCTGCCGCTTGACGAAACGCTCGCGACGGGCCGGCGGAGCCGCCATACTGTCCACGCGCGGCGTGTCGGCCATAGCGATGCTATCGGCAAGACTGTCGGCAACAGCATCGTGGCGCGGCAACTGCAGGCTCTGCGCCTCACCGGGCGATGGCCACAACAGACTCAACGCCGTCAGCGCGAACAGCAGCAGTATGTAACGGGGGGTGGACTTCACTCTAATAGTTACAATGTATAACCTAAAAACAATATGCCACGTGCTACATGCTACCTGCTATAATACTCGCCGCGGCGGCGCCAAAGCGCGCGTGCATCGCGTCAAAGCGCGCCAGGGTCGCCTCGCCGAAGCGCTCCAGTTTGCCTCGGGCCGTCGCGACATCGCGTGGAGGCGCGCCAACGTGGGTCTTGCTGTAGAACTTGTCGGCGTAGCACACGATTTGCTCCTCCACGCTCACGGGCACCATGTCGCGCCGCGGCAATGGCAGTTGTTGTGCATCGATGTCGGCAACGGTGATGCCGGCGCCCGTGTGGCGCTCACACACCAGCGCGTAGTCATGCAACCCGAGTTCGTCGAGCATCTGCCGGCCGAGTACGCCATGGCAGATATACGGTTCGCTGCCCGTGCAGTGGATTGACGGCGCGTCAACCTTCACGATGCCGATATCATGAAGCATCGCCGCGCGACCCACAAAGGCCACGTCAACAGCCTCGCCACGCGCCGCCAGGTTGTGCGCGATGGTCACCGCCAAGTCGGCCACCTGACGGCTATGCTCGACAAGCACCGTGAATAGCGGTGTGCCTGGCGTATAGTATTTCTCTATAATCTCAATGCTGTTAATCACACTCATCAACGATAGTGGTCCAGTTGTGAATATCCTCCGTCTCGCCGCGCTGGATGGCTTGCAGGCGGTGGTAAAGTTCGGTGGTCACAGGGCCGGGCTGGCCGTCGGCCGCAATCACATACCGCTTGCCGGTGTCCATGTCATCGACCTCGCTGATTGGCGCCGCGACGGCGGCCGTGCCACACTCGGCGGCCTCCTGCACCTGCTCCAACTCCTCAAGCGGGATGGGACGGCACTCCACTTGCAAACCCATATCGCGAGCCAGTTGCTGCAGGCTGTCGTTGGTAATCGACGGCAAGATGCTGTCGCTCTTTGGCGTGATGTAGACGCCGTCTTTGATGGCGAAGAAGTTTGCCGGGCCACACTCGTCAAGGTACTGCTTGTGCTTGGGGTCAAGGAAGAGCACCGCCGAGTATCCCAACGCCTTGGCGCGCTCGGTGGCCACAAGGCCGCCGGCATAGTTGCCGCCAACCTTCCACCGGCCGGTGCCACACGGCGCCGCACGGTCATACTCGCGGTAGATGGCAACCTTGGTGGGCTTGAAACCGTCCTTGAAATATGGGCCGACCGGGGTGACAAACATCACGAACAGATATTCGTCGGCAGGGCGCACTCCAACGCGAGGCGTGATGCCAATCTCGATAGGACGGATATAAAGCGAACTGCCGGTGCCGTAAGGCGGGATGAAACGCTCGTTGAGTTTCACCACCATACGAGCCATCTTCACGAATAACTCCTCGGGAACCGGAGCCATCGCGAGGCCGGTTGCAGATGCGCGCAGGCGGCGGGCGTTCTCCTCGATGCGGAACAAGCGCACCTTGCCGTCAACACCACGGAAGGCCTTCTGACCCTCGAAAATCTCTTGGCCATAATGCAGACAAGTGGCCGCCATGTGCAGGTCAATCGTCTCACTGTCACTTACTTCAATCTCGCCCCACTTGCCGTCACGATAAGTGCAGCGGACGTTGTAGTCCGTCTTGACGTAACCAAAAGGCAGGTGAGCCCAGTCTATGTTATTATTGTTGTCCATGCCGTCAATTGTTAATAGACCAATATTCAACCTGCAAATTTACACACAATTTCCGACATTTCCCACCGCAATAGCCACTAAAAAACAATTTTAACACTATCGCCCCTCTTTTTTCACACTTCTACACAAAAAAACACCCCTCTCTCTTGCCAATATCAAGCCAATTACTTATCTTTGCAATCCACAAGCCAAACACCCATTAAAACTATGTCAGCAACCGAACTCCAACTTAACGAGGAATTATTCACCGCGCTGGCTGAACTTTCCCATGACGAGGGCAGCAGTAGTGCTCTAAAACGCGTCATCTCTCAAGCGAAACAAGCCGACCCCACTCTCATGACCAAAGATTCTATTTAGGGTAGTCTTTCTTTTAATTCGATGGATATGAAACGATTTCTCATGTTACTGGTGTCGGCGCTGGCCATGACGGCAGCGGGCGCCAACGAGGTCCAAGACCTCAACATTGACGAGGTGAAATTCGCCGACCGCGAACTCTCATTTTACCAGATTGAGCGTGAGTGGCACGACCTCCACTTCTTCTCGGTGGGCGAGACTGTCAACATCAAGATGCTGCTGCTCAGTTTCGCGCAAGCCTATCCACACGACCTCACCAACAGCATTGTCGCCGTCATGCTGGGTGTGGAGCAAACGGACCGCCTCGGCAACTATGTGCTGGACGAGCGTCGAGGTTATGTCAGCGGCGAGTTGCTCACCGAACTCACCTGCTCGCTGCAGATGTGCTACTGGCGCCGCACCGACGGCGACATACTCATCGCTGTCGCTTTGCAAGGCGACGAGTATAAGTGGGAAGGCAACCGCGAGGCGTGGGAGAACCAACCAGTTGAGGACGATGAGGAACCTACAATCTGCGTCAACGACCTCATGTTCTTCAAACTCGAGAAAGGCGAGGTGATGTGGTTGCCAAAGACGCCAAAGCAGATTATCGGCCGCGACATCGATTTCAAGCGATACAATATCCAACTGCCGCGTCAGGGTAAGGACATCGTTCTCACCGAGAAGACCGAAGACGAGCACCCGGCCTCCATCACCTTGCGCTGGAACGGCCTTGACTTCACGCGCCGCTGACGCGTTTGTTGCCGGCGTGAGATAAAGCGTCCCCGCAAGTCACTTGACAATGACTTGCGGGGACGCTGTGTCTTCAGTCGCCGTTGTAAAGCGGCGGAAGGGAATTACATGTCGTCGCGTTCGCGGGTGGGGTTGCGGAAAGCGAGCAGGCCGTCCTCATACTCCTGTGTGGCGATGAGCGTGGGCTTGGGGAGTTTCTCGTAGTAACGTGAGATTTCGATTTGCTCGCGGTTCTCAGAGATTTCCTCGAGATTGTCGGTGAGCGAGGCAAACTCTTGGAGTTTGCTCTCGAGGTCGTGCTTGATTTCGGCGGCAATGCTGTTGGCGCGCTGGCTGATGATGGCCACGGTCTCGTAGATGTTGCCCGTTTGCTCGGCCATGGCCACGAGGTCGTGGACGGTGGTGTTTAACGGGGCGTTGGTCTTTTTATAGTCCATTATATAATCTATATATTACTGATTGTTAATTCTATAACAATTAAAGTTTAATAAAATGAAACTACTTCCCCACGTGGGCCTGGGCAATCTTGAAGATGTTGTCGGCCTCTTGACGGTTGGGACTGTCGGGGTAGTCGTTGATGAAGGCGTAGTACTCGTCAATGACGATGCGGTAGCGCTCGGTCATCTTCTCATCAACGCTCAGGCGTGCTTCCTGGAAACGCGCTTTGAGGATGAGCAACTCTAACTGCTCCTTGTATTTGGAGTAGGGATAGTCCTTGATGGCATTTTTGGCGGTGATGACCGCGCTCTCATAGTTGTTGCCCATGTAATTGCCGAGGTTGTAATAGAGTTGGGCATTCTCAAGTTCCTTGAGCACAAGTTTGTCTTGCAACTCAAAGATGGCGTTTTGCGCCACCGGCACTTTGTCACTGAGGGGGAAATAATCGAGGAATGCCTGCAACTCCTCAATTGCCTTGCGTGTCTCGCTTTGGTCAAGTTGGGGGTCTGGCGAGTCAAGGTAGTAACCATATCCGCAGTAATAGCGGGCAAGTTCGGCATACTGGCCTCGCGGATAGTGCTGATAATAGTTGCGGAAGTAGGCGCCGCTATTGACATAGTCGTGGTTCTCGTAGTAACTCATAGCGAGCAGGAAGAGCGATTCCTCGGCCTTGTCGGTGCCCTTGAAGATGGTTACCAAGTCTTGCAAAATGGTGTATGCTTGGGCATACTTTTTGTTGGCGTAGGCTTTTTTGGCATACTCATAGCGGTAGTTAAGGTCGCTGCTCTTGAGCACCTTGTTATATTCGCCACAAGAGGCGGCCGATATGGCCACCGCCAGCATCAATATGTATCGCATTACCTTGTTCATGCCGCTGTTGGAGTTACTATTGTTGCACAATTAGCCTGCAAAATTACTAACTTTTCCTGTATTTGCCAAAAAAATTGCTATCTTTGCAACATGAAAAGTGCAAATCGACAGAAGATACCGCTGGAATTGCTTGCTCCGGCGCGTGATGCCGAGGTGGCGCGTCAGGCTTTGCTGCATGGCGCCGATGCTGTCTATATCGGTGCTCCGCACCACGGCGCGCGGGCTGCTGCCGGCGTGACGGTGGCCGAAATCGCCGCCACTTGTGATTTGGCCCACCGTTACGATGCCCGCATCTATGCGACGGTGAATACTCTTGTGTTTGACGACGAGTTGCGAGATGTTGAACGCATGGCAGCAGATTTGTGGCATGCGGGCGTCGATGCGCTTATCGTGCAGGACTTGTCGCTGCTGCGGTTGGACTTGCCGCCCATAGCGTTGCACGCGAGCACTCAGTGTGACATCCGCACCCCCGAGAAGGCCGCGTGGCTCGAAGCGCTTGGCTTCACGCAGTTGGTGCTTGCCCGTGAGTTGTCGCTTGAGGAGATACGTGCGGTGCGTGCCGCCACGACGGTGCCGCTGGAGGTGTTTGTTCATGGCGCGCTATGCGTTTGTTATAGCGGTCGCTGTGTGATGAGTTGTGTGACCGCCGGGCGCAGCGCCAACCGTGGCGAGTGTGCCCAAATGTGCCGTTTGCCTTACGACCTGGTGGAGACTGACACCGGTCGCACTGTAGTGGCGGGTAAACATTTGCTGTCACTGCGTGACTTGCGGCAGGACGCAATGTTGCCGCAACTTATTGAAGCCGGAGTGACTTCGTTTAAGATTGAGGGACGGCTCAAGGATGTTGCCTATGTCAAGAATGTTGTGGCGCATTACAACGACGCCCTCGACACGTATGTGGCATCGCATCCCGGCGAGGCTCGACGTGCCTCGAGTGGCAAGGTGACGCGTGCGTTCACACCTCATGTCGAGCGCTCGTTCAATCGTGGTTTTACCTCTTATTTTATTAATCGTGAGGCGTGTCCGGCTCCTGTCGCGCTGGATTTGGCTTCGCTTGAGACGCCAAAGGCCGTTGGCCAGCGTGTGGGCGTCGTGGCGCTGTCAACGACGGGACGTGTAGTGTTGCGTGATGCCGCAGTGCCGCTGCACAATGGTGACGGACTGTCGTTCACGTTGGCAGATGGCACGCAGTGTGGAGTGAGGGTCAACCGGGTATTGTCGCCCGACGCGTTTGTGCCGCGCGGCGACATCATGCCGCCGCGTGGCGTGGCGCTCTACCGCACTCACGACAAAGAGATGGCCGACCGGCTCGCCCGAGACACTGCCGAGCGCCGCGTCGCGGTGGACGCGCGGCTGAGTGTTGATGCGGACGGCGTGCCCCACTTGGCGCTGAGCGATGAGCGTGGCACTGAGGTTGAGGTCACCGCCACCGGCTTTACGGTTTCGGCATCCGCTTCACCTCAAGGCGAGCGTCAGCGGGCGGAACTTGCCAAACTTGGCAATACGATATATTCATTGCGCCAGGCAGATGTCTTGCCCGACCTTTTTATTCCGGCAAGCGTGCTGGCGCGCCTGCGACGCGACGGTGTAGCGGCTCTCGATGAGCGTTGGCTCATTGACAGGCAACGCCTACCGCGTGGCGTGGAGAGGGCAGGGGCCGTTTGCCCGACTGCGGCGCTCACCGCTACAGACAACGTGGCTAACCATCTTGCGCTGCAAGTTTATCGTGAGCATGGCGTGACGGTAATCACGCCGGCGGTGGAACGACAGATGCGCGACGGTGTGGCGGCAACGGAGTTGCGTTATGATGATACGGCGGTTGGCAAGGCGTTGCCGCTGATGACAACACGCTACTGCATCCTGCGTCAACTGGGGCGATGCCGTCGCGGTGACAACCCGCTGCGCTCACCTGTGGAACTGGTGCGCGGCACGCGTCGCTATCGTCTTGAGTTCGACTGCGGCCGATGTGAAATGTCTATTCTAAAATAATTTGTTTCAGTGTACAACGCAAAGCGGACCGTTCCGCTATGTATAACTTAATTCACAACTCAAATGATACTGATTGTTCCTGATGTTCACGGGCGCGACTTTTATGTGCCGGCACTTAATGCTTGCGCTTGGGACCACATTGTGTTCTTGGGTGACTATCTCGATCCATATAGTTATGAGGGTATCACGCCTAAGGTGGCGATTGAGCGCTTCATGGAGATAATTTCCTATAAACGAGCCAATGCCGAACGTGTGACACTGCTATTGGGCAATCATGATATGCACTATAGCAGTGAGGTTGTGAATGACTTGGCATGCAGTTCGCGCTACGATTTCTTTAACGAGAGGGAAATCAAGCGGCTGTTTGCCGATAATAGTGACTTGTTCCGCTTGGCGTGGGAGACGGTTGCGGGGGAGCGGCGCGTGCTGATGACCCATGCGCCGGTGCTGTGCTCGTGGTTGGAAAAGAACAGCGATGTGATGCCCGAGTGCAGCGCGGCTGCGTTGAACGGGCTGCTTGGCACTGAGGCAGGCGAGCGCGCGTTGTCGCAGGTGGGACGCTTGCGTGGAGGGTTGCAGACGGTGGGCGGTCCGCTATGGGCTGATGTGCGCGAGGCAGAATTGTCGGGCGAGTTGCCCGAGGGTATCTATCAAGTGTTTGGCCACACCCAGCAGCCGGTGGAGCCCGTTATCACCGACCGCTATGCCTGTCTCGATTGCCGCCGCTGTTTCACGCTGGACGACGCGGGCCGGATTGCCCGGCTCGTATTGTAAACACGGGATTGAGGCGCGGTTCACGAGATTTCGTCCGGCGCTTCACAACCTGTGGCCGCGGGGGTGGAGTATTGGTCGAGGGCATCGTGGAGTTTCCGTTTCATTTCGGCCACGATGTGGTCTGGCGAGAGGATGCGCACTCCCTGGCCGAAACTGAGCATCAGCGCGAAGAATTCCCAGTTGGGCTCCAAAGTCACCGAGAATATCATGCTGCCGTCGTCGGCCTTGTCCCTGACGACGCGTTGCGAGGAGTGGATGGGCTTTGTGGCGATGTAGCCGGCTTGGTCGCGGTTGGCGAGGAATACGATTGTGACGGGCTCGCCCCACCGTGTGACACCGATGATGTTTTTGAAGTATGTGTCGGCGTCAAAGTCTGGGTTGTCGCGATAGGTGATGTCGCCCGCCTCTATTATCTCATCAATGCGGTCGAGGGCCAAGTTGTAAATTTTGCCTTTCTCTGACGAGCAGAACACGAACCAGCGGTTGCGGTACTCCTTGAGCAGATGCGGAAAGACGGTGTAAGTGTGGGGCTGGCGCGATGAGAAGGACCGGTATGTGACGCGCAGTGTGTGTCGCTGCGCGATGTGATTGTACAGCGGGTTGAGGAAGCGCAGCCCCTTGAGGTCGCTGTTTCGCTCAAAGTCGACGATTTTCTTGTTGCCGTGGGCCATGGCGAGGTTGTCCTGCAACCGGCTGACGATGTCGGCCATCTCGCCGAAGTGGCTGAAGTCCTCAAGCTGCCGCAGGAGGTTGACTGCCTCGGTCATAGTGTTGATGTCGCCCTGCGACAACGGCAGGTTCATGATGGAGTAGTTGGGGTCGGAGTAGCGGTAGTACTTTTGGTCGTACACCTCGATGGGCGCGTTGTAGCCCAGTTTGTCGCTGCGCATCATGTAGAGGTCGCCCTGGATAGTGCGCAGCGAGATGCCGCGTCTAATTCCCTCGAACTCATAGAGGGCATCGGCGCAGGCCTCAACGAGGTCGTTGATTGTCCAGCGGCGGTAGGGGTTGCGCAGGCAGTTGTCCAGCGTCTTGTATCGGATGAGGGCGTTTTTGTTGGCCGGCATAGTTTATCTGTTTTTAGATGTTGGAGAGAGAAATTTGCCGCAAAGGTAGTGATTTCCGCGCAATGTATTTGCGGATATGTTAAAAATCGCGTTTTTTTTGATGTTTTTTTCGTTTTTTTCTTGCTGCGCAAATAGATTGCGGAGCGCGTAACTTACTTTGCGCTCAGAAATTTACAACAGCGCTCATTGAACGATTGAAAACAGTAGTGTCGCGGTCGCCGCGGGCGATGGTTCCCCCACATGGCCGCCACATTACAAATGATAAACAACAGGTGCCGTAGATAAGACTTACTTCGTTAATTCTCATCAACAGCCTTATCGCCAATCGCCCTGTTGTCTCATGGCAAGTGCCGTAGATAAGACTTACTTCGTTTTTGGTTTACGTGAATGTTTCAGTCTTATCGCTTGTCGCCTTGCCGCGATTCAACGCAAGTGCCGTAGATAAGGCTTACTTCGTTTTTTGTTTACGTAAATGTTTCAGCCTTATCGCTTGTCGCCTTGCTTTTTTTAGACTCAACGGAGTGTTTCTCATTGTTTTGGGAAACTCACTTATAATTATTAACTATTAAAGATGTAACGAAGATGAACTTCAATTCGAAACTGAAAGAGACCGGCCGTCTGGTGAACCGCGAGGGAACTCCGGCCTACGCCATGACGCCCGAGTTGGAGCTGTACTCGGCGGTGGTGACCGCCTCACTGAGCGACAACTTCTATGAGAATCAGGCCGAGCGCGTTGAGCGCATCGGCAACCTGATGCTCGATGTCTCGCCCGAGTTTGTGGCCCGCCTGGCAATCTATGCCCGCACGGTGATGCATCTTCGCAGCATCCCGTTGCTCTTGGTTGTTAACTTGGCATTGTTGCACAACGGCGATGACCTTGTTTCCCGCACTGTGGACCGCGTTGTGCTGCGCGCCGACGAGATTATGGAGCTGCTGATGTGCTACCAGTGGCGCAACCCGAGTGGTGACGGGCGCAAGAAGCTGTCGAAGTTGTCGCGGCAGATTCAGAACGGCCTGCAGCGCGCGTTCAACCGCTTTGACGAGTACCAGTTCGCCAAGTACGACCGCGACAATTTAGAGGTGAAGCTGCGAGACGCGTTGTTCCTGGTGCACCCCAAGGCCAAGGATGAGCGGCAGCAGGCCATCTTTGACAAGATTGCGAACCGCACTTTGGAGACTCCCTACACTTGGGAGACAGAGCTGTCGGCGCTGGGCCAGATGTCGTTTGGCTCCGATGAGGAGCGTCGCGCGTTCTTCCGCGAGAAGTGGGAGGAGTTAATCGCCAGCGGCAAACTGGGCTACATGGCCTTGATGCGCAACCTGCGCAATATGTTGCGGGCTGGTGTGTCGCATGACGCGATTCAGCGGGTGGCGCGCCGCTTGGCCGACGCGGGGCAGGTGGCGGCCTCGAAGCAGCTGCCGTTCCGTTATCTGTCGGCTTACCGCGAGATTGAGAAGGAGATCTCGACCGACACTGTGGCGCTGATGAACGCTCTTGAGGCCGCGGTGAAGTGCTCGGCCGCCAATATCGAGGGCTTTGACGAGAACACACGCGTGTTGCTCGCATCGGACGTGAGTGGCTCGATGTTCTTCCCCATCAGCGAGCGCAGCTCGGTGTTCGGCTACGATATCGGCCTGTTGTTGTCGATGCTGTTGCGCAGCCGCTGCAAGCAGGTGGTCGCCGGCATCTTTGGCGACACATGGAAGGTGGTGAACATGCCCACCGGCAACATCCTGCAGGCGACGCAGCAGCTGCGACAGATGGAGGGTGAGGTGGGCTACAGCACCAACGGCTATAAGGTGATCGACTGGCTGCGCGAGAGCGGCACTGTGATTGACAAGGTGATGATGTTCACCGACATGCAGATGTGGGACAGCACCGGCCGTGACAAGTCATTTGCCAACTCGTGGCGGGCCTACAAGAAGCTGGCACCCGAGGCAAAACTCTACCTCTTTGACCTCGCCGGCTACGGACAGTTGCCGCTGCGCCTCGAGGGAAACGACGTCTATCTGATCGCCGGCTGGAGCGACCGCATCTTTGACGTGCTCTCGGCATTTGACAAGGGTGCTGATGCCTTGGCCGAGATTAACAAGATTGAGATTTGAAGCCGCCTGAAAAAGTGATGAGCACAACCAAAACAATTTTATATTGATGAGCTTGATATATAAGGCCTGTTATGGTTGTCAAAGTTGTGTTCATCGCTTTTTAATGCGGGCTACTCTCATGGCAATCTGTGTTTTATTTCAAGAAACTTAATAAACAATATTCTATAGCAATGGTGAAAGTTGAAAAAATCGGTAAGACGGTGGTGAAGATGTGGACCACCGACTTTGATGAGGCCGCGCGTGAGCAGATCTGCAACCTGGCGTCACTGCCTTTTGTCTATCATCACATAGCGATAATGCCTGACTGTCATGGCGGCAAGGGTATGCCCATCGGCGGTGTGCTGCCTACCACCAACGTGGTGATTCCCAACGCTGTTGGCGTGGATATAGGCTGCGGCATGTGTGCCGTGAAGACCAATATCCCGGCCGCCAGCCTGACCGCGCGTGTCTTGCGCGAGGTGATTATGAAGGGTATCCGTGAGCGTATCCCGGTGGGTCAGTCTCATCATGGTGAGAGCCAGGATGAGAAGTATCTGCCCACCGGTTTCGACATCGATACTCTCGCGGTGGTCAAGTCGCAGTATCCGTTTATCCGCTTTCAGGTGGGCACCTTGGGCGGCGGCAACCACTTCATTGAGTTGCAGCGCGATGAGGACGGCTGGCTCTGGATTATGATTCACTCCGGCTCGCGCAACCTCGGCAAGCAGGTGGGTGACTTCTACAACAACCGCGCCAAGGAACTCAACGCGATGTATTACAGCAGTGTGGCGCCTGAGTTGTTGATGCCTTTCTTGCCGATGGACACCCCTGAGTTCACCGACTACTGGAACGAGATGACCTATTGCGTCGCCTTCGCCAAGTGTAACCGCCAGTTGATGATGGAGCGCATCCAGGAAGTGATTGCCGACGCGGTGCCCGGGGTGGAGTTTGAGCCGATGATTAACATCGCCCATAACTATGCGGCGATTGAGAACCACTTTGGCAGCAACTGCATCGTTCACCGCAAGGGAGCCGTGCGTGCCCGCGCCGGCGAGGTGGGCATCATCCCCGGTTCACAGGGCACCTGCTCCTACATCGTTGAGGGTCTCGGCAACCCCGACAGCTTCATGAGTTCGTCACATGGCGCCGGGCGTCAGATGAGTCGCACCCAGGCCATCAAAACGCTCAACCTCGAGGACGAGATCCGCAAGATGGAGGACAAGGGTATCGTCCACAACATGAGTTCACAAGATGACCTGGACGAGGCTGCCGGCGCCTATAAAGATATCGACATCGTGATCGCTCTTGAGGCCGATCTGGTGACCGTCAAGACCAAACTGAGCCCGGTGGCCGTGGTCAAGGGCTGATGTCCGGCAATAACCGGCTCACAGTGGTTTCTCGCATTAGGCGATAAACGCGTCCTCCGTTCCCCAAAAACCGAACCAATTTATTCGCGACAATATGGATAATTTTTTAATCAGACAACATCGTATCTATAACGGTGGCTTTGTGACGGAAGTGCTCAAGGGAGGAAAGCCCGTGTCCGGACATTTGACGATCCCCGAGAGTTTGATTTATAATGGCGTGATCAGACAGTATGAGTTCGCAGGTTGCAGAGGTTTAACCTCGGTGACGATTCCCGCCTCGGTGACAAAAATCGGCAGAGGGGCTTTCGGCGGCTGCAAAGAATTGAAGAGTGTATGTTGCCTGATTGAAAATCCTGATCAAGTCGCTATTAGTGGCACGGCTTTTGACAGGAAAGTCGCTCGGTCCTGCAAATTGTATGTTCCGGCGCGGGCTGTGGAGAAGTATGAGGCCCGCTGGCCGTGGAATGAGTTCATCATCCGCGCTCTGCCCGAGTGAGCGCCGCCGTATCGGGGCTTCAGGGCGGGGACAAATGTCGAGCCCGGCCGCCCGAGCCGCGACAATTAAAGTCAACAAATTAAACACTGAG
>CAMHQD010000023.1 GCA_946187345.1 uncultured Porphyromonadaceae bacterium | reverse complement strand
TCTCCTATTTCTCCTATTTCTCCTATTTCTCCTATTTCTCCTATTTCTCCTATTTCTCCTATTTCTCCTATTTTTTCTTCATTTTCTCGTTCATTTTTTGTAATTTTGCGACTTGGCAATTATGATTTGTGAATTATGAATTATGAATTGAACTACGGCTACTTGCGCGTTGCTGCGGCCGTGCCGGCGGTGAATGTCGCCGATGTGCGCCGCAATCTCGACAGCGTCATGCAGATGGCGCTCCAGGCTCATGAGGCCGGAGCCGGCCTCGTGGTGATGCCGGAGATGTGCCTCACGGGATACACCTGCGGCGATTTGTTCCACAACGACCTACTGCTTGACGAAGTGGAGCGCGCGCTTGACGAGATGCTATGGAACTTGCCCACAATGGATATGATGGTGGTGGTGGGAGCGCCGGTGAGGCACCGCGGACGGTTATTCAACTGCGCCATCGTGTTCAATGACGGCAGGATGTGGGCGGTGCCAAAGACTTATATTCCAAATTATAAAGAGTTTTACGAGAAACGGTGGTTCTCAACGGCCCTCACGGCTATGGACGTGCATAGTGTGACCATTGCCGGACGCGAGGTGCCATTCGGCCGCAACATGATTTTTGAGTGCCGTGGGGCGAGGGTCGCCGTGGAACTGTGCGAGGACTTGTGGGCGCCCGTGCCTCCGAGTTCATTGGCTGCCATCAATGGAGCCAACGTTATTGTGAACCTCTCGGCAAGCAACGAGGTCGTGGGTAAGCACGAGCATCTGCTTGGCTTGGTGAAGCATCAGAGTGACCGTTGCATCGCCGCCTATGTGTACGCCTCGGCCGGATACGGCGAGAGCACCACCGACCTCGTGTTCGCCGGCAACGGCATCATCGCCGAGAATGGCGTGGTGCTTGCCCAAACCGAGCGTTTCGACCGCAAGCCACGACTGGCCATCGCCGATGTCGACATCGAGTTGTTAGAGAACGAGAGAATGATTAACTCATCATTCTCCGACAGTTCAATCACACATGGAGCCCACTACGACACGATAAAGGTTGACCTGCGTCGGCCTCAAGTCACTGCCGCCGGCATCATGCGGCACATCAAGGCATCGCCGTTTGTACCGGGCGGCGAGGCCGAACGTGACGCCCGTTGCCGTGAGGTTGTGGCCATCCAAAGTCAAGGGCTGATGAGGCGCCTCGAGGCAACCGGCATCAAGCGGCTTGTGGTCGGCATCAGTGGGGGCTTGGACTCCACACTCGCTCTTCTCGTGGCGGTTAATGCCTTTGATAATCTCAAACTGGACCGCAAGGATATTGTAGGCATCACCATGCCAGGCTTTGGAACTACGGGACGCACCCACGCCAATGCGTTGAAGATGATGGAGACTCTTGGCGTGACATCGATAGAGATTAATATCGGCGCCGCCGTGACACAGCACTTCACCGACATCGGCCAAGACCCAACCGTGCACGATGTGACATACGAGAACAGTCAGGCCCGTGAGCGCACCCAAATCCTGATGGACTATGCCAACAAAGTAGGTGCACTTGTGCTGGGCACAGGCGACCTGTCGGAGTTGGCGTTGGGCTGGGCCACCTACAATGGCGACCACATGAGCATGTACAACGTTAACGGCAGCATCCCCAAGACACTCGTCAAGCACCTCGTAAGTTGGTTTGCCAAGTCTTATCCCGAGTTGGAGGCGACACTGCTCGACGTGCTCGGCACACCCATCAGCCCCGAGCTGACTCCGGCCGATGAGCACGGCAACATCAAGCAGGTCACAGAGGACATCGTCGGCCCATACGAGTTGCACGACTTCTTCCTCTACAATATGCTGCGCCACGGTTTCGGTCCGGCGAAGTTGTTCATGCTCGCCTGCAAAGCCTTTGACGGACAATACGACCATGCAACCATAAAGCATTGGTTAACAACATTTACCCGTCGTTTCTTCAATCAACAGTTTAAGCGGTCATGCCTACCCGACGGGCCCAAGGTCGGCAACATCTCCCTCTCGCCGCGAGGCGACTGGCGGATGCCGTCCGACGCCACTTCAGCCCTCTGGCAGCAACAATGTGACACTCTATAATCCAATAAAGCGAAATGGCACTGATTTATTGCACCAACTGCGGACGGCAGATTTCCGACAAGGCCTCCGCATGCCCTCACTGCGGCACCAGTTTCATCCCGGATGAAGGAGGCGCGCCAATGAGTTCCGGCCCCGAAAGTCAATCCAATAATTCCACGACAATCGCAATAGCCGCCGTGGCCCTCGTGGCTCTGGCCGCGCTCGCCGTGGGCGGATTTTTCATCTACCGTCACTCCCAATCTGTCTCCGAACAGATCTCCTCAATCAACGAGAATATCCGCGATCATGACGTGATTGTTGAGCATGACAGTTACCCTATGGCTAACGACAACACGCTTGATGCCGACCATCGTTTCATTGAGCAAATGATACCGACGCTCACCTCCCAGTACCTCACGCGCGAGGAGTTGTACAACTACGACTCGAGGATGCTGCGACTGATGCGCAACGCCATCTTCGCCACCCACAACTACAAGTTCAAGAGCGATGACTTGATTGAGTTCTACACACAATACGACTGGTACTCCCCCACCTACACTGATGTCACACGGCAGCTGAGCCAGGTGGAATTGTACAATATCAACTTAATCAAGAAATATGAATAAAATATTATCGGCCATCACATTATTGGCACTCACCTGCACACTGGACGGATGTGAGAGCAAGCCTGCCGGAACGCCGGCGAAACAGGAGACATCAGGCACAGGCGCTACCGTCGGGACGACTTCCGCCGAGCCGAAAGCCGCCGAGCCCGAAAAACCCGACATCCCCGATGGCGCGCGACGCCTCATGGCGGCCTATCCCGATGCGGGCATCACCTATAGTGACAACCGCATCATCGTGGGCGGCGAGAGCATTATATACGACGACGGACAGCGGAAAGACTTCGTTAGGCAACTTGACGACAGTGATGTCGAGGACATGTTCACCATGACTTACGACACCGAGGCCGCGACTCCGGGCTACCTGAACGACGCGGGACGCGGACGCTGCGAGGCCCTGTTCAAAGCGATGTACGGGCACAACGCCGCCGAAGTGGCGCGACATCTGGTCACGGTCAAGTGGTTTGGACAGAACCTGCGTTTCACGAGCGTTAACGGCGCCAACCGCCAATTAGAGAAAGTCGCCGCCGAACTTGAGGGCAAGCCAGAATTGCGCAGGTTTTTCGGACAGTCGTCAACATTCTATTGGCGCAAGGTGCGTGGCGCCAACCGCCAGAGCGCCCACAGTTACGGCATGACAATCGATATCAACGTTGCCAACTCCGACTACTGGCAGTGGGCGAATCCGGGCAAAGACGAGCTCGCAAAAATCTCCTACAAGAACCGCATCCCGATGGAAATCGTGCGCGTGTTTGAGAAGCACGGCTTTATATGGGGCGGCAGATGGTATCACTTCGACACGATGCACTTCGAATATCGTCCGGAGCTGTTACAACGCTGAAATATCGACTACTGACCACAAACAAATGATTTTAAGATGAACAAGACTCATTTCATTATTATTGTCACCTGCGTCGTTCTCGTGCTCGCTGTGGCCGCGTTGGGAGTGTGGAGCTACACAATCTCGCAATCAGAGCGCGAACTCCAGATCTGGAAAACGGTTGAGAACACCCATGACATCAACGCCATCCAGGGCTTCCTCGACGAGTTTCCGGACGGCCAACTGAGCGGCACCGCCCGAGCCACACTGCAAAGCGTGCGGCAGGAGATTGACGACTGGAACCAAATCAACAACAACAGCAAAGCCCCCGAGTTGCAGCGGTTTATGGAAAAATACCCGTCCGGCAAATATCACGACATGGCCGCCGAGGCGCTGGCTCTGCTGCAGGAAAACAACAAAAAGTTGCACAGCCTCATGCGCGACATTGAGCAAACCTTCAACTCTCGAGGTGTCCAGACGATGCTCATCACCTACGGCACCACGTCAATCGCCAATGCCTATAAAAAGGCGTGCAACAGCGTCGTCGGCTACAGTTGTTTCCTGCTGCAAACAGATTGCACCGAGGGTTATACCACCATCAAGGGAGAGGCTGTCACCGATGTCACAAGTTCTTCCTGCAAGATGAAGTTCACAAGATACTACAACGGGCCGGATGAAAGGTCGGAAGTTGATGGCCACGCCACTTTCTTCCTCACTCTTGACAACGGCAAGTGGGTAATTCGCGACATTGAGGAAAACGGCTACCCGAAATCCTTTATGCAGGACCCGAATCCCTTTGTCCATTACGTTCCATAGTGATGAGAACGAGACTGCTGCTGATTATAGCGATAATAGCATTGTCGTGCCTTGGCGTGGCCGCCCAGCCGTCGGACACACTGCGCGTGATGACGTTCAACCTGCACGCCGGCCACGACGCGACCCTTGAGCGGATTGCCGGGTTGATTAAGCGCGAGCGGCCTGATTTCGTGGCCCTGCAAGAGGTTGACCACCGCACACGACGCGGCAACAGCCCGCATCAAAACGGCCGTGACTTTATCACCGAACTCGCTTACCACAGCGGCATGCAAGGGCTGTTCTGCCCGGCGATAGAGTTCAGTGGCGGCCTCTACGGCATCGGCCTGCTCACCCGCCACCCGTTCGTCGAGGCGCGCAACCACAAACTGCCACACCCGGTCGCGTCCAAAGAGCAGCGGGTGCTGATTGAGGGCACATTCGTCTTGCCGGGCGGTGACACGATTATTGTCGCCGGCACACACTTTGAGGCGTTCGACAGTCTGAGCCGTGTGGAGCAGGCGCGATTTGTCAACGCGCTCTTCGCCCACGCCAGGTATCCCGCGATAATCGCCGGCGACTTCAACGCCACACCCGACGACGACGCGATGCGGTCACTCACAGCCTGCTGGCTTGACTGCACGGGTCCTGAGCCTACATTCAGCGTCAAATCGCCAAGCAAAAAAATCGACTACATCCTCGCGCGACCCAAGTCGCGGTGGCAGATCGTGGAAACTCGTGTGCTTCCCGACAAACTCAGCGACCACTTCGCCGTGATCACCACACTCATTATGTCACACCGGTAGTTTCAGCCGATAATGAAAATTGTCTTTACTGACCTTAATGTCTTCCGAGATTTTTTTGTAATTTTGCCATTTGTTAGAAAAATCTCGACAATCAGCAATTAAATGGCGACAGCGAGCAAGAAGGTATATAACGTGCTGCGGGCAGTCCTGGTGACAGGGATTGTGCTCGCCGTGGGCGTTTATTTGCTTGCCTACGTGTTGCTGTCGCTGCCGTCTGTACAGGATAAAGTGAAGTCGCGGGTGGAGGACGAGGCCGGCAAATATCTGGGTACAGAGGTTACAATCGGCAGGCTCGACATCGAGCCGTTCACCCGTGTCGCCATCAGCGACCTGCTTATCGCTGACCGCGAGGGAGGCGACCTGCTGCGTGCCGCGCGCGTTGGCGCCGGCATCGACCTGTGGCCGTTAATCACCGATGGCCGCGTGATGCTGTCATATGCCGAACTGATTGGCGTGGACATCACCGTGCGCCGTGACACACCTGACGCGCCCCTCAACGCGCAATTCATCATTGACCTGCTCAAGCCCAAGCCCGGCAGTCCACCAAAACGCTTTAACGTGGAGGCACGCAACGTGGTATTGCGGCAGGCACGGCTCTCCTATGATGTGCTTAGCGAGCCACGCCGCCCGGACGGCATTTTTGACCCGAACCATATAGCCATTGAGAACTTGCGGGCCGACGTGTTGTTGCCACGCATCAAGAATGACGACTTCGCGTTTGAGGTCAAGCGCATCGCTCTGAACGAGCGCAACGGCTTGACGGTGGAGCGCCTGTCGCTTGCGGCCACGCTCGACAGCACGCGGTTGCACGTCACCGACCTTGTCATTGACTTGCCGCGCAGCCATGTGGCCATTGACACTTTTGACCTGCACTATCCCTCACTCAAGACCCTCGGCAAAGATCTGCCGACTCTACCCGTGAGGCTCACCCTCGCCGATGAAGTGAAAATCACACCGGCTGATTTCGCGCCATTTGACCGCCGCCTGTCATCACTCACCACACCCATGCGAGTCGCTCTCGACATCGCACACGATGGACACGGTGGCATCACACTCGACAACCTTGCTGTGGAAGCCGCCGACCGCTCGCTTGCCATTGACGCGCGCGGCAGTCTCACATCGCCAGACGGGGTCCCGAACAGTTTAGACAATGCCAACATTGACATCGAGCGACTTAACATCACAACCGACTCTCGACGCCTACTCCCCATCATCAGCAATTTCGCCAGCATCAAGCCGCAGGTGAGCAACATAATCAGCCGATTGGGACAGACTTCTCTCGAGACCACGCTCCACGGCACAACGCGCGACTTTGACCTCACGGCCGATGCCACGACCGAATTAGGCAAGGTCTCCATAAACGGCCAAGTGAAAGACAAAAACAGCGTCAAAGGGCACATCATCAGTCCGGGAGTGAAGATTGGTGAACTGCTATCGCGAGCCGACATACTCAACGAGATAGCGTTAGATGCCGATTTTGACATCAAGACTAATAAAAAGGCGGGAAGCGCAATGTCGGGAATTGACAATGCAATACTCTCGGCTAACATTGACCATATCGACATCTACGGCACTCGGTATGACAACATCAATGCCGACTTGACCTTCAATGGTGCCACTCTGGAAGGTGGCGTTAGCGCTGATGGCGATAATGCCTCATTCTCTATCGACGGAAACTTCCACAGCAAAGGACAGGAAAAATCCCTACAGGCCGATGTTAATATCGAGCGGCTGAAACTGCCGGCCGGACTCCCCAACCGGCAATGGGCGTCCAGCACGCTCAGCGGAGCAGTAAGCGCCGACGTGGGAGGAAGCACGATTGACGATATTGCCGGTGACCTTAATCTGATGGGCGTGCGGCTCGAGCGCGACGGGAAAAAGCCTCTTGCTCTTGACGCGCTACACGTCACAGCCGTCACCGAAGAGAGAAACGGCCACGTTATCACCATCGACAGCGACATTGCCAACGGCACTGTCGAGGGCCACTTCACCTACAAGGGCTTAGTGGGCACCGTGCGTCAGCATTTGGCCGGCGCCCTGCCACAGTTATTCACAAGCCCAACATTTGCCGACACCGCCGATGACGTGAGGCTGCGACTGCGGGTCACACCCAGCGAGCGGCTCTACGGCCTGCTCAACCTACCGGTAACGCTACTTGACGCCGCCGAAATCGAGGTGACAATCAATGACCATGAGGGCTTGGCTCACATGGCAGTCAATGTGCCATATCTCCTGCAGGGGAAGCGTGTGATTGAGGGGACACGTGTTACTCTCGATGCCGACAGCACGAGCGGCTTTGACCTCAAAATCGCGACTATCCTACCACACAAGAAGGGACAAATTCCCATAACTCTCAAGGGGACTTTAGATGATGGACGGGCCGCCACTACTCTCTCATGGGCAATGCAACGCGACCGCGACTATAGCGGTGAACTCAACATTGATGCCACCATGCAACGTGGCGATGACGGTGCTATCGGCGGGCTGGTTGCGATCAAACCGTCACACGTGACGTTCAACGACACAGTGTGGACTATTGACCCGGCCACAGTAACAATCAACAAGGGACACATCACTATTGACAATCTGCATGGATACCACGACGACCAGTACGTCAACATCGATGGCGTGATCTCACACGACCCCGAGGACTTGCTATGCCTTGACCTTGGCGATATGAGCCTCGATTATATCTTTGACACACTGGCTATTAACAATGTTGACTTTGGAGGCCGCGCAACCGGCAAATTCTATGCCGCTGATGTCTTTAGCGGCACGCCGAACCTCTACACGCCGGGCCTGCACGTCGAGCACATCAGTTACAATGATGCCGACATGGGCAACGCCGACATCACGGCACAGTGGCGCCACAATGAGAAAGCCGTCGGGCTGCACGCCGACATCAAGCAGCAAAATGGCGCGACATCGGTCATCGATGGCGCGATCTATATTGGCGGAGACTCGTTATCGCTTGACTTTGACGCCCACAAGGCGAATGTAGCGTTCATGAAGCCGTTTATGAAAGCCTTCGCCCGTGATGTTCAAGGGCACGTCAGCGGACAAGCGACGCTCTACGGCACCTTCAAGGACATCAACCTCAAGGGTGACATTCATGCCGACACGCTCAACTTCCTGCTCGACTTCACCAACGTGCGTTACTCGTGCCGCAATGAGGATGTGCACATCGAGCCGGGCCTCATCGCCATTGACGGCATCACCATATTAGACCGCGAGGGGCACACCGCCCGCCTGAACGGATGGCTTCGCCACGAGAACTTCCACGAGCCGACGTTCAACTTTGGCGTCACTGACGCCGAGAACCTGCTATGCTATGACACCAACGAGAGTATCAATCCCGTGTGGTGGGGCACGGTGTACTGCAACGGAGCCGCATTTGTCACGGGTGCCCCCGGCACGGTAGATATTAAGGTGAACATGACCAGCCGTCCGGGCAGCAAATTCACGTTTGTCATGAGCAACCGCAAGGATGCCACCGAATACAAATTCATCACCTACCGCAGCAAGAACCACGAGCAACTCGCAATCAAACGAGAAGCCGAGGCCGACACGGTTCCCGAGAGCGTTCGCCGGCACTTGGCGCTGGCCCAGCCAAAGGCAGCCGGACCTCCCACAGCGTTCAGTATAGACCTGCAGGGAGACATCACGCCCGACGCGCAACTTGTCATCGTGATGGACCCGGTTGGCGGAGACCAAATCAAGGCCGTGGGAAGCGGCAATATGCGCTTGACGTACAACAACAACGATGAGATGAACATCTACGGCACTTACACGCTGCAGAAAGGCAACTATAACTTCACCCTGCAAGACATCATCGTGAAGGACTTTATCATCCGCGACGGCAGCAGCATCACTTTCCAGGGCGACCCGTATGCCGCCACGATTGACTTGAACGCCGTCTATAGCACTAATGCCAATCTGCGGGACCTTGACCAGAGTTTCGCCAATGACAAGGAGATTCAGCGCACGAGCGTTCCCGTGCATGCCGTGCTGAAGGCTCAAGGACAGATGTCCCAGCCAGACATCGACTTCGACCTCGAGTTCCCCACACTCACCACCGACGCAATCGCCAAAATCAAGGCCATCATCGGCACAGACGTGATGATGAACCAGCAAATCATTTACTTGCTGGCGTTGAACCGCTTCTACACGCCCGAGTACACAAACACCGAGCGCACCGGCAATGAGCTCACCAGCGTGGCATCGAGCACCATCTCATCGCAACTGTCGTCAATGCTCGGCAAAATCAGCGACAACTGGACAATATCGCCCAACTTCCGCAGCGCGCGCGGTGACTTCAGCGACGTGGAGGTGGAGCTCGCGCTCTCCAGCCAGTTGCTCAACAACCGCCTGCTGTTCAACGGCAACTTCGGCTACCGCGACAACACCTACAACACACAGATGTCAAATTTCATCGGCGACTTTGACATCGAATATCTGCTCAATGCCCGCGGCACACTGCGACTGAAGGCCTACAACCACTTCAACGACCAGAACTACTACTTGCGCAACGCGCTCACCACCCAGGGCGTGGGCATCGTGTGGAAAAACGACTTCAACAACTTGTGGGACCTGCTGCACCTGCGCCGCAAACCCAAAGCGAAAAGCAATGACACGAAATCTCAAGAGCATACTGATAGCGTGCGCGACAATGCTGCCGCTGCCGACAATCCTCAACGGCTGCTTCACTGGCGTTGAGAGCACGCCCCCTGTGACATCAGGCGATGTGCAGCAGGCTTTGTCGCGCGCCGAACGAACGGCCCCGAAGCCGTTGGTCGCGTCACACGACAGTGTCGCGTCATGGACGCCCCGCGACAAGCAATTCATTGTGACTGACAACCAGGCGCGCCTGCTGTTCAATCGCCCGACAACATTTGACATAGACACAGTGGCCCTTGAAGGGCGCACAATGACATATATTGGCTACACCACGGGCGATGCGCTCATGGGCAACAACGCCGTGACGCTACGCTTCACCGATGGCATGCACGAGTACAACTACCCTACCGGCAAAACACTTGACGCGCTTGGTCCAACCTACCGCGTGCCATTACTCATCGACTTGGATATGGTAAAGGCGGTTGACACGATGCTGCGCGGCAAGCGGCTTTGGGTGATGACGCCAATCTGGTACGACACCACAAACGGCCAAATGGCTCGCGGCAGACAATACATTCCGGTCACAATCACGGCGGTGAAACCGGGCAACAAAGTGTTGCCACTGCGAGTGCTGTTCACTGTTGAGGACAACGGCGCCAAGGCGATGTTGTGGATGAGCGACGGCACTATGATTATGCCAGGCAGGGACTTGCGATCGCTCTTCAGCGAGAGCGACCCCCGCCAGAGCCACCGTGAGATTAACGATGCCATCTGGACACTCATCACCCGCGGCGAACTGGCCGAGGGCATGACAAAGGGTGAGTGCCGACTGTCACGCGGTGCGCCGGCACGCGTCGTGACCGTGCCCGACCGCGGCGGCCTGCACGAGCGGTGGCTCTATGAGGGCGGCAGTTACCTGAACTTTGTCGACGGCCGACTCGTGGAATTCAGACTCTAATCAATTAATCTGTTAAAAGACTACAGTGCAAAGCGGCTTGGCCGCTTTGCGCCCCGATATTTTAGTTTATAATGAAGCGCTTATTCTCGTTATCCACCATACTTTGCTTCGCGGCTCTGATGGCGTCGGCTCAAATAGACACAGTCCGCGTGAGCCTCGTCACTTTCATGCCCGGCAGCGAAATCTTTGAACTTTACGGGCACGCCGAACTGCGTGTAACGCGTGGCAGCGACTTCGACTATTACTTTAACTACGGAGTGTTTAACTTTGAGGCACCGAACTTTACAGCGCGATTTGTGGCCGGAGAGACCGACTACCTCTGCATGGCTGTGCCGGCAAGTTACGCCACCATGGGTATGGATGGCCGCAAGATGGTTGAGCAGGATCTCAACCTCACTCAAGAGCAGGCCACGGCGCTTGCCACCGCGCTTATCGCCAATTCAGCCCCGGAAAACCGCACATACCGCTACCGGTACTTCGGCGATAACTGCTCCACCCGTCCTCGCGACATGGTGGAGAGTGTCGTGGGTGACATCCGCTACTCCCCCCTTGAGGCCGACACCACCACCATCACCCTGCGCGACATCATCCACCGGTATTGTCGCAACTATCCATGGGAACGCCTCGGCATTGACCTCGCCCTCGGCAGCGAGATCGACAAGCCCATTACGGGACGGGAAGCGATGTTTGTGCCCATGCAACTGATGCACGCCATCGACGGCGCGACCATTGAGCGCGACGGACACCGTGTCCCACTGGTGGCGCGCACGCGCGTCATGGTTGACGGCAACGACGATGGCACCGTCCTCCCACCCACGCCATGGTTCCTCCACCCCGTGACTGTGCTCTGTTTCTTGCTATTAGCAGTTATTTGTATCTCGTTTTACGCATCACGTCGAACAACGAGAAACGAACAACGAAAAACGAGAAACCTGCTTCACATTTTGGACACCGTCATTCTCATTGTGCTCGGCCTGCTTGGCTGCCTGCTGTGTTATCTCGTGTTTGTCTCCACCCACGAGGCCACCTCACCCAACTGGAACCTGTTGTGGTTAAACCCCATCTACCTGCTTGCCGCCATCGCCACTTTCCAAACCGGTCATTCCTCCTTTGGGAGGAGCCGGTGGAAGACAATCGTGCTCGCCATTGCGGGAGCGATGCCGCTCGTGGCGCTTGTCGCCTGGCCTTTTGTGCCGCAGGTGGGCAACGTAGCGTTCCTCCCCATCGGAGCACTTGCCACAATCTCTTGCCTCAATCACCTTATATCACGCTGAACTCCGCAACCCGATTTATTCCTAAGAAAACAAGGACAATAAGGACAACGACAATTATCTCTTGTCCTTGTTGTCCTTGTTTTCTTCTAAACCTGACGTTAGTCGTTAATTATTGATAAAACCGCCGCTATTGTTGACGAGAAGTCTGATAGTATTGACGAGATAATGAAAGAGTCAAAGGCTATAACGCAAAACTTGTGCGATAAAAAGGAATGTAGTATTTTTGCATGAACAAATGATTTGCTTGCTTATGAGACCGATATTATTCATAACGATACTGATAGCGACGACACTAACCGTGGCGGCTGCGGATGCAGTCGTCGACGAGGTGAGTTGCCGCCGGTTCACCACCGCCGACGGACTGCCGCAGATGCAGACAGAAGCGTTGTGGCAGGACGACCGTGGCTACATCTGGGTGGGAACACTGTCGGGCTTCGCACGTTATGACGGCATATCGCTGAGACCCTACCTGCGCGGCAAGCGCGAGAACATCGTGGGCTTCAAACGTGGGCCGCGCGGCCAGGTGACGGCCTTGGGATTTGTGAGGATGTGGACGGTGGACGGCGAGCAGGCCACGCCTACGCAATACGCTCCCGACCGCTCGTGGCTCTATAACAATTTCAACAGCGTGGACTTGCCGGATAGCCTCATTCTGCTTGAAGACCGCGATGAGAGGAACAGGAGGCTGGTGAAACACGGGGACGGTTCTTCTGTTTCAGCGGCAAGTGGTGAAACAGAAGAACCGTCCCAGTGGGGCGCGTCGGATGTGCTTGACTTGATGGAGCCTGACCGCAAACTGTTTGTTGACAGCGACAAGACGATATATATTCCCACAAGCCAGGGGTTGTACGTTGCCAAGAATGGAAACCCACGGGTAATCAGTGACAAGAATAATATCTATTGCCTACAACGATGGCAGGGCAAACTGCTCGCCTTCGCCGGTGACGGCATCTACCGCGTGAGTGGCACCAGTCTATCGCAACTCACGGCCTATGACTTCGCCGCGCCGGACTATGGCTTGGTGGCACGGCAACGAAGCGACGGCACAATCTTCATTGCCGACGCACACACCATCTACCGCTATGACGGGCACGAGGTGGAACCTCTCACGACCGGCTACAACCTCATTCGCGCCATCATGGTCGACCGCTGGGACCGCCTCTGGGCGGCCACCTATCAAGGCATCTACCTTTTCTACGACACCGAGTTTGTCAACCACAAGATAGTGGATGAGGATTTGGCGCGTGCGTTGGGCGTTGACGCTCATGGGCGGATTGTGATGGGCACTCTGAACGGCGACATCATCACAGGGAAAACCAATGTGATAAAAACCGGCAACTACTTCTCGCCTGGCAGCGCGAGGGTGAACAACACCGTGTATATGGCAGGCGGCAATGTCCTTACCGCGGTCGACGACAGCGGCGCGCGAGTGGAGTGGACGGCCGATGAGCGCCTGCGCTTTGTCACGGCCGCAGCCGATGGCCGCTTGATTATCGGCAGCCGCCGGCGCCTGTTGCTATATGACCCGGCAAGCGGCGCCATTGACACTCTTGCCACCGACGTATATCAGCCGTGGTGTGCCGCAACCGATGCCACCGGCAGTATCTGGGTGGGGGGCAGCAAAGGGCTTTACCGCGTGAACGCCGGCACGACAACACAGGTTATCGCAGGCGACCACGCCATCATCACCACCATGAGCCACGACGATAAAGGCCGCATCTACTATGCGACGGTGGACAGCGTGTTTGTCATTAATAACGCGGAAATCAAGCACTTGAAGGCGATGCAACCCTTGCTCAGCGGACATGAGGTGCGCTCGCTGCACGTGTCGCCACGCAGTTTTCTTGTTGTGGCAACGCTCAACACGCTGCTTGTGGCGCGGCTCGATGGCGACGGCGAGCCCACAGGCCGCATCGCGCGCTTTGACCACACAAACGGATTCACGATGATTGAGCCGCAAAACGCGCCGATGGTCGAGCAACCGGATGGAACCGTTTGGCTGGCAGGATTGGAGGAAATGACCTCCTTCAACCCGGAGCGACTGCTCGCACTCAACCCTGCCGATGTCATCATCAGCGAGCCACGACCATGGTGGAAGCGATGGTGGGCCATCGCGCTCGCGGTGCTGGCCTTGGTGGCAGGTGGTGCCGCCATCACACGACTTATTGAGCGGCGACGCGCCCAAAGACAGTTGGAGCACCTGCAACGCGAGACCAAACTCAAGGGACTGCAGATCAACTCCATCCGGCTCAAGGCAATCCCCCACTTCCACAGCAACGTTCTCGCCGGCATCGAGTACTTCCTGATGAACAACGACAACGAGAACGCGATGCACTATCTGCAGGTCTACAACGAGTTTGCCAACCGCACGCTCATTGACATTGATCGCCCGGCACGCAGCGTGGACGACGAACTCGACTATGCACGGCACTACCTCGAACTGGAACAACTGCGCTTTGACGACAGACTCCAATTCAGCCTCACCATCGACGAGGGTGTTGACCGTCAGGCACTATTGCCCACGATGGTGGTGTACACCTACTGCCAGAACGCCGTCAAGCACGGCATCGGCAACAAGGCCGAGGGCGGCCGTGTGGACGTGGCCGTGTCGCAGCGCGACAGCCGCGTCATCGTCAGCGTCACCGATAACGGCGTGGGTCGAGCCGCGGCCGCCGGATGTGCCACACAAGGAGGAAGCACCGGACAAGGACTGCGCATCCTGCATGAACAGATTGCGCTTTACAATCAAGCAAATAGCAGTCACATCATCGAAACCGTCACTGACCTCACCGACAACGCCGGCCACCCGGCCGGCACCCGCTTCGAGATCTCCGTCCCACTGAATTTTTCATTCCACCGTCAAAACACTTGAAAGAGTAATGCGCAAAACGGCCGAGTGGTGCGCAAAACGGCCGAGTGGTGTGCAAAACGGCCATGCCGTTTTGATAATTATAACAACTAACGAAAATGAAACGACTCTCAACAATAGTTGTGGAGGACGAGCGCCTGCCGCGGCTCGCCCTGCTCAAGAAACTCGAGGAACTCAGCGACAACGTTGAGGTCATCGCCGCCGTCGACAACTACGACGACGCCCTGCAGACCATCGCCCGCCTCCGGCCGGACCTGGTCTTGCTCGACATCCAACTGCGAGGCCGCGACACCATCGCCATGCTTGACGAACTCAAAGCCGGCGACATTCCTCTGCCACTGGTCATCTTCACTACCGCCTATGCCGACCGCCGCTACCTGATGGGAGCCATCAAAGTGAACGCCGTCGACTACCTGATGAAACCCATCAACCGCAACGACCTCGCCGTGGCCATCGCCAAGGCCATCGAGCGCGCCGGTCTCGTCGAGACAGAGCCGATGCCGGGCAAACTGTCGCTGCGCACCGTCAGCGGGCGCCTTTTTCTCGAACCCGATGACATCGCAGCCATCCGCGCCGACGGCAACTACTCACGATTTATCACATTCAACGGCGAAGAGGCGGTCCTCGAGAGCCTCGCCGCCCTCGAGCGACGACTTGACCCGGCGGCTTTCGTGCGCGCCGACCGCAGCACCATCGTCAACGCCACTCTCATCTACCGCATCAACGCCAAGCGGCTGCAATGTACGCTGCGCGCCCCCACCGGCACGCTGCTCACCATCGACCTCTCAAAAACCGCCGTCGAAGCCCTCCTCCACCTTTAGCATATAGCATGGAGCACGTAGCATGGAGGCGTCAACGGTTGGCCATGCCGCGCGCCCACGCGCCGGCCCCCTGCGAGAAACGCATGTTGCGACTTCATCAAGAGTAACGGCAGTGTTATCACCCGCGAGGGCCACTTCGTCAAAAGCGGCACCGGCTCTATTGCCGGTGCCGCTTTTTGTCGCTAAATTCGCAGCACAAAAAACTAAAAACGAATAACGAAAAACGAAACTCCCCTATGATGAAAAAATTATTACTACTGATGGCACTGCTGCTTGCCGGAGCAATAGCGACGCGAGCCGACGACATGACGGCGACACCGCTGACGCTTGAGGCAATCGACAACACCACCATCAACATCAGCAATCCGCTGGCACTCACCATCGAGTACAGTGTGGACGAGGGTGCCACATGGGTCGCGAGTGCCGCGAACCCCATCAGCGTGGAACTCACTGCCGGCGACAAGGTGAGCCTGCGCGGCGACAACGCCGCCTACGCCAACAGCAACTATCAGTCGTCGTCGGGGCGCACAACAATCAAGTCGACCGGCAACTTCTATGCCTACGGCAACGTCATGAGCCTCGTCAGTTCCACAGGCTACACGACGCTCACCACGCTCAGCCAGAGTTACACGTTCGCCTACCTCTTCGGCGAGTGCTTCGGTCGCCTGCGCAGTCACCCGAGCAAGGAATTGCTGCTGCCGGCCACCACGCTGTCGAGTTACTGCTACGCGCGTATGTTCTCCGGCTGCTACAACCTGCGCCGCGCGCCGTCGCTGCCGGCCCAATCGCTCACCGCCTATTGTTACTACTACATGTTTGTCAACTGCTCCAGCCTGCGTCAAGTCAAGTGCCTCGCCGTCTATAACACCTCGGCGAATTACGCCACCACTGGCTGGCTGATGGGCGTGAGCAGCACGGGCACACTCATCGCGGCCCCAGAGTTGAGCGGCAACCAGTGGAAAAACATGAGCAACAGCGGCAACTGCCCAAGCGGCTGGACCATCGTCGCCAACGGCTCACCAATACCCGAGCCCACACTGACGGCCGAGGAGCGACCGCTCACACTCGAGGCCGAGGCCGCCGGCACGGTTACCATCATTAACCCAGGCGCGCTCACGATGGAGTACAGCCTCGACGGCGCGACTTGGACAGCCAGCAACGCTGACCCCATCGAGATTGAGTTGGCGCAAGGCGACAAGTTGCGCTTGCGCGGCGCGGCGGGCACAATCAACGACGAGTACGGTGACGGCATTCACATTCTTGCTGACGCCAACGTGATGGTGTACGGCAACATGATGAGCCTCATCGGCGGCGAGACCTTTGCCGACAAGGAAACGTTCACGGCCCCCTACGGCCTCGCCCACGTGTTCTGTACGCTCGACTGGTCGCCGAACACCACCATCCGCAACCACCCGACTGAGGACATATTGCTACCCGCGACCAATGTGCCGGCCTACGGCTACGCGTTCATGTTCACCGGCTGCCACGGCATCACCCGCGCGCCGGCGTTGCCCGCCACCACATTGGGAGAATACTGCTACGACGACATGTTCAACGACTGCGCCGCCCTCGAGACCGCTCCCGCGCTGCCGGCGACCGACCTGAGCAATTCCATGGGCGCCTACACGTTCATGTTCTTCGGATGCACCAGCCTGGTCAATGCGCCGGCGTTGCCCGCCACCACGCTGGGCGAGATGTGCTACGACGGCATCTTCATGGGCTGTACCGCACTCACCCAGGCACCGGCATTGCCTGCCACGACACTCGCCGGCGGCTGCTATAGCGAGATGTTCATGGGCTGTACAAGCCTCACGACGGCTCCCAAACTGCCCGCCGCCACACTCGCCGACCACTGCTACATGATGATGTTCAGCGGCTGCTCAAGCCTCAACCGCGTGGAGTGCCTCGCCACCGACATCAGCGCCGAGGACTGCACCCTCAATTGGCTTGAGGATGTCGCCCCCGCGGGCACCTTCATCACCAAGCGCGGCATGACCGGCTGGGCCACCGACAGCCCGAGCGGAATCCCCGAGGGGTGGACCGCCCGGGAGCAGCAACTCACCCCGATGGTGGTGCTGGTGGAGTACAACGGCTCGTCGAGCACGCGCCTCTACTTCACCAACCGCAGCGAGGACATCACCGTGGGAAGTTACTTCACACCGGAGGACGAGCCCACAGGCAACTACTACGTGCGCGGAGTGTGGAAAGGCGAGCAGGTGACCGGCAGACGTAGCGGCATGACCACGCCGGCATGGGGGTCGCAGGCGCGCACCACGTGCTACACCGTGGTCTACGAGCCTTCGTTCGCCGAGGTGCAGCCCACCAACCTCTACGGCTGGTACTCCAACTTCACAAGGCTCAACACCATTATCGGAGCGGAGAACCTCGACACGAGCAAGGCCGACTTCTTCAACAATATGTGCTACAACTGCACCAACCTGCGGAGCATCGACGTGAGCCACTTCGACACAAGCAACGCCACGCGCATGGATGACATGTTCTTCAACTGCACCTACCTCACGGAGATCACGGGTCTGGAGAACTTCGACACGCGCAATGTCGAGTCGATGAGTTATATGTTCTATAACTGCCGGCAACTGGCGGGCATCGAGAGCGACATCGCAGGATGGAATACCGCCAACTGTAGCAGTTTCGGCTATATGTTCTATGACTGCCGCGCGCTAGGAGCCCTCGACCTGAGCGGCTGGGACACAGCCAGCGTCACCGGCATGGGGTATATGTTCTACAACTGCTACAACATCACGAGCCTCGACGTGAGCACCTGGAACACGGCCAAGGTCACCTCGATGGAGGACACTTTCTATGGCTGCAAACGGCTCACTACCATCGATGTGTCGCGCTGGGACACCGGCAAGGTGACCAACATCGCCGGCATGTTCTTCAACTGCACGGGACTGACCTCGCTCGACGTGAGCCGCTGGAACACAATCAATGTCACGAACTTCAACAGCGCCTTCCGCAACTGCTCGGCACTGACCACGCTCGACGTGAGCCGGTTCGACACCCGCAACGCCACGCAGATGATCAGCGTGTTCCTCGGCTGCTCCGGTCTAACCTCGCTTGACCTGAGCAACTTCTATACGAGCAACGTCACGAGCATGGGCGGCATGTTCAACGGTTGCACGCGGCTGCAGAGCGTCACGGTGAGTAACCTGTGGAGCACCGCCAACGTCACCTCGTCCGGCAATATGTTCACAGGCTGCACGGCAATCGTGGGCGAGGACGGCACCACGCTCGACAGCAACGTGATCGACAAAACCAACGCCCACTACGGCGCGGGCGGCTACCTGCGCCGCGGCGCGGACATCGCCCTGGGCACGCAGCCCTACGTCATCTATGACGCGACGACCACCACCGCCTATCTGCTGCAGAGCGACACCAACATCACCGCCGACACCGAGTTCACGCCCGACGGAGCCACCGAGCCTGTAACCGTTTCCAACGTGTGGTACGGCACAGCGGTCACCGAGCCGACTGGCACCTACGAGGGTCCGACGTGGGCGAGCGCGCTGTCGTACAAAGCCACAGCGGTGAAAATCCAACCGTCGTTTGCTGCCGTCAAGCCCACGAACACGGTTGAGTGGTTCTCATTGTACTATCTGGAAACGCTCGACGGCATCGAATATCTCGACACGAGCGAGGTGACCGACATGTTTAGCATGTTCTCCGACGCCCAACAACTCACATCAATAGACGTGAGCCACTTCGACACGCGCAAGGTGACGAACATGGGATATATGTTCTCGAGCTGCATCAACACGACAGAGATCATCGGCATCGAGAACTTTGACACCGGCAACGTGACCAACATGGGCGGCGTGTTCTACGGCTGCAACTCGTTAGAGAGCCTCGATGTGAGCCGCTGGAACACAGGCAAGGTTGAGAGGATGATTGATTTGTTTGGCGGATGCGACAAGTTGACGAGCCTCGACCTGAGAGGCTGGGACACGTCGAGCGTGACCACAACCAGCGGGATGTTTCGCTACTGCAGCGCCCTTGAGGAAATCCTCGGCATCGAGAACCTTGATTTGGCGAACAACACCTATTTCACCTATATGTTCAATTATTGCGAAGCGTTGACGAGCCTCGACCTTAGCCGTTGGGACACCTCGAGCGGTATGGCGTTCAACAATATGTTTGACAACTGCACCGCGCTGACGAGCCTCAACGTCTCCGGCTGGGACTTCTCGAGCATGGACAGCGGCACCAGTAACATTGGCGACTTCTACCGTATGTTCGCCGGCTGCACGAGTCTTGGCAGCCTCGACCTGAGCACTTGGGACACCTCGACTGTGAAGAACGCCACGGCGATGTTCGCCGGCTGCACAGGGCTGCAGGCGGTCTTCATCGGCAACGGCTGGGACATGAGCAACGTTGACTCATCTGACAACATGTTCTACAACTGCACGTCAATCGTGGGTCAGGACGGCACCACCTACGACGAGGCAAACACCGACGTCGCCATGGCGCACGCCGGCGAGGGCGGCTACCTGCGCGACGAGGCACCTTTTGACGCCTACACGCTCGCCACCGTACTCACCCTCGATGAGGGCAACGAGTACCACGTGAGCAGCGCACTGCGCGTGGTCACCGTGAGCGACGACAACCGGCATGCCTACGTCACCGATGAGGCCGGCACCTGGGCTCGCCTCGACATGGACGCCACCGGCCTCACCGTGGGCGACGCGCTCGTGAGCACAGTCGCCACGCTTGACAACGCCACCACCGCACCGGCGCTGAGCGCGGTCACCGCCACGCCCACCGGCGACATCACCGATGTCGAGAGCCTCATCGCGGCAATCGACTTGGCTGCCGGCTTTGATATCCCCGCCGCGGGGGCAGTGGTCAAAGTCACCGGCTACTACTTCGACGGCACCCTGCGCGGCTGGCACGACAACAGCGGCCAGAGCCTCACGCTCGCAACCGACTACTCAGGCACGGCACCGGCATTTGTGAACGGCAACAAGTACACCGTCACCGTCGCTCTCGAACTCAAAGAGCCGTGGAGCGTGAAAGGTTTACCGTCAACCGTCAACGGTCAACGGTCAACGGTCAACGGTCAACCTTTCATAAAACGGTCAACCGTCAACCGTCAACGGTCAACCTACGACTACGACTTCCAGAACCTCATCGGCCAAGTCATCTCGAGCGACGTAACTGTCGAGACCGGCATCACCGATGTCAAGACCGGGCGACCGACCGAGGGCGACGGCATAACCTACGACCTGCAAGGACGCCGCGTGGCCGACCCGACCGTGCCAGGCATCTACATCCGCGACGGCCGCAAGTTCATCGTCCGTTAAGCGGTTCTCGTTTGCAGCCACCACCCTGGCCACCACTTCTGCCTCAACAATGAGCGGGATGGCCATGTGGACGTGGGCGACGTGAACGCCATCCTCACCGCCATCTTGACTCATTAGCAATCGGCAATCTCCACAGACGGCCACGCTGCCGCGTGGGAAATCCTTCAAAAATCTATCTATCACGGGGACGGTTCACGATAGTAGGGCCTCGCCTTGGCGTGGCCGCAAGCGGCGACAAATGTGAGCCCCGTCAGGGGCGACAGCTCCTAGGCGGGGGCGCCAGCCCCCGTGACTATGGTGTGAGTTTTTTCTCAAACAAAGCCCTGTAAGGGCGACAGAAACGGACAGAGGCGACACAACCTGCCGCGGCAGGTTGCACTAACCTGCGAAGCAGGTTTTACAAGAACCCCAGGTTGGAGCGAAGCGACTACCTGGGGTGACGGCACGAAAGGAAATGCTACCTCGAAGAGGTTGCACCGTCCGTCGTCCAGCCGCACTTCCTGCCAACTGCCCGTGCTCCTAATCACTGTTCCGCTTTGTTTCATGGTGCAAAGTTACAAAAAAAGTTGTTAATAGACTCACCTGAGATTATTAACTCCGGTATTCAGGAATCTTGTGGTGGCGATTTGGGTGTCTCGCGGGCGGGGGAGACATCAAACTGCACTCCATTCACTTTGCCGCACGCATAGGCGCCAATCAACGTGCCGTCGAGCGTGACTTGGCTCACAAAGAGCGGCTCGTTGCGGATGACGAGGAAGCAGAGGAACGTGGTGCCGCGCCGGAGCCGCGTCTTCTCGCTGTAGATCACTTCAAAGCGGCCGTTACCCAGGTAGCGCGTCTTCATCAGTCTGCCGGGCTGCCAGGTGAACGTCACCACGTCGTCCTCATGGAGATTCTCGAGCACATCGATTTTGTCGCCGGCCAGCGGGTTGCTCTGCTGGTCGCCGTCGCAGGAGAATTGCTCCACAAAGTTTTCCCAGTCGCTGTAGCCGCAGAAGCGCGCTAACGTCGATAGGGTGAACAGCCGTGGCTCGACCGGCTCGCGCACGTAGCCCCACATCCTCATCAGCGTGGTGCGGCTCAGCCGCTCGTGGGTGCGGCGCTCAATCTTCTCGCACGCTTCGTCAAAGTCTTTGGGTGTCGTGAGTTTGCGGTGCAATGCGTCTTCCACTTGGCGCATGAGTCCTTTGATTAAATCTTCTTTCTCCATATCTTTGATTTCATTTTATGTCGCTGTTAGGCAATATGCGGGCGTAGACTTCGGTCTCGAATATCTGGCCGGCGTGCTCATACAGGGCCGCCGACACCATCGACCGTTGCGCCTCTGTCAGGCTCGGCCCCACTTCCTCAAGGTAGGCCTTGACGATGTGGAGGCCGCCGTAGGTGAGGTCGAGATTGATGTAACTGATATCGGTCAGCGTGTCGAGGTGATGCCGCAGTTCATCGCTCGGGAAACCGCTCCGGAGGCGCTTGATGCCCTCGGCAACGGCTTTCTCCACGGCGTTGTCAGTGGCCGGGACGCGTTCCCCGCCCGCCATGGCGGGAGCGGTGCTGCTTGGAGTGGGTGCCGGTGGCGCAGGGGCAACGACCGGTGGCGCCGCGGCATCGTCCGTTGGCGCCGCGGCAACAGTGTCCGGCGGTGTCATCGTAGGGGCGACATCACCGTTTGTCATAACTTCCGCCTCCTCGTTGACGGGCGGCGGGAGGAGCCAATAGCGCAGCAGCAGCCCGGTCAGCAGCAATGCCGCGACGGCGAGCACCGCGCCCAGCGCGCGGCGCTGGGTGTCGGCGCGTCGCAGCAGTTGGCGCAGCTCGGCCACGTCGGCCGGGCGGTTGTCAATCGGCTCCGTGCAGCGTTTCACCACGCCGTCATAGCGTGCGGCGAGCGGTTCCAACTCGCCGATGATCACGCCCAGGCTATAGATGTCGTTGCGCACGTCCGGCTCGCCGCCGGCCAATTGCTCCGGCGAGGTGTAGCCCCGGGTGCCGGCGGCCTGCTTGAACGTCGCGCTGCTGTCGGCGTCGGCCAGTCCGAAGTCGATAATCTTCACCTGTCCGCCCAGTCGCGCGATCATTATATTAGACGGCTTGAGGTCACGGTGGACGATGCCCGCGTGGTGGATGTACTCCACGGCGTCGAGCAACTGGCGCAGCACCTCGCGGCACTCGCCGGCGCTATGGCTGCCGTCGGCAAGCCACTGCTTGAGCGTCATGCCCTCCACCCATTCCATGACGATGCATGGCCCCAACTCGGGCACGTTCTCCAGCCCGTGGGCCTGCACGATGCCCGGATGCTGCAGGCGCATCATCGTCTCGAACTCCTTGACGAGCATGCGGCGGTGCGCCTCGTCGGCCGCATAGCGCAAGGCGATGCCCTTGAGCAGCCACCAGCGGCCGTGACGCATGGCGCGCCACAACGTGTTGTGGCCGCGCGTGGCGATTGGCTGGACGTTGGTCAGCGCGGACGAAACGCCCTCGATGTCATCGGTCGTCACCGGTCCGGATTCGGTATAGTCGTCGGTGCTCACAGTTTCTATCAGTAGTAAGAATTATCGTAGCGCAAAATTACCTATTTTTTTTGAGTGGAGCGATTGTTGAACCTAAAAAACTGACGTTTCCCCAAAAAGGAACGAAATGGAATATCAAATGGAACCAAATGGAATAAAAAGGAACCGTTTGGAACGCCACACGGAACACTGTGGAACACCGCTCCGCGCCCAACCATCCCAACACGCTGAGTATCAGACTACTTGCAAAGTGGAACGAAATGGAACAAAACAAGGAACGCAATGGAACACGACAAGTTGAACAAGAAACTTTATTTTTGTGAAAATTATTTTTACGATGGCATGACCATTTGGTTTGACAAGCCTCGTGATTTATCATCAACAATCTTAAAGACACGGGATTATGGCAGTTACCAAGAAAACGACTCCGGCCAAGAAGACGACTCCGGCCAAGAAGACGACAACGGCCAAGAAAACGACAACGGCCAAGAAGACCACTACGGCCAAGACCACAACGGCCGCGGCAGGCTCCTCAACCGGCATATCGGTAGCCGGCAACAAGAAGATCGAGACCCTGCAGAAGGAGTTCAACAAGAAGTTCCCCTATCTGCGACTGGGAATTTTCTACAGTTATGCCCGTGAGCAGGTCAAGAAAGGCGAGACAATCACCCAGATTGACGGCAGCAAGACGCTCGCCTCGGTGCGCCGCGCCGACAGTGGCGGCACCATCTCCATCGCCGGCAACAAACGCATCGGCACGCTCGAGAAAGAATTCGACACCGTGTTCGGCCTTTATGCCCAGGTGTGTTATACCGACGCCTCTGGCTCGCGGTATTACACCAGCGGTGCGGCCGACACGATGACCCTCGCGGCCTTCAACGCCCAATGTGAGAAAAACGGCTGCAAAAAGGGTATCTACCGTTGACCCGCCTCGCGATGAAAGACCTGATTGTCGACATACTCAAGCACATCGTCCATGATGAACTTGCCGGGGAGAAAATCGACTTGTCTATAGCCGATTATATGAACCAACGGGCAATCATCAACTCCATCTTCAAGCAGGGCGAGTACAACAAGGGGCAGTTGATCTTGCGGCTCACCGTCATCGACTCGCTCTACTCGACCAACGCCTCCTACAGTTACTTCTCGATTGAGGAGATGGCCGAGAAGATACTCTCGCTGGGCTCTCAGCGCCAGGCTCGCGACTACTTCCACTCCATCGCCTGCCTGGGAAGGGACACCAAGCGACTGTTTGACGAACCTTACGGCATCCAGAAGGACCTGTGCGAGGGCAGCAAACAGATGTCGCTGCTCAGCAAGTATGCCTACTACGAACTGGTGCAGGAGCCCGCACGTTATCCCAAGGGGTTCCCCATCTACGACCGGTTGGCCAAGGAGGCCTATCCCATCGTGTGCCGCATGCTCAACCTCAAGCCCGTCGAGCGCCTGCCGCAGACGCCCACCATCGAGCCGTATGTGCGCTGCATCAATCAGTTGCGCAACGCACTGTTTGCCGACGAGCGGCTGTTCGACGGCTTCCAGCAGTTTGATGTGCTCGACGCCTACCTGTGGCGCATGGGCAAGTTCAACGAGGGCAACCTCTCGCTGCTGCTCGGCAGGGACGACTACTGCCGGTTTATCCGCAACGTCCGGCTTGACGCCGACACCACGGGCAAACCGTTGAGCAGCGAGGCGTTCAACAAGCAGGTGCTGCAGGCGCTGGCCCACGCCGGACGGCCGTTTGCCGGATGCTCCAATGAGGCATACCTGGACAAACTGCTGCACCACTGGCGCGTGTTCAACGGCAACGACCGCCGGCCAGTCGTTTGAGACTAATTGAACACCATTAATAACACTCTTTATTCCTAACATCATTATGGCACTAAAATTCACAAAAGAAGGCAAAATCGACAGGCGTACCAGAGAAGGTAGGAATTACGCTTATCGCGATTCGGATTCAAGCGAATCCGGAAGCGGCTGTTTGGGTAAGATCATCAAAGGTTTTTTTAAAGCCATTTGGTTCATAATAAAACTTCCTTTCCTGATATTAATCTTGCCGTTCAAATTAGTATTCAAATGGATCTTGAGTGGCGGCAAAGATATGGGCGATATGGGCGATATGGGCAATGTCTTTTTCAACCATGACCATGATGACGACGATGATGATGACGACGACGATGATGACGACGATGACGACGATGATGACGACGATGACGACGACGATGACGACGACGATGCCTCTAAAGTAATCCGCAAGATTGGTAATTTTTTTCAATAACCACTAATATTTCCACTTGAACTACTTATATTATGCAGATCAAGATTGACGGACGCCTGTTGGTGTCCACCCTGTGTGAGAGATTCAAGGCAGAGTTCGGCGGAACTCTGCGTGTGTACAACGGCAACAAGCGCTGCACGGGCAGCGAGAAGGTCGCGGACCTGGTGAGCACTACCGGTGCTTATGAGTGCCGCAGCAGCAAGACCGTGGCAGGCTTCATCAAGGACATGCTGGACCAGTTCGGACTGAAGATCAAGATCGCCTCGGCCGACGACTGGGTGCTCGCCCTGGACGAGATGACTCTGGCCAAACTCCCCGAGATTCCCAAGAACGCCACCAAGAAGGACATGGAGGTGCTCAAGTCAAAATACGCGAAGTAATTTGTAGGACCTGGCCAAGGCCAAGCCGGTTGATTCAATAAATAACGATAACAGATATGGCACTCAAGAGAACAAAAGAAGGCAAGATCGACAAGCGTACCAAGGAGGGTAAGGCTGTCGCCGAGCGCATGGCGAAAGCACGCGCAGCGAGAGGTAAGAAGAATTCATTCGCTCAACGTCTGGCAAGTTTCGCAAGCAGTTTATTCAGTTAATTCATCCGATTATGAAAGTAGATATCACCACTTTTGCTTCGTTGCTTGCCACAATGGTGTGGTGCGACGGTGAGTACAGCGAGTTGGAGCAGGCCAGTGTGGCCGACATCGCCGAGGCACTCGGCATCAATGCCGGCGAACTCAGCGACAAGGTCAAGGCGGCGGTCGACGAGTTGAACGCCCTCGACGGCGACGCCGTGACGGCATTCATGAACGACCATGCGGCAAAGGTCTCCGAAGAGGACTCCGGCGTCATCTTCGAGGCGATGATGGAAATCGCACTCTGTGACGGCATTCTCACCTGCGAGGAGATCGGCAACCTGATGGAAACCGCCCAGGCGCTCAAGATTGAGCGCGACAACGCCATCATGCTGCTTTGTGACATGGTCAAGAGCGAACCCGACCTGGAACTCGCCTTCTGAATCCGCAATATTAACAACCTCACGAAAATCCCACGTAAAACCGAAAATTTACGCATTATACGATAAGTTTACGAAATTTTACGTGAGCAGAAATCATTTGCCGGGAATTTTCGAGAGGACAATACCAAGTTGAGCAATGGCAAACAAAATCAGAGTTTACGCCAAGGCGCAGAACCGCGCCGCACTGGGCATCATGCATGCCTACATGACAATGTACCCCCACGCCACGCTGGACGACATCCGCCAGGCGTTTCCCAACTCGCTCAACCCCGACAAGGGTACGGCCGAGATTTTCATCCCCGCCGAAGAGAAAGGCACAACAGCCAACTGGGACGGCTACTTCAAGGCCGACGACGAGTTGCTCACCATGGGCGACGGACAGAAGGTGAGCGTGGTGAAGATGTGGACCAAGCCGTCGCTGGAACGCACCATCGAGCAAGCAAAACTCTATGACATCGAGATTGCGCAACTCGACCCCGCCGAGAAGGGCTTCGGCAAGAAAGGCTCATTCTATCTGGAGATGCTCAACGGCTATGTGCCGCCCGTGCGCGAACAGAAGAAGGGACTGCCCTTGTGGCTGTTCGCACTGCTCGGCGCCGCACTGCTCGGCCTGCTCGGATGGCTGATCTTCGGCAACAAGACCGAGCCGCAAGTCGTCGAAAAGGAGGTCGTCGTCCATGACACGATCTACGTGGAGCAGATCGAGGAAATCGAACGCAACTTCAACACCGCCACGTTCGAGCAAGGACAGGCCGACCTCAGCGACGATGCCAAACTCGCCCTGCACGACCTGGCGAAAGTGCTGCAACGCAACCCCGAACTGCGTCTTTCCATCGAGGGACACACCTCGAGCGAGGGCGCCGAGGACGTGAACCAGCGACTCTCGGAGGCACGTGCCCAGGCCGCCGTCGACTTCCTCGTCAACAAGGAGGGCATCGCCGCCGAGCGACTGGAAGCCAAGGGCTTTGGCTCATCGAAGCCTCTCTCGCAAGACTCGCTCGAGGTGAACCGCCGCACCGAGTTCGTGATCATCGGCAAATAAACATAATCCCACTCCAAAAAGTCCATATATATAAGAAAACTAAAACAACTAAAAACAAACTAAATCAACAAAATCATTATTAATGGTTTATAAATAGTTAAAGTAGTTCAAGTAGTTTTCAGTACTTTTTGGAGTGGACTCAAACATAAAGTATTATGGCTTTTTGGGATAATTTAAGAAAAGCAGCAACGCAGGTGGCGAATACCGTCTCAGAAACAGCGACCGCCGCAGGACAGAAAGTCTCAGAAACAGCGACCGCCGCAAGACAGAAAGTCGCTGAAACAGCCACGACCGCAACCGGCGCGGTGTCCTCGTTTTTCCAGTCGGCCTCCGACAGCGTTGCAAACTTCACCTCGATGAAAGTCAAGGGAATGCTGAGGGGTCTCAACCTACAGGCCTCCATAGATGCCCTCAACAAGCATCAAAAGGAGAAAGGGACCGATGTCACGGCACTTGTGAATTTTATCAAACGACTAAAAGATTTCAGTGAAGATGGCAAGTAACTTCAACATACAGAGCATCACCGATTTGGTGCGCGACATCCCACTGCAAGATATTCTTAACAGTGCCGAAGCGGTGGCCGCATTTGTCCCTTTCCCGGGAAGCACGATTATCATCAGAGTGCTTAAGATACTGCTTCTTGCCAAACCGGGTCTGACGGCAACGGCAGGACTGGTGGGTAAGCAGGTTCAGAGCAGCGACAACACCAAACGGGCGACTTTTGACCGGATGTGGCAAATTGCCACTTCAGATGGGACCATCACGGAAAGTGAAAAGAAATTCCTGCAACCTTACGCCCGCGAGGCTGGCATCTCGGATGCCGAATTCCAACTAATGATAATTAATCATAAATAATATTAGAACTATGTCGGTTAAGAACAATGCAAAATATCTGATCTTATGTGAGGCCGTACTCAGGGCTATCAAAGATGGAAAACTGGCTGAAAGGCTGGATGTGCTCAAGCTGCAGGCTGCTGAACTTGGCATCGAAGGGCAAGACTTCGACACTCTCATTGAGGAGCAGAAACAAGCGGCAGAAAAGGGGGCAAAGGATGTGAAGGCCATCGGCAAGCACAAGACCCTAATCTACACCATCTGCTTGGCAGCAATTGTCGCCGAGTGGGTGATTGGTGTCCGCGGTGGAATATCGCTGGGTACGGTCATCTGGCTACTGCTCGCCAACCTAATCACTTCACTTGTAGTCATCTTTGGAGTGTCATTTATACTCAACAAGAAGTAAAATCGTGTTAAGTAACAATTCCAATAACATTTCATTAACGTAATTATTATGGCAGATTTCAGAATTGATGGCCGTATGAAGGTGAAGACCCTCAAGGCTAACTTCAAGAAAGCGTTCGGATGCACGCTGCGTGTTTACACCACCAAGACCTGTAAGCAACCCGCCGATGACGAAGCCACACTCGCTTCGCTCATGGGAGGTGCCAAGGGCGGTGAGTTCGTTGTGGGTAGCAACATCCGCGTGGGCAACTTCGAGACTAAGGTTACCGAGATGTACGGCATCGGTGTCCAAGTGGCTAACGCCGCCAACACCAAGCTCAGCGACAACAGCATCACCCTGGCCGCCGCCGGCAAGGAGTGACAATTATTAATCAACAATCTTTTAGTTCATTTCAATTATGGCAAAGAAATCAGCAATCAGTGGCGAGTATATCGTCACGGTGGAGAATTCGGGCAGCATCAGCGTGCACCGCATCTACGACAACACCATAGGTGCTCTTCGTGAAATCGCTGAGCGCATAGGATTTAAGTACGACACCAACTGGACCACCCGCCAATTCGGCAGCAAACTCGTCGATTTCATCAACGGCAAGTAAGTAATCCAATTCCAACTGTCGCATGGTGAGGCGAAGGGACACTCGCCCCATCCATGCGGCAGTAATAATCATTTGTAACCATCATGAGCAAAGAACATTACAAGAAGGCGATACAGGACTGTCGAGCGGCTATCGCCCGCGAGCGCGAGCAGAAGAAAAAGGATAACGCCCGCATTGCCGCCTCGATACGCAGCACAAGCAGCCCTGAGGGAAAGGCTCGTTATCGCAAAGATAAAATATCGGTCGCGGCCCGTCACGATTCCGTCATCGAGGGCTACAAGAAACGTATCGAGATGTATCAACGCAGCTTAAAAAGCTGCAAATAAATAACGGAAGAGAAGGCTAAAGATAGAGATGGCTAAAGAAAAAAAAAGGCTGTGCGTGTGGAGGATGCTTCACAATACTGATTTTCGCTCTGTGTCTCCTGTTACTGTAGTATGAGAATATTCAGAGGACTATATTTCAACTTCTCGTGGAAGCGCATGCTGGGTATCAGCACCCTCAAGCGCAAGGTGGCTACGACCACCGGCATTCCCACCACACGTATGGGCTTGAACGCCAAACTCGGGCGGTGGCTATGGCAACTGATATTCGGTAAACCAAAAAGGAAACGACGAAAATAACTCTTATGAAACGACGATTTTTATCTCTGGCATTGTTGGGGGGGGGATGGTTTATGTGCTAAAATGATATCGGTTGCTTTAAATTAGTTGTAGAATGAAAAATATTCAGAGGTTGTTCTGTGACGAGCGAATTATATTTTATGCTATAGTGCTCAACACCACCATTGTGTTTATGAGCGGTTTTTGGCCTCAAGTGACTTTTTTTGAAATTTCTGATGCCTTTTTTACTCTTGTGTTTGTATTTGAGGCAATCGCAAAAATCAAAACTTTTGGATGGAAAAAATATTGGCGCTCGGGATGGAATAAATTTGATTTTATAGTGCTACTAATAGCATTGCCATCTTTAGCAAGTCTGTTTATGGGACAAACCATGGTAAAGAGTCCTATACTTGCCTTGCGTGCATTAAGACTATTCAAGATGTTCAGGTTGCTACGTTTTATCCCTAATATAGACAAACTTCTGAGTGGCATAAAGTTGGCAATCAAGGCCTCTCCGCTGGTGCTAATCGGCTTTATGGTTTTTATGATTGTTTTTTCCATAATATCGTCAACCATGTTTGGCGATATAACCCCGGAATATTTCGGCAATCCTGCCGTGAGTCTATATAGCATTTTTCGGCTTTTCACCATTGAGGGATGGTATGAGTTTCCTGAAGCAATAGCAGAAAATGGAGGCCAATATATGGGTGTATTTGCACGTTGTTTCTTCTCTATTCTTATGTTCGTGGGCGGAATGATAGGCATGTCGTTTGTGAATTCTATCTTTGTCGATTCAATGGCTGAGGATAATAACAATGAGGTCATGGAGAAACTGGATCAAATGGAACGCAAACTGGATGCAATCTCGAAAAATCAGCATAATTATGAGAATGGTGCTCATGAGAGCAAATGAAAGACGAAGATGGGCAACGTTGGTGGGTACGGTCGAGGCTTGCGGCAGGAAAAGCGGCTTGTTGGGCGGTAATGTCCTTTGCGCTTGTGCGTGTGAGGGTGATGCCTAAAACCTCGCTCAATGTCTTTGCATCCTCGCCAAATGAGCCATAAAAATCACCCATGCGGAAAAGCAACACGGCATCGGGGTGCTTGCTCTTCATCTGCTCAAAAGCCTTTGCGAATGCGCTCGGCTCGGCGGCTTGCTCGGCTTCGAGTGCGCTCTCCTGCGGTGCTGCTTGCTCGGCTTGTGCCTTGCTTGCGCTCACGTCCGCCATTAACTTCGTGTAAATGGCTTTGGGCAGAATTGCACCGCTGCGCTCCACCCCTGCCTGGATCCATCATCGCCCCTAACGGGGCTCCGCTGCAACCATCCAATTATGAATTATGCATTGTCATAAATTCATGGAAATTCATGTTCACCCCCCCCGCGTCTTTAAGTCTAAAGTCTACCCCATTCATGTTGCCCCCCCGCCGCGTCCCCGCCAATTATAAAAACCTTGTTTTTTTAAAATTCTTCGTACTTCGTACTTCATACTTCGTACTTTTTTAGTATCTTTGTCGTTTGATTTGACAACAAGAATAAAATCATAATTATTATATGGGATTTTTTGAGAATATATTGAAGTCGCTCTTCGGCAGCAAGAGCGAACGAGAGATGAAGAAACTCGATGGCACCATTGCCCGCATCAAGGAGATTGGCGCCGAACTCGAGGGCATTTCCAACGATGAGCTGCGCGCACGCTCGGCCGCCATCCGTGCCGCCCTGGGCGAGGCTGTGCAGCCGCAACGCGACGAGATCGCCGAAATCCGCAAAACCATCGAAGACACCGACCTCGACAAGCGCGAACCCATGTGGAAACGCATCGACGAACTTGAGAAAAAGGTGCTCGACATCCTCGAGGACAAGTTGCTCGAAGTGCTTCCCGAGGTGTTCGCCATCGTCAAAGACACCGCAAGACGCTTTGCCGCAAACGAGACCATCGTCGTGACAGCGACACAGATGGACCGCGACCTTGCCGCCGAGGGACGCGACTTTGTCCACATCGAGGGCGACAATGCCATCTATCAGAATCACTGGGTGGCCGGAGGCAACGAGATCACCTGGGACATGGTCCACTATGACGTGCAACTCAAGGGCGGTATCGTGCTCCACCAGGGCAAAATCGCCGAGATGGCCACCGGCGAGGGTAAGACCCTCGTCGCTACCCTGCCCGTCTTCCTCAACGCCCTCACCGGCAACGGTGTCCACGTGGTCACCGTCAACGACTACCTCGCCCGCCGTGATAGCGAGTGGATGGGACCCATCTATATGTTCCACGGCCTCACCGTGGCCTGCATCGACAAGACGCAACCCAACTCGCCCGAGCGCCGCGCGGCCTATAACTGCGACATCACTTTCGGCACAAACAACGAGTTCGGCTTCGACTATCTGCGCGACAACATGGTCATGCGACCCGAGGATATGGTGCAGCGCTCACACCTCCCCCACAACTACGCCATCGTGGACGAGGTGGACTCGGTGCTCATCGACGACGCCCGCACCCCGTTGATTATCAGCGGACCGTTCGACAATGACGAGAACCAGATGTTCGACCAGTATAAGGACGACGTGGAGCGTGTCTATGAGGCGCAGCGCAAACTCGTCACCCAACTGCTCACCGACGCGAAAGCCAAAATCAAGAGCGACGACAAGGACACCCGCGAGGAAGGCTTCCTGTTGCTGTTCCGCGCCTTCAAGGGACTGCCCAAATATCGCCCGCTCATCAAGTTCCTCAGCGAGGAGGGTATCAAGGCCGGTATGCGCCGCACCGAGGAGTACTACATGCAGGACAACAACCGCGAGATGCACATCGTCACCGACCCGCTCTACTTCATCATCGAGGAGCAGCAGAACACCATCGAACTCACCGATAAGGGTATCGACGTCCTGAGCCAGCGCGTGGGCGACTCGCAATTCTTCGTCTTGCCCGACATCGCCGCCCAACTCAGCGCTGTCACCAATGAGGATCTCACCGAGGAGCAGAAACTCCAGCGCAAAGACCAACTCCTGGGTGAGTATGCCGTCAAGGCCGAGCGCGTCCACACTGTCAACCAACTCTTCAAAGCCTATACCCTCTTCAACCGCGATGATGAGTACATCGTCACCGACGACGGCAAGGTGATGATTGTTGACGAGCAAACCGGCCGCATCATGGAGGGACGCCGCTACAGTGACGGTCTCCACCAGGCTATCGAGGCCAAGGAGGGCGTCAAGGTGGAAGCCGCAACCCAAACAGTGGCCACCATCACCCTGCAGAACTACTTCCGCATGTATCACAAACTCGCCGGTATGACCGGTACGGCAATGACCGAGGAGGGCGAGTTCTGGGACATCTACAAACTCGAGGTCATCTCCATCGAGACCAATAAGCCCGTGCAGCGCATCGACGAGCCGGACCGCGTCTATCGTACCCAGGCCGAGAAATTCAACGCCGTAATCCAGGAGATTGAGAAGATGCGCGAGGCCGGCCGCCCCTGCCTGGTGGGTACCACCAGCGTGGAAATCAGCGAAAAACTCAGCCGCATGCTCCGCATGCGCAAGATTCCGCACAACGTGCTCAACGCCAAACTGCACCAGAAGGAGGCCGAAATCGTCGCGCAAGCCGGACGCTCTGTCCCCGACGAGAACGGACATCTGCTCGGCGTGGTCACCATCGCGACCAACATGGCCGGACGCGGTACCGACATCAAACTTACGCCCGAAGTCAAGGCCGCCGGCGGCCTGGCCATCATCGGCACCGAGCGTCATGAGAGCCGTCGCGTCGACCGCCAGTTGCGAGGACGTGCCGGACGTCAGGGTGACCCGGGCTCCAGCGTCTTCTTTGTCAGTTTTGAGGACAAGGTGATGCGCATGTTCATCTCCAACAGTATGGTTAAACTCCTCGACAAACTCGGCATGGACGATGGCGAGCCGCTATCACACCCCATGGTCACCAGCAGCATCGAGAACGCACAAAAGCGCGTCGAGCAGAACCACTTCGGCATCCGCAAGCACCTCGTTGACTACGACGACGTGATGAACCGCCAGCGCAACGGTATCTACGGACGCCGTCACAACGCCGTCATGGGCGAGCGCATCGGCATGGACATCGCCAACATGATTGAGGACACCGCCGACGCACTCGTCGAGCGTTACGGCCGCAACAGTTACGAGGACCTGCGCCTCGCCTTCCTCACCAACTACGCCATCGAGTTCCCGCTCTCCGAGGACGAGTATGCCCGCACCGACGCCAAAGAACTGTTTGAGGTAATCCGCAAGACCGTTATGGAGGCCTTCAACCAAAAGATGCAACGCCTCAAAGAGAGCGTCAATGCCGGCATCCAGCAGATGGGCAACGCGATGCTTGCCGCCGGCGAGCAGCCTCACGGCATGACGCGCGTGCCAATCACCGACGGAAAGCGCCGTTTCGGCTTCCCGCTCGACGTGGCCAAGAGTTTCGAGAGCCAGTGCAAAGACTTCGACACCGAGTGGGAAAAAGCAGTCATCCTCATCACCATCGATGAGTTCTGGAAGACCCACCTGCGCGAGATGGATCAACTGCGCCAAAGCGTGCAGAACGCCAGTTACGAGCAGAAAGACCCGCTCGTCATCTACAAGGACGAGGCCTTCCACATGTTTGAGCACATGGTGATGGACATGAGCCAGAAAACCATCGCCACCCTCATGCGCGGCCAACTCTACAACCCCGAGGATGACCTCACTCCCGAGCAACGCCGCGAACTCGAGCGCCGCCGCGCCCTCTACCAGCAGAAGCTGGCACGCGCCGGACAGAAAGACGAGATTGACATGGAGCAGCGCGCCGAGGAGCAGCGTCGCGTGGCGCAGGCCGGCTCACGCGCCGGGCAACCCCGTCAGGCACCCATGCCCGTAGTGGCCGCACCCAAGGTAGGCCGCAATGACCCATGCCCCTGCGGCAGCGGCAAGAAGTACAAGAACTGCCACGGCCGCGGCCTCTGACTTTCCGGCAAGAGCAACCGATAACAACTATTATCCATAACTTCCCTGAAGTCACGTAATATCAACCCCAAGGGCGGCGATAGCG
>CAMHQD010000022.1 GCA_946187345.1 uncultured Porphyromonadaceae bacterium | reverse complement strand
CGTACCCAGGCTCGCATTGACAGTGGCCGTCAGACCATCGTGGGCATCAACAAGTATGCCCTCGAGAAGGAAGACCCAATCGACATCCTCGAGATTGACAACACCGAGGTGCGCCGCGAGCAAGTTGAGGGCCTCGAGAAACTGCGTGCCAGCCGCAATGAGGCCGCTGTGCAGGCCGACCTCGACGCCATCACCCGTTGTGTGGAAACCGGCGAGGGCAACCTGCTTGAGTTGGCCGTCAAGGCAGCCAAGGACCGTGCCTCGCTCGGTGAGATTTCGGATGCCTGCGAGAAAATTGTGGGTCGTTACAAAGCAGTTGTTAAAACCATTTCAGGCGTGTATTCATCAGAGACAAAATCCGATCCCGACCTGGAGCGCGCGCGCGAACTCACCGCGTTGTTTGCCAAGAAGGAGGGTCGCCAGCCGCGCATCATGATTGCCAAGATGGGTCAGGACGGCCACGACCGTGGCGCCAAGGTTGTCGCTACCGGTTATGCCGACTGCGGCTTTGACGTCGACATGGGCCCGTTGTTCCAGACTCCGGAGGAAAGCGCGCGAGAGGCCGTCGAGAACGACGTGAACGTGCTCGGCGTGTCGTCGTTGGCCGCCGGTCACAAGACGCTCGTGCCGCAAGTCATCGAAGAGTTGCGCAAACTTGGCCGCGAAGACATCATCGTCATCGCCGGCGGCGTCATCCCCGTGCAGGACTACGACTTCCTCTACAAGGCAGGCGTCGCGGCAATCTTCGGCCCCGGCACCAACATCATGAAGAGTGCCATCGAGATTATGAACATCCTGCTCGATAACGAGTAATTGGCTATTAGTAGATAATCTATTAATAGAATGTAACGCAAAGCGGCAAGGCTGCTTTGCAGAAAACAGCGGCAGCACGCCTCTATACAGAGCGGCTGCCGCCGTTTTCACATCTCTTAATATAACAATCATTGCACACCACAAGGATTTTCACTACTTTTGTCATCCAACTCTAAAATCCACCCATAGATGAAATTAAAATTCATAATAATTGCCTTAGCAGCGTTTATTGCCACTACAATCGCTACCGGTCAAGAGATTACTATAGATCCCGAGGTGCGCTACGGCAGGCTGCCCAACGGCCTCACCTACTACGTTCGCCACAACGCTGTACCGGCAGGCATGGCTGACGTACACCTTATATATCGCGTGGGCTCAACAGTTGAGCGCGACGATGAGCGAGGCTTTGCCCATCTGCTCGAGCACATCAGTTTCGAGGGCACGAAGAATTATCCCGGCAACACCATTACCGAATTTATCGAGGACCACGGGGCAGTCTTCGGCAGCGATATCAACGCCACTACCGAATTTGACTTCACAACTTACAAGTTCTCTAATATCCGCCTGGCCGGCGAGGCGACGCTCGACACCATTCTGCTGATGATGCGCGACATGGCGTGCGAACTCACAATCGACAGCGCCGGACTGAAAAAGGAACGCGACATTGTCATTGAGGAGTGGCGCAGCAACCGGACGCTGCAAGAGCGCATCTTCAATTCGCTCGCCTCGCAACTGATGCCGGACAACGCCTACTCCACACGTATGCCTATCGGTGACATGGACATCGTGAACAACGCCACACGAGAGCAAATCCTGGACTTCTACCACCGGTGGTACCGGCCGGAACTGATGGCGGTAGTCGCTGTTGGAGACTTTGATGCCGACAGAATGACCGAGCGCATCACTCAAGTGATGTCGCCCCTATCCAACCCGACAGACGCACCGGCACGAGAGTGGGCAGAGGTGCCGGGCAACAAAGGCCTGCAAACGGCTGAGATGAACGATGACGAAGTTATCATGCCGCAATTCAGACTCGCATTCAAATATGACGACTTGCCTTTCGGGCAACGCAACACCGCAGAATATGCCGCATGTATCGTGGAACGCACCCTATTGGTGAACCTGCTCGACCTGCGTCTGCAGGAACTCATCATCGACCCACAGTCGCCCATTGGCACCATTGACGCCGACGATGGCGGCATGTTTGGCGGCAATGTGAACACAAAACGCGAGCTGAGTGTCACATTCTCAGCACGAAGTGAAGACCTGACCGGATGCGTGTCAAGAGTGATGCGCTTTATCGCCGCGGCGCGAGACAAAGGCTTCACCGCCGGTGAATTAGGGGTGGTCAAACGGCAACTGGTCACATTCTATGACAATGCTTTAGCCGACCTGGGGAAACACGAGAACGCCACCTACGTTGACGAGTACAGCCGGCACTATCGCGAGGGCGGATACATTCCAGGCATCAAAATCGAGCGCGACCTTTGTGTGGAAATCATCAACCGCATCGAGCCAACCAATATCAATAACTTGTTGCGAAAAATTGTCACTCCAGATAACGCTTACGTTCTCGCCATCGGACCGAAAGGCTATTCCCTGCCGCAAACCGACATTTTTGCGAACCTCTACACCTCAGCACTCAACGCGAACTATCCCGAGCCTGCCGACGACATCGACTACACCGCTCCCCTGCTCGCCACCGCGCCGCAAGCCGGCACGGTTATCTCAAGTGAGGAAGACCGCCTGGCCGGCGCCACCATCCTCCACATGAGCAATGGCGCGACTGTCTTGCTCAAGCCCACTGATTTCAAGAACGACGAAGTGCTCTTCGGCGCATACGCCCGCGGCGGCACATTGAGCATTGACCAAAGCCTCACCGCCACAGCCAATCTCTTAAACCTTTACACCGCGACCTTAAGACCCGGCGGATGGAAACAGCTCCAACTCATCAAGCGTATGGCAGCCGACTATTGCAATCTTGAATTTGACGTCAATGATGACCATCATGGCTTCCAGGGCAGCAGCAACACCGCCGGATTGCCGACATTGCTACAGTTGTGTCACCTCTACTTCACCGACCCTCGGCCCGATAGCGACGCGTTTAACGCCGTCAAGCAGACAAGCGTCAACACTACCCGCAACATACTCAACGACACCGATGCGGCTCTCAATGCCGCCATGCTCAACAACATCACAAGCGACAACTACTGCTTGCCGCCGACCGTAGCCGACATCGAAGGCGTCAATCTGAACCGCAGCGACAAACTCTTCCGCGAGTTCACCGCCAACGCGGCCGAATACACCTTCACCATCGTGGGCAATTTCGACCCGAAAGAGGCCGAAGAGCTTGCCTGCCGTTACATCGGCTCGCTGCCAGGCCACACGTTTGAGCCGCGAATGATACGGCACCCGGCGCTCAACGACACGTGCGTGACCATTCCCATTGAGCTGAAGCAAGTTTCGCAACGCTGCCCTGTCAAGGAATTTATGGCCGGAGACTGTGTCTACTCCTACCGCAACGAGCTCATGATGGGCCTGTACGACTTGATCGCGGGCGGCATTCTCAACTACTTCCTGCGCGAGGACATGCACCTGACCTATGGCATACACATCGAGTCGTGCATTGACAAGCCTGCGGGCAAGTGGGAAACGACGATCGAGTATGACGTCAGCCACGAAACTCTCATGCAAGCCGTTAACGTCATCGGCAATATCCTCGTCGCCTTGAGAAATGGCATAATCATAAATCAAGAGTACTTCGATAGTGTCAAAAAACAATTGCAACAACGGCACGAACTGGAAGTGCGGACCAACGCCTACTGGCTCAACGCCCTGCTGCAACGCGCCCGCGGCATCGATGCCGTCGCCGGAGTCGACGACTTCTACCGCACCGTCACTCTCGACGAGTTCAACGAGTTTGTCGCAAAAATGGACGAGACAACCATCGTCTCGGTCTTCGGCCAAAATTAAACATTACCTCCTTGTAGGGGCAGGCCTTGGCTTAGCCCTACAAGGAGGATGGAGAGAGGACTCATGTACGGTCTGGTTGATTGCAACAACTTCTTTGTGTCGTGCGAGCAGGTGTTCAACCCGGCACTCGAACGGCGGCCCGTTGTGGTGCTGAGCAACAACGACGGGTGCGTTATCGCGCGCAGCAACGAGGCCAAGCGCCTCGGTATACCAATGGGGTGCCCTGCATTCCAAATCAAGGACCACACCGACCCTCGCCAAGTGGTGCAACTTTCGGCTCGCCACATCGTATATAGCGACCTGTCTCACCGCATCATGGCCATTCTGGGGCAGACGGTTGAGGGCATTGAGATCTACTCGGTTGACGAGGCTTTCTTCCGCATGCCCACCGACGACGTTGAGCGCGGCCACGAGATGATGGCGGCACTGGTGAAGCGCATCCGTCGCGAGGTGGGTGTGCCGGTAAGCATCGGTTTCGCCCCATCGCGCACGCTCTGCAAAATCGCCGCCGAGACCGCCAAAAAACATCCCCAGATCAAGGACAGCGTCTACTGGATTATTCGCCCCGAGGCCATTGACATCATGCTGCGACGGACACCCATCGAGGACGTTTGGGGAGTGGGCCGTCGCCTCGCGCCGCAACTCAAGGCACGTGGCATTACCACCGCCGCCCACCTTGCCGCCCTGCCGCCCGAAGTGGTGCGCATCAATTATAGCGTCACTCTCGAGCGCACGGCACGCGAGTTGCGCGGCGAGGACTGCCTGCAACCGGCCCCCATCTCCACATCACGCAAGACAATCATGAACTCACGCACCTTCGGCACAGTGCTCACCGAGCGTAACGACGTGCGCGACGCGGTGCTCAATTTTGCCGAGCGTTGCGCCAAGCATTTGCGCGACGAGCACTCTGTTGCCGCCGCCGTTACCGCCTTTGTGAGCGGCGACCGCTTCCGCGAAGACCTCCCCTACTACTCCAACGATTGCCGGCTGCGCCTCTCCACTCCAAGTTCCGCCACCAACGTCATCGTCCACTACGCCATGCTGGCCTTCAACAATATCTTCCGCGAGGGGTACGGCTACCGCCGCGCCGGAGTCATAGTCAGCGACATCTCGCCGGACAGCGGTGTGCAACTCAATCTGTTTGACAAGACCGACCACGGCAAGCAACGTGAACTGATGAAGGCAATCGACACGATCAACGATAACTATGGTTCGCGCATGGTACAACTCGCACCACAGGCCGATGCCACGGCCCGCTGGCGACCGCTACAAGGCCACACCGCCACCGCGAGCCACACCCTGCGCTTCTACACTGCCATGTCGTGAGTGGTTGAGAGGTTGATGGTTGAGAGGTTGAGCCAATCGCTGGCGCGATTGGGAATAAATGCAGTATTTTAGAGTGTTGACGCAACTTTTTGCCACGCTCACTCGTCTAATGAAAAAATAACAACAAAAAACGGATATGAAATTGAAATTGTTCCTCAGCCTCGCGCTGACTCTCGCGGCCCTCGCGGCCGCCGCACAAGGCTACAGCCTGCGTTTCACAGCCGTCGATGGCGATGGCAACAGCGAACCATTCGCCACAGTGCGCGTCTTTGCTGTCGCCGACACCACACACGCCGTATTAGTCGATGTCACCGACGTTGACGGGCACTTCGATCACTCGCTATCTAAAGGTGGCCACTACGTTGTCACAGTCTCCGCTGTTGGCAAGACAACCGCGCGCCGCGAGTTTTCTCTCTCCACCGCAACGCCACTCGCCAATCTGGGCACCATCTCCCTCTCCTCCGACGCTAACATGCTCGAAGGCATTACCGTCACCGCCGCCAAGCCACTCGTGAGCAACGAGATTGACCGGGTGGCCTACGACGTGCAGGCCGATGATGACAGCCGCACGGCCACCGCGCTCGACATGCTGCGCAAGGTGCCCATGGTGAGCGTCGACGGTCAAGACAACGTTACAGTCAAAGGTTCCTCCAACTATAAAATCTATAAGAACGGTCATCCCGACCCGGCGATGAGTTCTAACGCTAAAGATGTGCTCAAGGCCATTCCGGCGGCGATGATTAAGAAAATCGAGGTCATCACCGAGCCCGGCGCAAAGTATGACGCCGAGGGCGTGGGGGCCATCCTCAACATCGTGATGGTCGACAACGGTGGCACGGGCGGCGTGACCGGCACCGTGGGCGGCGCTGTGGACCACATGGGCGACTTCAACTTCAACGGCTATCTGACGGCCCAGAGCGGCAAGTTTGTCACCTCAATCAACTATGGTATGTTCCACAGCAATCGCCATCGCCAGCACCAGTTTGCCGATAGCCGCCACGACTATGTCGACACCGGCAACTCAATGTTCAATAATCAGGAGCATCGCGGCTCGGCGACCATCCACTTCGGCAACATCGAGGCAAGTTACGAGCCGGACACTTTGAACCTGCTCACGTTCAATTTTGGCGGTCACTACGGCAACATGACCCTCAACGGAAGCCAGCGCACGCGCATGGCCACCGCCACCGGCTCGCCCATCTATAGTTATAACAACCGGTTCAGTTTCCCGGACGGCGGATATGGTTTCTTCAGTTTTAACGGTAGATTTGACTACCAGAGGCGCACTCACCGCAAGGATGAGACCATCACCCTCTCCTACCTGCTCGCCACAACCCGCAACACCAACAATAACGAGAATACCTACTTCGACCTCGACGGCATCACTCTCCCCTACAGCGACATCAACACCGCCAACCGCGAGAACTTCCTCGAACAGACCGTTCAGTTGGACTGGACACGTCCCTTTGCCAAGTATCACAAATTCGAGACCGGACTGAAGTATATCCACCGCAGCAACCGCTCGCGCACCTTCCAGGAGTATGTGCTCAACGGCAGCCGCCTGGAGGACATCTCGGCGCTCACCAAACTCAATCACACCACGCAGGTGGCGGCCGCATATCTCAGTTACACCTATAGTCGTGGCAAGTGGAGCGCGAGGGCCGGCCTGCGATACGAGTACAGCCGCCTCAGCGCAAAGTTCCCGCTCGGCAACCGGGCTGACTACCACAGCAACCTGAGCGATTGGGTGCCCAGCGCGAGTATCAGTTATCAGCCGGACTTCGCCAACTCGTGGAAACTGGCCTTCAGCACACGCATCGCCCGACCCGGCATCAGTTACCTTAACCCTGCTGTAATCGAGACTGTGACGAGCCGTAACTATGGTAACGCTCATCTTGCCAGCGCCCGCAACCACAGCCTGTCACTCACCTATATGCGCATCGGTTCGAAACTCACCTTCAACATCTCTCCGTCCTACGACTTCTCCACCAATAGCATCACAGACGTCAAGTTTGTTGACCCCGACGACGGCAAGGAGGTGTCAACCTACGCCAACACACTGCGCTCTCGCGAACTGAGCCTCAGCGCCTTCCTCCAATGGCAGATTGGCCCGAAGTCGAGCCTGGTGTTCAACGGCGCGGTTTCCTACGAGTGGCTGCGCAGCAAGGACCTCGGCCTGAACAACAAGGCCCCCGGTGGTTGGTTCTACACCCAATTCACCCAACGGCTGCCGTGGAGCCTACGCCTGAGCGCCAACGTCGGCGCATGGGGTGGCGGCACAAACGGCCTCTACGCCAAGCAACGCGGCTCATGGTGGCACGGCATCAGCCTGCAACGCTCCTTCCTCAAGGACGACCGCCTCACTGTGACACTCGCGGCTCAAAACCCATTCGGTGGCAAGTATGGCGGCTACCGTCAGAACTATGTCAACGGCGACTTCACCGGCTATGACACCAACAATTGGGTGCAACGTTCGTTCGGCATCCGCGTCACCTATCGCTTCGGCTCGCTCAAGGCACAAGTGAAGAAGACCTCTACCACTATCGACAACAACGACCTCGTGGGCGGCAGCAACACCGGCGGTGCCTCATCAGACCAAGGTGGTCAGGGAAAAGGAAACTAAATCCGATACCATAAAATTTACCTATTATTAATTAAATGGCCACGCGCGATGCGTGGCCATTTATTTTGCGATAATGAGCACATGGCGGCCGCTCGCCGTTGTGGTGCCGAAAACGTATGTGTCTCCACCGTCCTTGAGGCGCAGCCGCTGCCGCAGTTGCTCGGCGGCCATCGGGAAATTGCGCACAGCCACATTGGCACGCTCCACGCCGCGCAAAGCCTCGCGCAACTCGCGTTTACCCATCGTTGTCACATTTTGCACACTAAACACACGCCCGGGAAAATCGGACACGGCCAGGCCAAGGCCGGGCCCTACAGTTACCATCAAGTGACTATTGCGCGACACCAATCGCACATTCCATCGCGCCGCGACGCGATCATGGCAACCGGCCTTCATAATCGTCGCGTTGGGCACGCAAAGCAACATACCCTCACTCACGGTCTCGTCCCATAGCGCTACCGGCGCTACCCGCTCATCGGCCTTATAACTAAACTGTTGGGCTCTATCACGACACACGATAAGCGGCACGCCCTCATAGCCACTATCCATCACTACCAGCAGTTCCTTGCACTCGCCATCGATAGCGACCACATACAATTGGCTCACGCTGGGCAAGACCCTCAAGGTCTCGCTCAAGTCGAGCATCGGCGACAACTTGACAATCACCCTCTGCGCCATTTCAAGCAACCGCGGAGCCAGTGCAGCGGCATCGGGTGAACAGTCACTTATGGCGAATACACGTTGCCCCTTGTCGCTGCGGCGCGCCGGGTCAAGATAGATTGTGCCGACCGGCGCAAGCATCGCCGCGACAAACTCTTGCGCCTCGCCATTCACGACAGTCACATTCTCGAGACCGAGGCTGCTGAGGTTCAGCCGAGCCAAAGCGGCCAAATGCGGATCACGCTCGACCATAGTAGCCCGCGACACGCGCGCCGCCATCGCGGCGAAATCCACTCCAAATCCACCGGTGAGGTCAACCAACGAATCGCCGACAATCAAACCGGCCTTCTCTGCCGCGGCTTCCTCACTCGAGCATTGCTCCATCGACAAGCGCGGCGGATAAATGATATCCTCACATACAGCCCATGACGGTAGTTTGACGCGAGCCGCCTGCCATCCCGCCACCTGGTTCATAGCCATCGCGCGGTCGACACCCGGCCCTACCGGACGCAACGCCAACTGACGCACATCATCACTACGATGCTCGCGCGCAAACGCCAATGTCGCTTCCAAAGAACAGCCCTCAGAAACCATTGCGGCCACCACTTGCCGCGCCTCTTCGACAGTCACATTTCTCATATCACCACAAAATTACTCAAAAAAACTCAACCGACAAAAAAAGGAGCGTCGAACGCTCCCCTCGTGATTCCGTTGGGATTATTCTAACTATTATAAGAAGTTGTTGTAGAATGTTTTATTGGAATATTTAATTTTTCTGTACCGTTGAAGAGGCGTTCTCCCACATAATAATGATTAAACCCCGCCGCATTGCGACGGGGTTAGTTCACACGTAATGGTCAGTGTTTATTGTGTCAAATCAAACGAGGCTCAAACGTGTGAACTCTTGTCCTAATTGGTGGATACCGGCCTCAATGCGGCTTAATTGCGCGTCGCTGATGTAGGTGCCTCCACGCTTGTATTGTCTGAGCAAACTGTCGTTGATGCCAACAAGTTTGGCAAAAGCGCTGACGTTGATCACGCTGTAGTACTCAAACAGTGAACTTACGTCAAAGTAAAACTCAAGTTCTTCACACAGTGCTGCGGGCACGGCTTCGCCATCCTCTTTGCAGGTCTCAGTCATTTCTTGAATAGAGTTCATGAAGTCTCTCTTGGCCTCCGCGACAGTGTCACCGGTGCCGATGAGTTGCACCTTGTCGCCTGTTGTGTTATAGGCAATATAAGTGCCGTCGCTTTGTTTTTCAATCTGAACTTTCATAAGTGTCTATCGCTTTATGGTTAATAATCGTTTTATAGGGGGGGGGAGAACCTCTCCCCCACCTTGCTCTTAGAACCCGATGATTTGTTTCAGTCGCTTCATCAGATTGGGTCTAACCTCTTGGCTCCAGTGTCGTTCAATTTGAATTTTAGCACCTGTCGCAGGGTTTACATACTCATCATGTTTTTTGCCGTGCTTCCTGAATTGGAAGCCATGTTCAACGGCGAGTTTCTTAAGTTCTGACCATTTCATTTTATATCTCGTTTGATTTGACTTTGCAAAGGTATAACATTTTTGTGATATATACAAATATTCCAGTCATTATTTTTTCAAAAACACGTGTTTTCGGTAGCAAAAAGCGGCCTCGCCCGTCGCGGGGTTGGCCGCTGAACTCAATCCAAAACAATTACTTGATGAAGAAATTTACACTTTTCCAACAAATTTTCAACGGAAAATCTACACTTTTCCAACAAAAACCGCACCAAACGGAGGTTTGGGAAACGGCGTTTTCGCACCTTTTCGCGGTTATCCGCCGTTGACGATGGCGCGCAGTCGGTCGCGCTCGGCGTGCAATTCCGCTACGTCATACGGCAATGGCTCGCCCGTGAGGTAAGCCTCCATACACTTGATAATGCGGTAGTCGCCGTCTTGTAGGGCGGCGAGAGCCTCTGCCTTGGGGTCGGGGGTGACGGGGTTGTCTGGGACAGGGGCGTAACCTGCCTCCGTGAGTTGTTCGGTGGAGGGGTTGACGATGCGCACCCCGCCCACCACGATGTCGCGGCCGTTGTACGCCTCGCCGCTCTTGTAGTATCTCATAATCGTGTTAAAATAGCATCTGATAGTTCTATTGTTGTGTTGTTAAAAGGCCTTGCCGTTATTTGCAAGTTTGAGTTTGTGGCATATAACTTCCATTGGAATGTTATATCTACAAAATCCACACCTTCTATGGAAGTGTTCATCAAGGTTGCATAACCGGACGTTGATGAATTGAAAAGCGATAGCATTGTTCTTCCCTCATTTTGCGGGATTTTGCAGCGGAACCTCACCATCTCACCTGCCTTGAGGTCATGTCCCTCAATCAATGGGATTTGGTAAAGAACGTTCTTTGTTGTTGGCGTGAAGTTAAACGGTTGGAGCAGGTTGACTTCTCGCTTTTCCGCCATCATCTGCCGCCTCCTTTCCAACAGCCAAAGTGGGGGGGGTAAAGTATTGTTATTCATATAGTTACACGTTTTTGCCCTTGAATAGATAGACGTTGTGGGTGACATCAAGCACATAGATGTCGTCAATGCGGCGTATGTCAAACACAAACCGAACCGTTTTAATCCTCGCTCTCGTCGCAGGGTCATTCCACATGTTTGGATTGTTGGTTGACTTGTATGGTGACGTATCGGAAAGGGATGTATGAAATACCTTTTCGCCATTCCCGTCAAAGAACACTGCGTAAGAATTCCATTGATAACTTGTTGCTGAGAATAGATGCAGCACTTGCAGGTCGTCGGGGATGGTGACGAGCGGCGAGACGGCAAAGATTATCCCGTCGTTAATCACTCCATTAGAGTTTTGTATTCCCAACAACACTCCCTCATACTCATCGGCTTTGGCTTGTGCCATAGAGATTCTCCGACGTAATAAATCAATCGTTGCCATTTTCTGTATATAGTAATACGTTGTCCATAATGTTTAACTCATAGCGGTGGCCTGCGGCAATGGTCGGTGCCTCGCCCGTGACGGTTGCGGGTAGCGTGAGCGTGGTGCTGTCGCTCGCCGCCGTGAACGAGCAGGCGTAGATGGCGAGTGTGCCGCTCGGAGCGGTGGCCAAAGTGAGCGTGAGCGCGTCCACGGAGCCGAATCTGTAGAACTTGTTTGGCTGCAATGCCTGCGTCACGGTGGTGCCGCTTACGTCCAACACGGGAACCTTGTCGGCCTTGTTGTCTTGCAGGTCGGTGATGTTCCGCTTGGCGGCTGAAAATTCATCATCATTGGCAAAGGAGGTGACATTTAACGCCACGATGCCATCATCTATCACGATTTGTTGCACACCATTTGAATATGACAATGAGAATATTGCCATCCCCGACTCTGCCGCGTCAAGCATAAACTCATAGTTGTCGTTATGGGCGACTACGTTGCGTCCCGCGAGCACTGCGGCGTGTATCTCGGCGGTTGTCTTGTCGGCGTGGTAGACGGTCTCGCCCTCGACTTCCTCTGAAGTGATGTTCACCGTGAGCGGTTTGTCGGCCTTGTTGTCCACTCTGCCGCTCACGTCCAAGATAGCGTCATGCAGGGCGTCCTCCACTTCGTTGAGTTCGGTCTTGTCGGCTTTGAGGGCGAGCAGCGTGTCCGCCTCGGCCTTGGTGTAGCCGTCCACCTGCTCGGCACGCTCGGCGGCAGCCTCGGCCGCCACCTGCGCCGCACGGGCGATGTCCGCGCTCGCCCCCGCCGCGTCAGCCGCCTCACGCGCCGCGCTCACCGCCTCGCCGATGTCAACACTCACTTGAGCGTCCACCGCACTCCCGTCACCCGCGCCCCGCACAAGCGTCACGTCGAGTTGCTGCGGCGTCACCGTGAGTTCGTTCCCGTCGGGATATGTAACGTCCGGCGCGTAGTCGTACACGCTCACCCACAGTTGCCCCGTGGGCAGGCAGTGGTTATCGAGCGTGACCACGATTGCCGTTCCCTCAATGTAGCAGTTCTCGCACACTCCGTCCTTTTGTGAGGCCGTGAACCGCCGCGAGCCTCCCGTGGTGGTGAACACCAGTCGAAAGTCGTGTCCCGTGATGTCCACGGGGGTGCCGCCCACCGTGGGCGTTACTGTCACCTTAAAGTCAGATTTGTAATTGATATTCATAGTTATCTTATATCTGTCCAGTTTCCTATTTTCCTCGCAATCCAAAGCGCGGCCACGGCGAGCAGTACGAGAACGGCCACCGCCGCCCACCGCCGCCACTCCACGGGCTCGGCAACGGCCACCCGTTCCTCACTTTGTACTTCGTACTTCGTACTTTGTACTTTCACCGTGTCCCTCACCGTGACCGTGTCGTGCCGCCACTTGGTCTCGACCTTGCCGCGCCGATAGACAACACGCTCGGTGACGCGCTCTAACGTGTCGTAGCGCGTTATCTCAACCGCCGTGGTGTCATGTACCACCCGAGCCTCAACCGACCCGTGCGCGGCCTCCACAACACGCTCCACGCGCACCGTGTCAACACGTTCCACCGTCTTGACGCTCCGGCAAGAGCAAAGCAGCAACAACAATATGGCCACTATCGCGATAAACTTCCTCATAACGTCAGCCGTTTCTTGAACGCCTCCCACGCCGAACTGTCATTATAATGGCTCGTCGCCTTGCCGTCCATCGTGTAAAGCCGTCCATCGTTCCACCCGACAATCCCCGGACATAACTTGCCCGAGATGTCGTAGTGGCGTACAACACGCTCAATGGGAATGTTATATCTCTCCATCAAAATGCAAGCCAGCCGCACCGCATTGGACAGCGCAGCCTCGGTGAACTCCCACCCATCATGATTGGGCACCGCCGCCGTGCCTTGCCGCAACGTCGAGCAAATCTCAATCGAGATGGTGTTGCGGTTGGTGGCATCGACAATCGCCCCCGCCGCCTTTTTGTCACCGACCGCCCAGCAGAAATAATTCCGCGGGTCGGGATTGAACTGCACCGCCTCCTTGTCGTCCACGGCGAAATCGGCACTCGCCTGGCGGCTCTCGAACACACGCTTGACCGCCCTCGCGCTTCCGGCGCGGGAGGACGCTCCGGCAGTGTAGTGAATGGCGAGGTACTTTATCTGACGGTATTTCCTAAACGTGATGTGGACATCCAAAGGCAGGTACACCACCGATGGGTCAACACACAACAATGCCGCCCACGTTTTTGCCCCGACGATGCCGTCAGGGACGAGGCCGCAGACCTTTTGAAAGTTTATCACGGCGGCTTCTGTCTTGTGGCCGAACACTCCGTCAGCCGCAACCTTTAACGCAGATTGCAGCACATAGACATCATCGCCTCTATTCCCCAACCTTATCGTCTTCATCTCAAAAAATATTATTACCTTTGCAAAAAATCAATATTATGGAATTTCCTGACATCTTCAAACATTTAGATGATTCGCAAAAACGCTGTCTTCTTTCAACCGTGTTATCCACTCCTATCGCTTATATGTTGTTGAATCAATATTATGACGATTTCCAAAGTCTGGACATCACAACGCGCTTTGTCTACTCATTTGTTCTCGCCATGACATTTATACTTTTCAACTACACCTCGCTTATCATTGGAATGTGTTTGTCGGGATGGTTTATCTCGCTGCGATACGTTCCGATGTTAGCCCCGCAACTTTCATTAGTCGGTGTTGATCCATATTGCAAGTTTTTTGACATAGATTTCTCCATGTCAATCCTCATATGGCAATACATCATTATCTGCTTCAGCATCATTCTTATATATTGGAAAGCGCCCGCCTACTTCGCAGGCTCCTATAAACCAACTGACGATGATACCGATACACAAAACCGCCCAAAAAAGAAACGAAAAAAGAAAAAAACCAACCATAATAAATCAAATACCTAATATCTCGTTAATCGTCTTTGTCTTTCACATCTTTCAACTCGCTCAAGTCAACATCAAAATGCCGTGAGGTTTTGTCGACCATCACCCGCTGCAACAGTTTCCACAGTTTCGCGTCCTGCTCGCTGCGGCAACTGCTCTCATTCTCAAGTATGCTCCACACCTGCCAAAAGACAAGCGCGCCGCTGACCACCTTTGTGAGGTTGATGATGTCACCGGCGATGTATTCCGTAACAAAGTGGGCGAGCACAATCATGGCGTAGCCCTTGATAAGGGTGCCGAGCACGCGGGCTGACTTCATGGAGGTGAACTTCCACTCATGCGCCTTGTCGGGGTGGGCAGCGGCGACGCGTCTGCCGAGCGACCACGCGGAATAGCAGTCGTAGAACACGGCGAGGGTAAAAATCAGCGCGTAAGGCAACGTGGGCTCAAGCAGGGCGACCGCGCCACCGGCCATCGTGAATATCGCTCTATACACTGTCTCCATCGTCCGTTTCCTCCTCATCGTTTGGTGGCAGCGGGTCGACCTCCTCAAGCATATCGACCGTCAACCCGTTGGCCAACAGAAACGCGGCACCGCGCACCCCAGTGCCTATCACTCTCAACTCCTTGCCCTGTGCGTCGCTGCGGGCAATGTCATTCTCAACAACTATCATAATCATGTCAATTTATCGTTCCACTGTCCTCGCTGCCATCGGAGCCCACGGGGTCTTTGACCCACGTCTCCACACCGCCGATTGTCTCCTTGTGGTAGGTCTCACCATTGCCCATCTTCTTGTCGCCCGTGGCGTTGAGTATCGTCACCAGCGGGCGCGCTTGGCTGGCGGCTTTCACGTCAGCGTCGGCCACGGCGCGCGTGTAGGCCGTATCATGTAGCGTGACGGTCAACTCCTTGTCCGTCTTCGCCTGCCCCACCATCGAGGCCACACTCGCCGCCGTAAGATTTGGCGAGTCCGACAGCGACAACGACACGCCGAGGCTGTAGATGGTCACGCTCTCCAATGCCGAGCAACCCGTGAATGAGTTGGCCAACTGTCCGTTTGCCGTAATCTTCCCGACATTAATCACGCCTATAATTTGCTGCAACTTATTACAGTTGTTAAACGCGTATTGCAATGTCGTTGCCCATATCTGTTCGGAACTCTCGTTGCCCGCGGTAAGTCTCACTACCTCCAACTGTCGATTGTTGTTTGCGAAATACAACATACTCGTGGTCGAATTGCCCGTAGTGCCAAAGATGTAAGCGTGATTGCACAAATTTGTGCGGAGCCCTACAAGTGAACCTGACGCGTTCTTGCCTCGCAGCGCACTATTCATGTCGCCATGCGGACGATAGTTGCCGGTGTAGCGGATAATGTTGCGCATCTGCGCCTCGGTGATGTCGGTGAGGCCGTTGAGTTCAAAGAATCCCGTGGACGCGTTCCACACCGCCCCCATCGTCACCGCCAACTCACGGAACGCCAGAGAGGGGGTCTGGGTCGTAATCGCATTGTTGACATTGCTAACCGTAGCCATTGTTACGTTATCAGTGCTGCCTCCTTGTGTATTAAGAGGGATGCCTGCACGCTTGTTTGTGCTGCCATCATAGACCGTAAGGAAGTCGTTGGTAGCACTAATCACCACATCACCCAACCGCAATGACAAAGCGGCGAATGTTTGAGTGGCACTACCACCGAGTTCTGCTTTACCTGCCAAAATCTCATTCAGTAAATCCGCAATGTTATCATACGTCACTCCGTTGTAAGTGATGTCAAGAGAATTTCTATACTGACCGCCAATCAGATTGCCTACAAAACTTGCCGTGGCCGCTAAATGCGTGGCATTGTTCGCGGTTCGCGTGGCCAATGCAGACAAAGCATTTTCTGCGGTACGGGATGGCGTTCCGCCGATAACAACATCAGTTGAAATATCGTTAGCGGTAAGGTTTTCAACATCATTGGCGAGGTCGGTTATCTCATCGTGCATAGTTTCCTCGGAACGTTGTATCGCATTGTTGACCTCCGTCTTGGTGTACGTCTCGCTCTTGGTGTACACGTCCGAGGTGTTCGCCTTGAGGTTAAGTTTGGTGTCTACCTCCGTCTTGGTGTAGACAGAGGTTTTGTCGGCCTTTGCGTTGAGCGAAGCCTGCGTGGTGGAGGCGTCTGCCTTTTGGCGGATTTGCCCCTGCAAACTTTCGTCAGCCGACTGCCGAGCCGAAGCCTCGTCTTCCAAGTCCGTCTGCAAGCCGCTCACCGTGACGGAAAGCGTGTTCGCCAAGTCCACGGCATCGTCTATCTCACGCCCAGTGTGCCTGCTCGTATAATAAATTGTATCTGCCATAATTCAACTTAGTTTAGTTATTTCTTTTTCAATCTTTCGCAGTCTTGAGTAAGCGTCCGTCTCGCCCACGGTGTAGGTGGGCGTGTCGAACGGCAGGTCAAGTTTGAGTTCGTAGCCGATAATCCGGCTGGTCTTGGTGTGTTCCCTGTCAACATACACCGCCTTGTCGTCGAGGTCGTTCACAAATTCGCCGCTATGCTCTTTCAACCGCAGCGCGCCGCCGCGCAGCGCGTCGTGGGCGATGGTGACCTTGTGGCCGAGTGCGGGCAGGGCATAGCGCGTGCCGTCGTTGCGGACGAACACCGCGACACGGCCGTCCTCGGGGGCGGAATAGTCGGGGTCGTCGGCATTGAACGCCTTGTTGTCGCTGTCGCGCAGGCGGAAGTCGCCCTCTAACTCAAACGGCACGTCGCTCATAAGGTGGCAGGTGAACACGAACTGCCCCTCCTCGATGGCGTCGACATAGGCTTGCGCCTTTTCTTTCAGCCGCTGCTCGGCGGCGGCGACAAGGCCGAGCTCGCCGATTGCCTGCGCGTTCCAGTTCACCAAAACAAACGGGTCGCCCACGGTGGGCTTGAGCGTGTCGTTGGGCAGGCGCGCGCCGTAGTCCTCGTTGCGCACAAGTGTGTAGGTCTGCTCCTTGTTGAGGAACTGCACCTCAAACTCCATACCCGCCAACAGGCATGGCTGGTCGGAGGCTATGGCGTTGGGGTCGCTATCGCCATCGGGCAGCGTGGCGTTGGCCTCGGCGGGTGTCATAAAGCGCACCCGCAGTTTCTGCCCGTCGGTGATGTACTTCGTGTTGAACTTGAACTCGGCCCCGCCAACTTGCGCGGCCGTGAGGATATATTGTTTCCATGCCCAATAAACCTTGCTGCCGTCCTCGTCCTCCTCGCTGGTCTTCTTGTCGGCGGTCTCGATGCCGGTGACCGTGAGCACGCAGTGGGGGTAGATGTCGTTAAAGAGGACAACCTGCTCGACGCGTTCCGCCTCGCTTGCCACGCCCTTGTCGATGTAGTCGCCATCGGGCATCCGCAGCCGCCGCTCGCCGAGCTTGGCCAGTGAGGAAGGGTCTTGGTAGTCGTAGCCGGAGTAATATTCATTGGGGATTTCAGAGTAGTCGGGCGATACGAGCGTGAACACACTGCCCACGCCGAAATCAGCGGGGGCGGAGGCGGCAGTCCAATCTTCCTCGGATGTGATGAATTGGAACTTGTCGTAATCGCTTGAACTCTGAACCGCTCTTGATGGGTTGAACAACACGGTATGCTCGCCGTTGTAGTAAATGGTTGTGGCCTTGCGAGTGGTCTCAGTGGTGAGGCGGAACACGTTAAGAGTATCCGCTAACGCCGCGGTGACCTTTTCTGCCGCCGCTCTGCCCGTTATTTGATTACCTTCGTTATCCTCGCATTCAGTAGTGACCACACGGAGATAGAGGTTAGCCGCATCTCCTGTAAAGTCGGGAGCATAGTCGGTAACGTTAATATCCACAGGATAGCCTCCAGCGCGGGTCATGTTTTTAGTGCCTGACCAAGAAAAGAGGGTGCGCGACACATTATTCGCCACAAGTTCCACTGTGACCGTAACGGTGGCAAATATGATAGTAGCGGGCGTAGTCAACAATATCCTCACGCTATCGGAGTTTAATATTGTGTCGGGTGAGACTGCGAAACTTTGCTCACTGATGAACAGGGCGGAAACGCCGTGGTCGTGGTCGGTGGTCGGCGTTTCATTGAAGCCAATGTTGTTAGTCGCTTCCGTTGTTCTTCCGGTGCCGAAGAAGAAGTCCTGCGAGATTTTTCGTCCACCGTTACCAACGGCCTTGAAATAACCGTCAGACTCCGCATTTACCGTGAACTCGAGGCTACGGCGGTAACCTTTGGGGATATTGCGGTCGCTGCCGAAAGCGTACACGCGGTTGGCGTACACGTTGGTATTGTCTGCCACGTCCATGCTCTCGACATTGTAGCCGAGGCGGAACGTCAGCGGGTCGCCGCTCTCGCACTTACCGAAGTGGACGGTGGCCACGCCGCTGCTCTCGCTGACCCACCACTCGCACTGCCACGCCTCAGCAATCATGTTGAGGGCGGTGATGATGTCCGTGGCGTTGTAGGTGAGGCATTTGGCGGCTGCGGCCTCGGTGACGGTCGCGATGTCCACGGCGACCGTGACGGAGGAATAGTAGTAGGTGGGCGCGTTGGCCACCACCTGCTCGGCGTGGGTGCTGAGGTTGGCGGTGAGCGACCACGAGGCTTCCTTGATTTCGGCACCCGACACGTTGGTGACCATCATGGCGAGGCGGTTGCGCCACATCATGTAAGGGGCGACGAGGGTGAGTTGGTGGCGGTAGCCTCCCGTGGCCTTGTCGTAGGCCGGCATGGTTGCCTTGTCGAGGTAGAAACGGCCGAACAGTTCGTCGTCCACATAGTCTCCCACGCGCAGGCGCAGCGGCACCGGCCAAAGAAAGTCGAGGGTAATATTGTCGGCTTCCATCAGTTTGACGCTGCGGCGGCAGGCGGGGGTGATTGGCACGGTGGCTATCGTGTCACCGCCTCGCTTGATGTCTATGTCAGGACGGGTTCGGAGGTTCATGAGCGGTCGGTGGGGTTTGGTTCAATAAACTTGAGGGCAATGAGCGCGAGGCGGCCGGCGGCTTGTGAGAGGCTGCTGAAGCCTTGATAGATGAAGCGGTATTGTATGGTCACGCCGGTGTCAAAGGTGACGCGCATCTTCACCTCGCCTTTGGCGAGAATGGCGGTGAGCCTGTCGAGCTTGGCCATAAGGTCGGCATAGCCGGTGGCAATGATATGGCAAGGCAGGGTGAGCGGGCGCTCGTCCAGTCGCGGAGTGTTCGTCACATACCGCTTGCCGTGCTCGAGGCGGCTGTCGTTGGTGATGACGGTCTTGAGCGGTGCCGGTGTCATCAAAACAGCAAACGCGCCACCCGTGAGCGACAGTCCATAGGTGTTATAAGCATCCTGCCAGCCTCCGTTGTTGAATATGTAAAGTTGCCCTCTCATAGTCTGCCGGTATTTGCGGCGATGCGCTCGAGCGTGTCGCTCCACTGAGCCATCGTCCGTGTGTAACGTGAAATGTCTTCGAGGTGAGCGTTCTGCGTGACCATGATGTCGCGCATCTCGGCGAGGGTGCCGCCGTTTGCCCCGACGGTGAGGGAGAGTGCCTGCAGAGTGGCGATGCCGCGCGCGACATCCTGCCTCATTGCCTCGCCGGTGATTTGCAGGGCGGTGAAGCGTCCGTTGAGCTCATTGCCGGTGTCCTCGCTCATCGTCTTGAACGCCCCGCGGCTCGCATCGGCCTCGCCGTTGCTGCCCTGATAACCCGTTATCTCGGCAATCTGGTCGCGCTTCTTGATACCGTCCTGCAGAAACCCGTCCCACTCCTGCCGGTACTTCTGTATCTGCGCCGGAGATAGCGTGCCGCCGTTCTTTTCCATCTCGTCGGCCAAATCCTCGTACCAAGTTTTTAACTGCCCATCGAGCATCTCGCCGAGTGCGGCATTGAGCAACGCGCGCTGCATCATCTCCGTGAAGTTCTCGCCCCACGCCTGCGCGCTGGCGTCCATGTCCATGAGCGTGTCGAGGAACGACGACCGCAGACTGTCGAACGAGGTCTGCGTCAAATTCTCGCGGATGGCCTCGGTGAGATCTTCGAGTTTTCCCGCCTGGTCAACGACGTTGTCCCAATACTCGCTCTTGTCGTACTCGCCCACCGATGTGATGTATTCCCACAACTTGGGCGCGTAGTCGCGCAGGGCTTTGATTTGCTCCGGAGTGAGAGCATAGAGGCTACTCATGCCGCTGACCGATGCGGCCGCCACTCCGGCGCGTTTGAACGCGGCCTGCGCCTCACTGTTAAACTCGCGGCGCCAACTCTCGTCGCCATAGGCGTTGTTGCTGTGGTGCTTGCCCCACTCGCCCATCTGGGCACGCAGGATTTCCACCGTTTGCCGGTTGACCTGTTGCTGCGCCTCGTAGGCCTCTTGATAATTCCTGATGGCCTCGCCGCCGGCGGCCTCGTCTATCGCGTCGCGCAGGTCGTCAATGTGCTTGCCCAGGCGGTCGTTGCTCTTGGTGAGCGTGTCAGTCACCTCGGCGACCCACTCGGCGTTGCTGCCCGTGAACCACGACGCGATGCCGGAGAAAATGGAACCGATAATGCCACCACCGGAAAAGACGCCACCCACAATTTTGACCAAAATCTGCGGTAACTGGCTTAAAACGTTGTATAAGGCGGTGCTGACGTTATCAAGCATCTTCTCGACGTATTCAGCCGGAGCGTCGCCCATAGCGTCAAGAATTGACAGTATCGCGCCCACAATACCGCCGGCCTTTCCGAGTGTCTCCAAGCCTTTAACCTCACCTCTGAGGCCGGTGACAAACCTTGCCACCCCGTCGGCAAAACCCTTAAGCGAGCCGTTATTCATTGTGTTGAGGCATGACGCGAAAGCATTCATGCCCCCCACGGCCTTAGACGTGGCATCGGTCAACTCGTTTTCTTTCTCATCTTTCCGCTGCTGCGCGCCTTTCACCACACTGCCTGCCAACAACAGATTAGACTCAGCCTGCTTGACGCGCTGATGAGCATCTTGTTGCTCTTGGAATGTAGTCGCTTTTGCCTCGTCTTCCTTAGCCTTGGCCAATTCCTCGCTCCAATGCTTTTCCTCGTCCAGGGCGGCGCGCAGTTCCATCACAGAAGCCTTGTACTCGTCCGTGAGTTTCGCAATGTCGCCCCACAGATTGAAGTTGAACGCGTCAGCCGGGTTGTCGCCGACTTCCGACTTGAGCCGCGTTCGTAAGTCCTGATACGCTTTCTTGTTATCGGCATCGAGTTTCTTATACTCGTCAGTCTTCATGTACTCATCGACCTCGGCGAGCGCCTTGCGCGCGATGTCGCTCAACACATGTCCGATGCCGTCAAACGCCGTGCCCCAATCGATACCCTCCGCGAGACGGCGGGCGTCCATTGAGGAAAGCGTCCTGTCGCGCTCCTGCTGCAAGGCCAACGTCTTGGCGCGTTTCACTTCGTCACTGTCCGAACCGCGCTGAATGTACGCGATTTTCCGGGCATATTCCTCGGCGATGGCGAGGCGCGTTTGCTGGAACGTGCCGTATTGCTTGAGATAATCAAGCATATATTGCGCGTCGGCCTGCGTCCGCTCACGCAGTGAACGCTCATATGCGGCGGTGGCGGCGGCCTCGGCGGCCTCGCGGTTGTCTTTCTGCTGTTGGGTGTAGCGGTCGTCAGATGCGGCATATCTGTATTCCTCGCTTTGGAAGAAGTCTTTGCCCTTGTTGGCCTCTTTGGCGTCCCATAGTTTCTTTGCCTGCTCGATGCGCTCGACGCGCAGGTCTTCATAGGCGCGGCGGATTGCGAGCATTTCCTTGTCACGGTCGAGCTCAATCTGCTTGCGCTCGCGCTCACCGCCTTCCGCCATGGCGTTGATGACGTATTGGCGCGTGTCGAGTCCCATGTCCTCGGCATCACGCGCCTCCTTGAGGCGGTTTTCGCGCATCATCTCCTCAACTCTCAGCCGCTCTTGCTCGCGTTTCTTCCGCGCCTCGGCGGCTTTGTGGGCGTTTTGCGCGGCTTTCCGGTCGGCGGCCTCGTCGGCCTTTGCGGCCTTGTTGGCCGCGTCAAGTGCCTGTTGCCGTTTCTCGTATTGCTCGCGGGTGAGTTGCTCATCGGTCTCAAGAGCGGCTTTCGCGTCGCTTTGCGCTTTCCTTTTGTCGGCTTTTTCTTTGGCCTGCCACTGTTTGGCTGTCATACGTGTAGCCGCTGCCTGTGCTTCGAGCGCTGAGGCATAGTCACGGGCTTGCTCCAGCGTCATCGGCTCGGAGCCGTCGCCGAGGTCAATCAGCGTTGCCCCGTTTTCCTTGCTTCGTTTTAAAGCAGCGCGGATTGCTTTGGCCTGTGCCTGGGCACCTTTCTTGTCCTTGTCGCCAACCGCCGACAGTCGAGCGGTCTGCTGGTCTTTGCGCACTTCATCGGCGGCGGTTTGCTCATTCTTGCGGGCAGCGTCAAGCCTTGAGTTTATGTCATCGCTTAGATTAAATCCTGTGCGGTTTAATAGCGACGCGAGCTCTGCCTTCTCTTGCTTTGTCAAATTCCCTTCTGTCGGACTAAAAAAGTCTGACCACCCTTTATCCTTTAACTCTTTGATACGTTCCAGGTCTTTCCGTTCCTGCCGCGCGTCATTGAGCGCGGTGAGATTGCGAGCGGCGTTGGCGTCACGGGCGGCGGCTGCGAGGTCTTTGTAGAACTGGGTGAGGTTTCGCACAATGTCACCCTCGCTTTTGTATTTGGCTTGAAGTGTGGGAAATAGGCTAATCAGGTTGTTATAGGCTTCGGTGCGCTCGCCGTTGGCCGAGGTCTCATCGCGCATCACGTCAACATACTCCCGCGCTTTGCTGGTGTTGTTGTCGATTTCCTGCTTCTGCGCCTCAAGCCGCTCATTGAACCGCTTGACGGCTTTTTCGCCCTCGGTCTCGCGGTCGTAAAACGCGACCATCGCGGTCACGAGCGCGCCGAGAGCAACGGCAGCTGCGACGTATGGATTTGACAACAAGGCGGCGTTGTACGCCTTTTGCGCCAGTGTTACAAGGTTTGTCCACTTCACGGCGGCGGCTTTGGCGAGCGTGCCGTATTGCTCGGCGGCTGCAGCCAACATCACCGCCGTTTTATATGCGCCATAAGAGGCGACAAGTGACAGCAGCACCTCGCCCACTTTCTGATAGTTCTCGACAAGCGACCGCGTGACCGAGATAGCGCCCATGAGAACGCCCTCGCTCTGCTGGCCGAGCTCGTCAAACATCTTGTCAATCGCGTCCTGCAACATCGAGATTTGGCCGGTCATGGTCTCGGCCGTTTTCTCGCTCATCTGGTAGAACTTGCCTCCCGCGCTCGTGGCGGCGATAAACGCCTCTTGCACCATCTCGGCGCTGATGGCGCCCTCGCTCATTTCCTCCTTGAGTTTTGCCACCGACTTGCCGGTGGTCTCGGCCATCACCGCCAACGGGTTGAAACCGGCGTTGATCATCTGCAGGAGGTCTTGCCCCATCAGTTTGCCGGTGGCGCTCATCTGCGAGAACGCGAGCGAGAGCGACTGGAACTTGCCGGCCTCACCCATCGAGATGTCGCCAATGGCGCGGATAAAGCCGGGAACCTTCTCGGCCTCGATGTTGAAGCCGAGCATCATCTGCGTGGTCTTGCTGATGTCTGTGAATTGCAGCGGTGACGACGCGGCGATGTCTTTCACCTCTTTCATCAGAGCGTTGGCCTTGCTCTTGCTGCCGAGCATGGTCTCGATGGCCACCGCGGTTTTCTGGAACTCGCCGCGCACGCTGACAATCTGGCTGACAAGTTGCTGCAGCCCTATTCCCACACCGAGCGCGCCCAGCTTGGACTTGAGCATGGAGAACACGCTGTCGAGCGACGCGCCGGAGGCCTCCACCTCACGCGTGACCGACTTGACCTTGGCGGTCACCTGCTCGCAGGCGCGCACAAAGTCGTCGCTGTTACCTGTAAATCTGAAATCTATTGCCGGCATGGTTTCAGCCCCAATTCATGTGTTTGATTATTTGCTCATAGTTTTTCGGATCGTCGCCGTTGATGACAGTGGCGCGGTCGCGCGCTCCGAGGAAACGGGCGGGGATGCGCCGGCGCTCATCGTCGGTGAGATAGACGGGTGTCACCTTGTCGAGCAACATGGCTGTGAGGCAGGCGTAAGACACACCCCACACAGCGTAGTCGTAACTCCAGCCATATCGCTCGCAGGCGGGGTCGATGACCGTTCCGAAAATCGAAACGCCGCCGAACGTCAGGTCGTTTCCTTTGTCCTTGCGGCGCATCACCTCGCTCAAGCGTTGCTGGTCCCGGTCAAGCCCGAGGCGGCCGCGCAACTTGGTGGTGTTGTCGAGCGCGGATAGCACCCACAGCAGCAGGGTTGTCAAGCCCTCGTCGTCGATGGCGGCAATCTCGCGCAGCCGCCCGGCGAATGAGGCAGAGAACACGTCGTCCTTGCCACGGCAGGTGGCATAGGCCACGGCGAGCGCGCATTGCTCGCGCCGGTCGTGAACGTTGAGCATCACCTGCAGGGTGAGGTCGCTGTCGCTGTCGAGTTGCAGCCGTGAGAGGCATTGTCGCTGCAGGAGCATCACGCCCAGCGACGGGGGATAGAGGAAGTATGTCTCGTCCCCCGCCGTGAACGCGTGAGGCCGCTCGATGACGACATCAGCGATGTCGTTGTCAACGGGTTCGGCCATCAGTCATCGGCGTCAACCTCGATGGAGGGCGTGTCGCCGGTGACGGTGACGGTGCCCCACTTGACCATCTCGCCGCTGTCGGGCTTGAGGACGTTGAAGTGGTACTCCCACATGGCGCCGTCGGCCGTGGTGAAAGTCTCGACCACGTTGACGCTGGCCTTGTCAATGCTGAAGCCGGGGCACTCGGGATCCTCGGGCTGCACCATGACCTGGTATTCGTCGGTCACCACGCCGTCCACGCTGGCGATGGGTGCCTTGCGGCCTTTGACCTTGCGCACCTGGAACACGAGTTCGTAGGAACTGCGCTTGACGCGCACGTCCTCATTCTCGCCGCCCTCAATCTTGGCCTCGAGACGCTCGCCCTGCTCGGTGTTGAGCTGCGTGCTGTCCTCAACGGGAGTGGGCACCAGGCTCCACGTAGTGTTGGAGCCGATTTTCTTAACGTAAATTTTGGGTTTGCCCCATGAAATCTGCATAATAGTGTGTGTGTGTTTAATTGTTGTTGTTTAGTTGTCGTTGTATCCGCCATAGTACTGATAACCGAGTTTGACCACGATGAAGTGCTCGGCGCGTTCCGGCAGTTGGGTCACGTGTATAGTCGCGGCGAGCGTGAAGCGGTAGTTTGATGTCGGGTTCAAACTCTCCACCCATTGGGCGGCAAGCTCGCTCAATGTTTCCAAACGCGCTCCATCGGGCACGGCCACGCCGTTGTCCCATGGCATGATGTCCGGCACAAAGATATTGATGGTCACCTCGCCGCGCTGCACCTCTCCCGTCAGTCCGGCGGTGAAAATCACCACCGCGTCCTCAAGACGGCTGTCGCGCGGCCGCGTCCCGTCGCGGTAGACACCGCCTGTGAGCGCCGCGGCGAGCGCGCTGCCGCGCAGTTTGGCGAACACGTCGCCCTCCACCTTGATGCCGGTCTTATACATGGCCAAGACTTCGCTCAATCTGTTGACGCATTTCCTCCAGTTTCTGCGGCACGACGGTGTCGGCCAGCAGTTGCGCGCCGGCGAGCACATCATAACCTCGGTCGGCCACAAATGAGGCGTACTCCATGCCGGCCACCACAATCAATGCCCATCCGGTCGTGTAGTTGGCGGCGAGTTCGGCGGCATACTGACGGCCGTCATTGCCGCCCTCGGCGCCACTCATCACCGGCTCAAAGTCGCTCATCTTGACGATGGCGCCGTTGTTGACAATCACAAATCCCACACTCGAGCGCAGGTTGCCCGTGCGGTCGGTGTAGTCCTTGCCGTAGCCGTATTGACGGGCGCGCTTGACGCATTGCTCGCCAATATAGGTCAACGTGGCGACGGTGGCGCGGTTCACCCGTTCCAGTTGGACGCGGATTGCCTCGTCCACTTTATCCGTCGGAGTGGTACACTCGATAGCCATGGCCGTTCAGATAGTGATGCGTGATTGGTTGACCGCCGCCAGGTGCTCGATGGCCACCACGGAGTACTCGCCCAGCAGTTCGCCCGCCGTGTTGTACAGTCGCAGCCGCTCGGCCGCCTCCTCCCCGTCACCCTCAATGAGCACCCACCGGCGGGTGGAGGTGACGGGGTTGCCTTGAGCGTCGCGCGCCGTCAGGTCGCGGCGGTCATATCCCCATTGGCACGGCACATGGTTGCCCCACACGGCGGCGGCGGCAATGGCGTGGCCGGTGGCCGCGTCGATGCCGCCGGGAGTGATTGCGGCGAACCGGATTGTGCCGTTGGCGATAATCATAATCGTGACCCTTTGTAGCCGTAGGTGACGGCACCGGCCGTGCCCTCCTCGTCGCCGAACTCGCCATAGATGGCGCGTGCCCGCGCCCGCAGCGCGTCACGCTGCTCGTCGGTGAACGTGTAGTTCTGGCCGCCCTGCGCCACATTGGGCGCGTCGGCGAGCCATGAGAGCACGTCGGCCTCGGCCAGGCGCAGCCCCTCAAAGCGCGCGTCGTCCACGGCCGCCTCGATGTCGAGGCCGCGCCTGATGATGATGCGCCCGAGTGCCGCGTCCGGCACGGGGTAGGCGTTGATGCCCTGCAGATACTGCCGTGTGGTCATCTCGGTGGCGGATTGAGTTAACCGTTGTCAACCTCATCGGCGTGGAGCACATAGATGCTCTCGCCGTTGTCAATCACGGGAATGGCAAGCGCCTGGGCAGTGGTGAACTCCTCCAGCGGGTCGGTCTTGCTGTACTTGGCCACGAGCGTGTAGGAGCCGCTCTTCTGGTAGCTGACGCCCGCCACGGGGTTGCTCTCCTCGGCCAGAGTGCCGTAGACCAGACGACCCACGTTGGTGTCGGGCGTGCCCACAAGGTTGGCCTCGGCCCAGGGCGAGACGGACGCGCCGGTGCCGTCTTTCTTCTCGACCTTGAACGTCGACTTGACGATGTGGAACTCGGCGTTGAACTCGTCGGCGAGCGCCTCAAGGAACGTGCGGCGGTTGGGCACGGGCAGCACGGTGCTCTTGGTGATCACCTGGCCGGTGAACGCGGCGGCGAGTTCCTTGCCCTGCTCGCTGGAGCGCATCAGGTTGAAGTATTTCTCGCTGAGCCAAATGTGGTTGATGGCGTTGCCGTCGGCATCAGCCTTGGTGAACAGCTTGCGCAGGTCGTCAACGGGCGTTGCCGTGGCGACAATTTTGCCCTGGGCGTCGGCCCAGGCCACGGCGGCGTTAAACTGGTTCTCGGCCTTGTAGCCGAAGTTAGCGCGCACTCCGGTGCCCTCGTTCAACGCGTCGTTGTCGGTGCCGTCGTCCACGAGCACGTAGCCGGTGGACAATGCCTCGAGGAACATAATCTCAAGGCGGCTCTCCACGTCCTTGACAGCCAGTGCGGCGTCCTTGAGCAGGCGGTTGGCCACGGTGGCCTCGTCAACGCCGCGCGCCACAAGGATGTTGAGGTCGGTGATGTCTTTCTCTCCTTTGCGGTACTTGACGCCAATCTTGGGGATGGTGCCGGTGGCGCGGCTGATGGCGCCGCGCTTCTTGAGCGGCAGCGGCGAGTCGAGCGACACCACGTCGGCGGCCACAACGCTGTGGTTGATGGACGTGGAGGCATAGGTCAGGTCGGCGCTATACTCCTCGGTGAGCATCGTCTTGTGGAGCAAGCCGGGCTCTTCTTTCTTGCCGTTGAACAGCTCGGAAATCTTGCCGACCACCGGGGCGAAATACTTATTCACCCACTCGATAAACAAACTCTCATTCATTGTTGTGTGTAGTGTGTGTGCGTGTTGCTTGGGTTAGTAAAGGAATTCGATGCGCGGCAGACCGGCCTTGATGGCTGCCGTGACGGGGTAGGGACTGGCGGCGGCGTTCACCTGTCCGATGGTGACGATGGCGGCGCGTGGGTCGCTCACGGGCACGCTCGCCTTGAGCACGCCCACGTAGGTCTCGCCCTCGCCCAAAGTGGCATAGGCGTCCCCGGTCACGCCAAGCGGCGCCAGCGCGCCGTCGCTCTTGGCGATGATGATGTGTCCCGCCTTGATGACGGTCGTGCCGGAAGCCACATCGCTCACGTCGAGGGTGCGGCCGCCGGGCACATGACCCAGGGCGTTGACGATAACGATGTTGTCGTTGCCCTCATAGACGCCGGTGGCGTCGTTGCTGATAATTGCGGTTGGCATGTTGTGTGTGTTGTTGGTTGTTAAATGTTCATTTTCTCAATCACGGCGTCCACCTCGGCCGGTGTGGCCTGGCGCGGCGCGACGATGTTGCCCGTCGTGGGCTTGCCGAAGACTGCCCCTCGCGCTTGTGCCTCGCCCAGAATGGTCTCCACCTCGGGTTTCACCTCGTCAAGCAGCGCGGTGAACTGCTCGTCGGTGAGCGTGTCGAGCGGCAGACGCTCGTAGGCCTTGCGGTGGGTGGCGGGCAGGCGGTCGATGACCTGCGCCAGTTGCGCCTTGCGGGTAGTGGCGGTGCGGTCGGTGTCGAGTTTGTTCAGCCGCTCGGTCAAGGCTTTGTTGGCCTCAATCAAGGCGGCCGCCCATGCCGGCACGTCGTCGCTCTTGGAGGGTGCGGCCGCGGGCTTGGGATCCGGGTCGTCCCCTGTGGCGGTGTCGGGAGCGGCCATCGGCTTGCCGTCTTTCAGGCCGTGCTTGCGCTCATAGTTCGCCACGGCGGTCTGCTGCGCTCCGGTGGCGCGCCAGTCGCCGTAACTCTCCAATAACTGCTGCAAGGTGAATGCCTCGACGGCGGCGCGGGCCGCCTCCTCGGTGTTGACAGTCTTGGCCAGCTTGTCGGCCACCCTGTCGATGATGTTGTCGCTCACCCCCTCAAAACGGGTCTTGAGCGTGCTCTTGATTATTTCCCTCATATTTTACAATTTGTGTGTGAGTTGTAATATTCCGCGTCAAAGTTACATCTTTGTCCGCGATTATGCAAATTACACGCCATCTTTTTTTATTTTAGACGGAAATTCACTATCTTTGCGGCCGTAAACGCACCGATACAATGGAGACTATCCCACAAAGCCGTCATAGTCATTCATTCTGTCGGCAACGCTCACCCCGGCCTTGCGCCCGCGAGCCGCCGCACTCTCACTCTCAAATAATGATAACTGTGTCATAGTAAATAAATTTGTGTGTTTAAGTTTTATGTGCTACCTTTGCGGTGTGAAAAGCGACTTTGAAAATAGAGCAATCCGGATAGCAGCTGAATTTATTCCGATAAAATTCGATTCTGCGCGGTTCGCTGGCCTTGAAAATGGGTGGCGATATTATCATGTGTTTTGCAAATCACTCATTGGGCACAAACTCGGAAGGCCAATCATAGTGAAGTTTTCGCAGATGGGTAAATATGAAATAGTACGTGATATTGACGAGCAAGCACGCGCAACTCATCGCGAAATTCAGCTAATGCACCAGCGTTGAAATCTGAGCCAACATATTTGTATTGAACAATAGCTTGTCTATCTTTAACACCTCTAAACTTGCATAGTCTTCGACATTAGAAAGACTTACAAACTCGTCACATTGCGGGTCATAAAAAATCATTTTGCCATCACTGAACCTTTCAGCGGTCAAAACATGCCCTGAACCGTCATGTGCATTAATTCCTATGTGGTAACGACCTATAGCTTGCGTGCTCTTTTCAAATCGAGGCATAATATCTCCTTTGTCCGACGAAATAACTGTAACCTCCGGAATCGTGCCTGTTTTGGGATTAATCCATATAGATTGAAATTTTTCGGCCAATCTATATTGTGCGCTATTAGGGTCGGTTGAATAATCTACTGCTGTAACATTAAGACCTCGCAACCGCGCCTCATGAACAGCCACACAACACTGGCAGTTAATCATGCTTCTGATGATATTAGAGTTGCCACTATCTGCCTCTATAAAATTCATGGGTGTAATTGTCGTGTTTAACAACTGCGCCGCGTCATCTATGTTTTGCTGCAAGGTGTCAGACAAAATTAGAGGAACGCTGCTTTCATATATATTCCATGCAATCTTATTTTGTTGCCTACCGAGTTTTACACTTCCCATAGCACCATAACGAGGATCCTCATCTATTCCCTCCCGTGCGATGGCATCCACGAGGCCGCGGTTGTCGCGCACGAAGTAGGGCGCGTTGTCGCCCAGGCGGTCCGCGTTGTCGCGCACCCACGCGCGGAACGCCTCCGGCGGCTCCGCCACCGCGTTGACGCTGTCGCCGGCGAGCAACGGCTCGTCACCGGCGAGAATGCGGTCGATGTCCGCGCCCTGCTCCGCGTCACTCTTCAGTATCGGCACCGCGTGACAACGGCAGTTCGGGTGCCAACCCGTGAACTTGAACTCCTTGGGATAGCGGCCTTTCAGTTCGTCGCAGATGTCGGCGAACTCATGCGCCTTGCCGTCGGTGCCCAGGCACGTGTGGTTGTTGCTCAACTCAATCTCGATGCCCACCACGAAGTCCTCCTGTTGCCAGCGCAGGTGGTCGGCGGTGCGATAGGCGATGTTGGTCTCGGTGCCCGTCAGCCGCAGCGCGTTGCGGTAACTCGAGCGGTACACGCCGCGCCCCGGGTGGAACGCCGCCGCCGCTTGGCTCAGGTGCAGCCGCCCGTGCTCGTCCCTCACACGCCGGAACAGTTTGTCTGGGTGCCGCAGGTAGTCGCACACGTAGTCCGTCATGCGGTCGGCGGCCACGCCGCCACGGATGCCCAGGTCAAGCGCCAGTTCTATCTCTTGCTTGAACTGGTCGGTGTATCGCCACACGCGGTCGCTCAGGCTCAGCCCCTCGCGCTGTCGCGTGACAAACGCGTCGCGCGCCGCCCCGTTGGTGGAGAAATAGCGGCGGTAGGCCGACTGCGGCAACTTGCCCACGGCGGAGCCGAACACCACGTTGGCCAACTCGTTGTTCTTGCTGTTGGCAAGCGTCCACTCGGCACGGATACCGTCCACGATGGCCACGTTGACATCGGCGGCCACCTCACGCATCAGCGCGTCGAATTGCCGCCGCGCCGCCGGGTAGTCGGCGAATGAGAACAGGCGGTCATCGCCGGGCGACGCGTCAAGCGACACGCCGAGCCGCGCCGCCTCCCTCACCGCCGCGTCCATGATGCGCTTCACACGCCGCTGATACTTCACCACGCGCTCCATGTGCGCGCGGTCGTAGCGCGTCACGATACCGCCGGTCCTCTTGTTAGTCATCATTCCTCATCAGTTGTATTGAGGTCTCCGTAGCCATAGGTCTCACCGGCGTCTTCCTCGCGGATTTCGGCGAGCGTCTTGTCAACGTCGGTGCTCCAGCCGAGTCGCTCGATGCTCTCGCGCTGGCTGATGACAGCCTTGCCGCCGTTGGCGTTCTGCAGGTTGGCGATGGTGTCCTTCTCGTCGCTGATGGTGAACGGCGTGATGACCACCTCCACCGGCAGCGCGTCAATGTCGGCGCCATAGCCCGGCAGCAGCACCTTGAGAAACGCTTTGACCACATTCACCTCACGCCCGTAGAACTCTAAAAAGCGGCCACTCTCATCAGCCACCTTGAGTTGCGCGTCAATAAACAGTTGCTTGCGGCTCTCGCCGCTCATGGGCGACGACTTCATGCTCTCATACGACCAGTCGGGCAGCTGCAACTGCGTAAAGAACTGCTGACGCAACTCCGAGAGGTAGAACTTGAGGTTGTCGATGGCCTGCGCCCACGTCACATAGCCCGCGTTGCTGCCCTGGGGATACTGCAACACGGCGCGCCCCTCGCGCTCATCGTCCTCGCCGCCGTAGTCTATGGCCTTGTCGGCAAAGACGACAAAGAGCGGCTTTGAGTTTTTGCGCAGGTAGTTGCCGTTGCGGCTCATGGCCCACTCCATCTCCTCCACCAGGCAACCGGTGTCCTCCCACACGGGCGTGGGACGGTACATATAAACAGCCGGGATTTTGCCCAACGCGCTGATGTCCTCCTGCTCATCAAGGTGCCACCCGCCGCTGCCGTCGTTGCTCCACTTGCAGTGACGGGTGGCGGTGTAGGCGTCAAAGAAGTCGGTCAGCCGCTCGCCCACCTTGCGGCGATAGCCCACCGACAAGGCCACAAGGTCTCCATACTCGTCAAAGAGCGGCCACAACTCGTCACCGGCCATCGGCGAGAAATTGCGGCAGCGCAACTTCAGCGGCGAGGCGAAACCGTAGCCGTTGTGAGGCTGCTCCACAGCATACCACAGCGTCATCACCTCACACGAGGCGAACAGCATCGCGCTGCGCTCGGTGTTCACCGTGTCGACGCGGTTGTTGTCGAATATCTTCTCAAGATAGGCCGCAACCTCTTTCTGTCGGTCGTTCTCGGGCTTGTAGACACGCTTGACCGGCACTCCGTTCATCAACTCGCTCATGCGGCGTACGGCAAGCCGCTGCAGGTCGTAGGTGATGCGCGTGACGCGCTCCAATGTGCCGTCCGGGTTCACGCGGTCGGGATAGAGCGCGCGGTTCATCACCGGGTGGCGGCGCGGGTCGTACTGGTTCACAAGGCCGTCCTTGCCCGTCCATGCCGGCACGGACACACTCTTGCTCTTCAAATCGGCGATGATACACTCGGCAGGCCTCGCCAGGTCGATAATCTCATTAATTTCCATTTTAGTTGTTGTGTGTTATTGTGTTGTGTGTGTGTTGATGTCAGTAAACCAGCCGAGCCGTGCGCGCTTTGTCGATGGGCTTATATGGCGGGTTGAGGTGATAGTCGATGGCATAGCATAGCACGTCCACAAACTCATCGTGAGGCTTGGACGGGAACCCGCACACCTCGTCCACCAACGCCTCGTTCCACGCCCCGTCCACCAGCGTCACCCGTCCGCCCTCCACCACCGGCGAGGCCGCGTTGAGACGTGTCTCCTTGCTGTCGCGCGGCGAGGGCGTGGCCACCACATTCAGCCGCGTGGTCTCGCGCAATTGGTCAATCACGCTCAGGCCGTTGGCCTTGGGCTCGATGCGGATTGTCGACTTGTCGCCGTAGCCATGGGCGGCACAGTATCGCGGCAGATGGCGGATGAGTTCGGGAAACTTCATGTAGACGCGCTCGGCGTGGGTGATGTAGATGTCGTTGCCCACGCGCACCGTGGCGATGATGCCCGTGGGGTCGTTGGCGCTCTTGTCGGTGTAGGCCGTGTCGATGAAAAACACCACCGGCTCGCCGCCACGGTGCAGCCGTGCGAACTCGCCCGCGCTCACATGGCGGAACCACTCTCGCCTGACGATGTTGCCGCCATCGGTGGTCGGCCGCTGCTGGTAGAGCGCGGCAAAAGTGCGAGGGCTGCGGCGCTCCACGTCGCGCAACCGCTCCAATGAGTGGCGCTCCTCCCACAACGCCTCGCCAACATGGCGCGGCGAGCGCAACTCGCCGTCGGCCTCTTGCTCACACACAGCCGGAATGCGCAGCACCGTCCACCGGTCGCCCTCACGCTCCAGCAACCGGCCGGCAAGGTCATCCTCGTGCCATCGGGTCATAATCAGGATTTGCTTGCTGTCGTTGTGCAGGCGCGTGAGGAACACATCGTTGTACCAGTCCCACACGCGGTCGCGGTAAGTCTGGCTGCCGGCCTCGAGCGCGTCTTTCACCGGGTCGTCGATGATACCCAGGTCGGCAGGCGTGCCCGTGAGCGAGCCGCCCACGCCCACGGCCTTGTAAAAGCCACCATGCCCCACCACCTCAAACATGTCCACGTTGCGGATATAGCCATGAGTGCCGCTGCCCAGGCGGGTGCCCGGAAACACGCGCCGGTATTCCTCTCCGTCAATGGTGCGCTGAATGGCGCGGCTGAATTGCTGCGCCAAGTCGGCGCTATATGACGTGCCCACAATCTTGAGGTCGGGGTTCACCCCAAGGGCCCACGCCGGCAACTTGCGGCTCACAATCTCGCTCTTTCCATGCTGTGGCGGTACAAAAAGCATCAGCCGGCCGCCGCAGCCGCCCTCAAGCAGCCGCTGGCACGTCGCGGCGATGCGTTCCTGAAACCAATGTAGCGTGTAGGACGGCTGCACAAACGGCAGGAACGAGCCGAAGTTCCTAACCGCCTCTACCGACCGTCGACGATAAGTCCTCACTGCCAACTCCACTAATGCCTCACGTTGCTGCTTTCTCATCGCTTGTCACCATAGATATATCGCTCAATCTGCTCGTCCGTTAGCCCCTTGAAACGGTCATAGTCGGCATAACTCACCACCACCTCATGCTGCTCGGCCTGCTGTTTATACTGACGCTCGCGCAGGCGGTCAAGCACCAGCGCGCGCCCGTTTTTCATGTCCATATAGATGGCCACGGCGAGGCCGCGGATAAACGTTGGTGTCTTGTCGCTGTCTATCAACGCTTTCAACTCGGGCAATGTCAACACCAGCAACGCGCGCTCGGCGGTGGCGATTTCCTCCTCGGTGAATGCCACCACTTGGCGCTTGGGCTTCTTGAGCACAGTGCGCAGCAACTCGTTCACGCGGTTCTTGGGCCGCCCCTTGGGGTTGGCCACCTGACCGGGCTTGAACTTGTGCCCCTCGATATTTTTCAGCGATTTGGGTGATACCGCCATGATTTTGTTGTGTGTGTCAAAAAAATGTGTTACCTTTGCAACGTCTTGATGCCGATGGACGTTAAAGCAATCGGACAGGGCTTAGGCTGCGATAGCGGCTGGGGACCACCCTCGCTCCGGGCTCCGGCTCGGAGCGTTGATTTTCAGAAAGAGTAAACTCCATCAATTCCCGTAACGAAATAATAGCCGTGAATACCTTTCTCACTTAACTTTTTTACCTCGCTCCGCATTTTTACGTTCCAATTATCAAATTGGAAAACCACAATCCGCGCGCCTTGACGGGTTGTCGCATACTTGGCATGGCGCCGAATGTTGTTCGCGCTGCTCAACCTTTTCAAGTCAGCGGGCACACCGTCCACCGTCACGTCAAATGTACGGCCTCTTTCACTACCCGTGCGATGTTCAACTTTGTGACCGGCACGAGCCAATGCGATGCACATATCGTGCTCTTTTTTGAACTTTTTACGCTCATTGCTGTTCACCTTGCCCTCAATGATGCGGGCAGCCTCTGTCGCAACACTGCCGCCGCTTGACGCGTCAACAAACGTGGTAATCATCAAGCGGCTGTCAAACGGCAGCATCAAAGCGCCGCGACGGCTTGCCGCCGTGCTCGCCCGAAGCCGTGAGCCATGAACAACGCTGCCGTCACTCATCTAACACTCAAAACGGCGCCACAGACGGGTCAAACCTGCTATAGTCGTGCAACTGGCGGCGCTTGGCCGCCGTCGAGGAGCGCAGACGGCTGCCGCCGCTCCTGCTTTCACTTCCTGATGCCATTGTGTCTCTTCTTTTGGTCCAACATATCTATCATCCGCGTGAATACCTCCCACGCCCTTGAGCCGCGGATCGGCTTGTTGATTGTGGAATACTTAGCGAGCAAACGGCCATAGTGCTCGTCGTAGAACGCATAAAGCGTGGGGTTCTCCTCAATCGTGAATTGCTCGATGTTGCCGCTCGAGCGCAGGTTCGCGCTGCCGTGTATAACAATTTTGCGGCCGCCCAGGGTCTCAAAATTTATCGTCTTGGTGTGAATGTCGGCAACTGCGAGCTGGAAACGGTCTTCAATGTCAAGCTCACGATAGATGTATGGAATGAGGCTGCGACGCTCGTTGCCCCAGAAATAGACGCTCACGATGAGATTGAGTTCCTGAATGTAGCCATGCGTGAGCAGGTTGTGGAGGCTGTCAACATTGTCCTGATTTAGAGACAGGGTGCTGATGGTCATCTTCGCCGCGCACGCGTTGTGGCTTGTCAGGAACGCCTCGATAAAGTCGCCGAAGATGAAGTTGCCGCTCACGAAGCAGTCGGCGCGCTCGCCCTTGTCGAGGCGCAAATCGCGCGCCAACTTCACCGCGTTGTCGTAGGTCACCATCTCGCCGCGCGCCTCCATGCGGCGCGGCAGGGTGTAACGCGTGGCCTCGGTATCATCGCCGGGCAGAAAGTCCAGCATACCCAGGTCCAAATCGGGCATGTCCATACCTCCGAAATCGCCTACCGAAATACGTGGGTCTGTGTCATCAAAAATCGCGTGCGCCATTTTAGGTCAAAAATCGCATTTATCGCAAAAAAAATCGCATTTATTTGCACCTGCGGCTCCACCGTTTTTTCCTCTCTCCGTGTGTGCGACGCAAAGGTACAAAATTAGTCCAAATTTCGCAAAATTTTGCGCACTCAATCTCGAGTAATCCCCGGGAGTCGACGTTTCTCGTCTTCCTCCTCGGGCGAGCACATGAGCAACGCGCCGTGCTTGTCGGCGGTCATGCCGACGACCAGCAGCGTCGGCACCAGTTTGCCGAGATTTTTGAGACTTTCTCTCAATTTCTGTTCTTTTTCGTCCATATTCTTTGTCGGTTTTTGAAAAGTTAGTAATTTTGCAATGTTAATGAGAAGTCAACGATTGGGGCGACCACGCCTATTCGTATTCGTCTGTTTTTACAGAGGCTTCTCACATCAACGGCAGGTGAGTCCTGGCCGTTTTTTTATATATTCCTCCGATGAATATTGCCACTAAGCCCTACGACAATCACATGCTTTATTCGCGCTCTTGCCCTTGCAGGTGCCTTTTCCTTGAATTTTGCAACTTGAGCATCAACATACTCACGAGTCATTGCTTCAGTCTGTTGAATAAGAACAACTGTTTCCGCACCTTGTCGCGAAGCCTTTTCCATTGCAGTCTTGATTGTGTTCTCGCCAGCAGTTGTGATAGATTTCATATCCATTGGAGATTGATACAACTTGCCATCTTTTGTTTTGCCTCCACTGATAGTGCTATGTTCGCTATCAAGATAAACCTTGTAACCCTTTTGAGCCAGCTTGCGTCCGGCATCCAGCTCATCTGCGTTAATGTTATGTTCGTTGTGAACGACCATAAATCCACCACTTCGGTCAAAATATGAGTTATCTCTATCATAGTTGCCGGAATTCATAAGTTGATTGAATTCTCCACTACGTTTTCCCAGCGTTCCTGGCTGGCTCGCATAGTTGCGAGTACCACCTGTCGTTTTGTCGCTATTTCCGCTCATTTTTCTTCTCGGTCATGTAATCGTGAATATACAGGAGTGACTTCGTGCAGCAGAACTCATGTACGGCTCTTCCTCCGCCATACACAATGAGGTTTGGGATGTCCAGACCCGAAATCTGCCGTGCAATTTCGTACTTAGCTTTGACAAGTTCCAAGCCGCCATGCGCTCCACGAAATGAAAACGCATTGTAGCCATCGGGTATGCCCATACGGTTGTAGTCAAAGAACTTGCTACTGACATTTAGGTCGGCATAAATCAAGATGCCGTTCTCTTGCCAATATCGGGCAATCCAACGCTTTTGATAAATCAGTTGCAGACCAAACGCAAGTGGTGTCGTGTCAAACAAAGAGTAGTTAGGTTCGACTACTGCTGCAATTTCATCGTCAATGATTTTTGCAGGATTTTTCCATAAAGCTGAAAAGCGGTAATCATCAACATAGAAGTGCAGTGTTGCTGCACGTCGGTTCTTTCTGCCAATGCCGTATGGGGCAAACGGCAGCACAAGGTTCCCTGCCTGCATATCAAGACGCAAGCAGGGAATGTCATAGAGGTTATCTGACGGATAAAGACAGTCCTCGACCAAATTTGCAGGATTATTTGCCATAATTGTGCTGTTGAGTTGATTTTATCTTGGTCTTTTTACGAGTCTTCCAAATGGTTCAAGCCCCCATTTGAGGCGCAGCCGGTCGGCTCGAATTGATTTGTTACGTTTCTCGTTACCCATTGCCCGGCAAGCGGCCTTGCGTTCATCGGGCAGGTCGTCCCAGTTCTTGCGCACCTGTGCGGCGCGGGAAATGAGATAGAGATTGTCGAGGACACAGTTCGTGGTGTCTCCGTCCTTGAACTGAATGTTCATACCTTTCGGTATCGGGCCGTGGGCCTGCTCCCAAAGGTAGCGGTGCTTGGGCATCATGCGTCGGCCGTCATGCGGCTTGATCCACCAGTAACGGCGACCCGTTTTGTCGGGTGACCGCAGTATCTCGAAGCCCGGCTGCCGGTAGGTGGGTGAGGCTGTGTTCTCCACGCCCGGCTGAAACCGAGTCCGCGATGAGCGGGTGATGCCCTCGGCGCTCATGTAGTATTCCTGTTTGCGCCCGGCATTGAACGG
>CAMHQD010000021.1 GCA_946187345.1 uncultured Porphyromonadaceae bacterium | reverse complement strand
GACCTATAGCTCAATTTGCAGGCTGAAACCTTTCTCAAAGCCTGATAAATACTGGCGTTCCGCGCAATCAAGCTACCTTGAGCAATAAATCGACGGTTGAAATTGCTCAATAGCTCAATTTGCAGGCTGAAATAGGCTTGAATCTCCGATAGGCACTAACTTTGCAGCCATTTAAGGTATCATTAAAGCAAGGTTAGCATGTTCAAAATGAGATGTCATGTGTGTGGCAGTACACACACGAAAAAGAATGGAGTACGTAAAGGTGTACAGTTGTATAAATGTCAGGATTGCGGATACCAGTTCCGAGCAGGGATTAAGGTGAGTGAGGAAGACTTGTGGAATGCTTACCAGCAGGAGAAGCAGACGATCAAGGAGCTTTCTGAACGGTTTGGAATGAGCGTAGCCACCATCAAACGCAGGCTACAAGGCATCAAGCGTGAATGGGTGCAACCGCCTCTGTCTGGTGAGGGCTTCGTGCACCTGGACGTTACCTACTGGGGACGCAGTTTCGGTGTGCTGCTGGCATTGGACAACCAGACAGGGAAACCTCTGTATATAGCCTTCGTAAAGAGTGAGACGGTGAAGGACTACGAGGATGCTGTCAGCAGCATAAAGGGACGAGGCTACACCATCCGTGGGTTAATCATTGACGGCAAACAGAGCCTGTTTAAGACGTTTTCTGAGTATCATGTACAGATGTGCCAATTCCACATGAAACAGATTATCAGACGCTATCTGACTCAGAATCCTAAGATGCATGCCAGTAAGGAGTTGAAAGCATTGGTGGACAGACTACACAAGGCAAATGAGGCTGATTTCAAGAAGGATTACCAAGAATGGAAAGAGAAGTGGAAAAACACGATAGACCACAAGAGCCTGCACAAGGACGGAAAGATGCACTATACACATCAGAGGCTCAGAGCTGCGATGAACAGCCTGAACTTCTATCTGCCTTACCTCTTTACCTACCAACGGGAGGATTGCAATGGGATGCCTAACACGAACAACAAGATAGAAGGAACGTTCACTGATTTGAAGAAGAATCTGAACGACCACAGTGGCCTGACGAAGGAGAACCGCAAGCGGTTCATTTCTGGGTTTTTCTTGGCATTGGCAGAATCTCTAAGTATGGGAAAGCAGGAGCCGCGTTGATAGAGACTCCTGCCCATACTTGTCGATTTGCGCAGGCCTATTCCTCATGGAGTTGCTCCCCAGCAGAGCCCCACTATGCTTCAGACTGCGACAGCAAAGGTAAAAAATCGTCTCTGATATACCAAATTTCTGACGATGAAATGCAGCCTGCAAATTGAGCTATTGACTACCTACCACTTAAAATTAGCCTGCAAAATGAGCTATACGCCGAATATTCAGCCTCAATTAAGTATCTGCTTGTTGTAGACAATCTTAATTTTAGCCTTATCGAGGCGCAACCGCGCCATTGACGGACGAGCCACTGATGGAGCAATCTTAGTCACTATCTCATAGGCCGATGACGTATAGGTTGCTGACTGGGTGTACTTTGTCACGTCAACTGCCATAATTGTGAACATCATGTCACTCTCGGATACGACACCGCCTTTATTTTTGATAATGTCGATAATATAATCACGCATCTCATCAAACACATAACACTTCTTACTCGCGTCATACTCGGCATAAAACGAGTCTTTGTCGTTGGTGAGACTGTCGGCGGCGATAAACTTATCCTTCAGATGGGATTTAATCATCAGCAGGTGTGTTGGCGGCTTAATGCCGCTCTTGTTGGTGATCTCGTCAACAGGTATTGTCAATTCCAACGTGTTGATGGCCGACAACGCATCGGCAGTTGAGATCTTGTAAGCGTCAACAATCAACTGGGCGGGGAAGGTCACCTGCACCTCATAGCCGGCCGGAGCAGCCACAATGGCATCACCCGCTATGACGGCATCATCGAGAGCCTGAGCCAAGTCAAGACGCAACACATTGTTGACAATAACCTCGGGCGTGACAGCGGCATATGTCTGGGTTGCTTTCGCGATACTATCCTTACCGGCACTGGTCTTGACAATGCGGTGATAGTAGGTCATCAAGCGAGTGTCATAAACATTCATCACGCGTCCTGTGCCATGCGTACTGGAGATATACAGCCCGGGAAACCGCTCGGCAAAGGCCCGCGGTGTGGCAAATATGTCTTTATTCTTGACGTACATCGTGAATAGTTCTCGCGCCAACTCCACCGGCATCGGCACAGCCACCTCACGATAAGCGGTGCTAAGTTGAGTGTCGGTCGCCTGCTTTGCCGCGGCAACGCTGTAAGCCACTTCGCCAAGCACATCACTTGCGTCATAATACCCTTCCGGGTCAAAGTCGCTATAAATCGGGGTTGGCAACTGCTTGTTAAGGCGGTACACAGTCAAGCGCATCGGCACAAGCGAATCGCCCGTGAAGCCATTGGTCACCGGCACACGCAGCAACAGTTTGCATGAGTCAATATACTCGGGCTTCACAAGTAGCGTGTCTATCGCCAGAGTGGGCATTAACTGGGCAACCACACCGCTCGACAAGTCACCGTAGGCAGCATCGGCTATGTGACCAAGCAACTGCGTGATTGTGCGTGACTGCAAGCGTGGGCTGAGCACACTCTCACCAATCAAATTAAACGAGGTTGAGTCCTCAACGACAACACTCTTTGTATCGACAATCGAGGAACCGATGTCCTCATCGGTGCATGCGGCCACACAAACAGTGAGAATGGCGGCTATCAGCACAACGAGTTTTTTCATAATGGTTAAATCAAGTTGGAAATCAAACGAGTAACGTTTTGCGCGCGGTCACATCGTGACCATCAGTTAGCAAAGTCAATCCATAAGGCTCTGGTAGAAGCCGGGGGCCGCGGCGATGAGTTGCTCATTACTCTCATAACGCAACAACGGCTTACCGGTCGCCTCGGCCATTGCCATTAACTCCGGATTAACGTCGACGCCACACTGCATGATGCCATCACAGTTGTCGAGCGCAAACTGCATCAAATCCTGCTCTGTAGCCTGTTTGCCCACTATACTCTTGAGCATATGCTGCGGCACACCGGCCTCCACGAGTTTGTCAGCCAGATGCTCGTCAAGCGGCGCGGCAAGTGTGTCCTCAAAAAGGCCAATCACAATCTTTGCGTCGTTGAACGTCGGGTCATCGTTATAGCACTTACGCATCAGCAACGGCGCCAATGCCGCAATCCACCCGTTACATTGGATAATGGCGGGGTTCCAACGCAACTTGCACACAGTCTCTATGACGCCACGGATATAAAATATCATGCGTTCGTCGTTATCGTCAGTCGATGTGACAGTCTCAAACTCATGCACCGGAGCGTGAGCGAAGTAGTCCTCATTATAAATAAAGTAGACCTGCATACGGCTTGGCATCAGTGTTGCCACCTTAATCACCAGGGGGTGGTCAGTGTCATCGATGATGATATTGAGGCCCGAAAGACGTATCACCTCATGCAACTGATTGCGGCGCTCATTGATTAGGCCATACTTGGGCATGAAAGATCGCACCTCCACGCCCTTCTCCTGCATGCTCTGAGGCAGGTCGCGGCAGATTGTCGACATCGCTCCCTCACGCACGTAGGGGGCAACTTCTTGTGAAATAAAAAGTACTTTTTTTATCTCCATTTTCAATAGATAGATATTTTGCCAATGCAAAGTTAGCGATTTTTTCTGACGTAGAAAACCGACAGAACGACGTTTTAAGGCTTTTTAAGTAAATTTAGCCAAATTGAAACATTGAAAGTCAAACAAATTGTAGTATATTTGCAAATTGGAAACTATATATCGAGCATTCGAGATAATCCTTAAACTCATAGTAAAATGAAAAAACTGATTTTCCTTGCGGCACTCGCGGCGACAATGACGCTGAGCGGCTGCCTGCCCGAGCGGTGGGCCACCGAGAGCAACACTCGCGACTACCGCTACGACAACCGCCAGAACCCGCCTCCACCCCCACCGCGTGACAACCGCTATGATAACCGCTATGATAACCGCTATGATAATCGGGGTGGCGGATATGGCTATGACAGCCGTTACGATAACCGCAACTATCGCGGCTACCAGCGGCCGCCCATCGGCACCGAGGTCACCCAACTGCCTGGTAGCGCGCGACGTGTGGTGAGCGACGGTCAAGAGATTTACATCTGCAACGGCGTGATGTACCAACCCTCGCGCTCACGCATGGGAGTCGTCTATCGCGTGGTCGGCTACAGCGATTATTGACTTTGGGCACACGGCCACTCTATAAACAACAAATTTAACGAATTAAACGAATTTCAGAGCCTGACTAAAATCGCTTAATTCGTTAAATTTGTTGTTCCTGATTATTTCAGAACACGATTTATGGATAATTAATGATAATACGTGTTTAGAATTGTCATATTGAGGCGAGATACCAGCGGTAGAGGGCGGGGACGCCGTCCTCAAGTTCGACGCGGTGCCGCCAGCCTAAGGAGTGGAGGCGCGACACATCGGTGAGTTTGCGCAGTGTGCCGTCGGGCTTGGTGGTGTCCCAACGCAGCGTGCCGTCGTAGCCGACGGTCTGTTGGACGAGGGCGGCGAGCCCTGCGATAGTGACTTCCACGCCGCTGCCGATGTTGATGTGGCAGTTGCGCACGTCCGGCCCCTCGCCACGCACGTCGTCAAAGTTGATGTGCTCCAAGCAATAGACACTGGCGTCGGCCATATCCTCGCTCCAAAGGAACTCGCGGATGGGTCGGCCTGTACCCCAGAGGGTGAGGCTGTCGCGCGTGATGCCGTAGCGGGCGAGCAGCGCCTCGATGGTCGCATCACTTGCCGTGCCGTCCACGCCCTCCACCGGTCGCGCCTGCAGGTCGCCGCGCAGCGCCCGCATGTCGCCGCGGCGCAGCAGATTGGCCAAATGCATCTTGCGCAACATGGCCGGCAACACGTGGCTCGTCTCGAGGTTGAAATTGTCGCGCGGTCCATAGAGGTTTGTGGGCATCACGGCGATATAGTTTGTGCCATACTGCAGGTTGAAACTTTCACAAAGTTTCAAGCCGGCGATTTTAGCGATGGCGTATGGCTCATTGGTGTACTCCAACGGCGAGGTGAGCAACGCATGCTCGGGAATGGGCTGCGGCGCCTCACGCGGATAGATGCACGTGCTGCCCAGGAATAGCAGTTTCTTCACATCGTGGCGCCAACTCTCGCCAATGACGTTCTGCTGGATTTGCAGATTTTGGAAGATGAAGTCGGCACGGTACTTCAGATTAGCCATAATGCCGCCCACATGGGCTGCGGCAAGCACGACCACATCGGGCCGCTCATCGTCAAAGAAGCGACGCACGGCGGCACCGTCCATCAGGTCCAGTTCGCTGTGGGTACGCCCCACCAGGTTGTTATAACCACGGGCCTCGAGTGCCCGCCAGATAGCCGAGCCCACCAGTCCGCGGTGCCCTGCCACATAAATCTTATCGTTAACAGTCATTAATCTGAGGGTTCTGAGAATTCTGAGAATTCTGAGAGTTCTGAGAATTTTAAGAATTGAGAATTATGAATTATGAATTATGAATTAGTTTGAGGTCGTGGGCGACCATACGGCGGACGAGCGTGTCGAAGGGGGTCTTGCGGGGATTCCAGCCAAGGCGTTCGCGTGCCTTGGTGGGATCGCCGAGCAGTTGCTCAACCTCGGCGGGTCGGAAGAAGCGCCTGTCCACCTCGACGAGCACGCGGCCGGTGGCAGAATCCACGCCCTTCTCGTCCAGACCATTGCCTTGCCACTCGAGTTCGATGCCGGCATAGTGGAAGGCCAGAGTGCAGAACTCTCGCACGGTGTGATACTCACCTGTGGCGATGACATAGTCGTCCGGTTCGGGCTGCTGCATCATCAGCCACATACACTCCACATAGTCGGGCGCATAGCCCCAGTCGCGACGGGCGTCCAGATTACCCAGATAGAGTTTGTCCTGACGTCCGGCGGCGATGCGTGCGGCGGCCATAGTGATTTTGCGCGTCACAAACGTCTCGCCGCGGCGCTCACTCTCGTGGTTGAACAGGATACCGTTGCAGCAGTACATGCCGTAACTCTCGCGGTAGTTCTTCATAATCCAGAAAGCGTAGAGTTTGGCGGCGGCATAGGGGCTGCGCGGATAGAACGGCGTGGTCTCGCGCTGAGGCACCTCCTGCACCTTGCCGTAGAGTTCGCTGGTGCTCGCCTGGTAGATGCGGGTGCAGTCGGCACGGCCGGCGATGCGCACGCTCTCAATTAGACGCAACGCACCGACGGCGTCGACATCGGCCGTGTACTCGGGCACATCAAATGACACCTTGACGTGACTCTGCGCCGCGAGGTTATAAATCTCGTCGGGATGAACCTTCTCGATCAGGCGGATGAGCGAACTGCTGTCGGTCATGTCGCCGTAGTGGAGGTTGACCAGGCGGTCGCGGTGCATGTCGCGCACCCACTCGTCAAGGTAGAGATGCTCGATACGGCCGGTGTTGAACGAACTGCTGCGGCGCATCACGCCGTGCACCTCATAGCCTTTGTCGAGCAGCAACTCGGCCAGATAACTGCCGTCCTGTCCGGTGATGCCGGTGATGAGCGCCACCTTTTTATTATTTGAGTTTTCCATAATCTACACGGAAATTTATAAGAGCGGTGTTATTGCTGCGGAGCCTCGTCCAGTTCCTTGAGGATGGCCTTGAGTTGCTCGTCGGTCTTGGTGAGACGCTCGCGGCAGAAGGTGATCAACTGCTTGGCGCGCACGGTGTAGGACGCGAGGTTGTCGAGGCTGCAGGCCGGATCCTGCATCTTGCGCACAAGTTCGTCAAGTTCGGCAACCGCCTCGCTGTAACTCGCCGGGATTTTGTTGTCTTGTTCCATCGTGACATTGATTATTTAGTGATTGAACCACAAAATTACAAAAAAAGTGTGAATCGGCACGCAACCCACACCATTTACTTTATTTCTCTACCCTATACCATCCACCCTCTACCCCGCGTCACGGCTCCGGCTTGGGACGGTCCAGCAACTCGAAGCGCACGCCGGCAATCTGTCCGCAGACGTAGGCCGTCGGGCGGCGACCCGGCTGCCGCAGGTCGTCAAGGTAAAGCGGTTCGCCGGCGATAATCAGTCCGCAAGAGAACGTGTCGCCGGGCCGCAGACGTGTGTTCTCCGCGCTCTCCACCTCCCACCGCAGGTCACCGCGGTAGACCGCTACACACTCGCGGTCGGGCGCCCACACCAGTCGCACGCGCTCCCCCACAGCCACCGCGTCGCCGACGACGCTCAGTCTGTCGGCCATGATGGGGTCGCTCGGAGCGGATCCCTCAGGCCGTTCGGACCCGAAACCGTCCCAGTCGTCATACCCCAGGAAGCGCGCGAGCACGTCGAGGGTGTGGCGCGTGGGCATGAAGTCGTTGTTGACATATCCCCAGATGCGCTTGAGCGTGGACACACTCAAGCCCTCGCCCACACGCGCCGCGAGGCTGTCGCTCAGCATCTCGAAGTCGCGGGGCGAGTCGATGCGCTGCCCCACCGAACGCTCCACGGCGGTGAGGAGTTGTTGCAACCGGTCGGTGTTCATCGTTGATTGGGCAGAGCCGGTATCTGCAATATGCGGTTCTTGATTGGATTTATCCATTTGTCGTATAAATACTGAGTGAGTAGATTGTTTATCTCAGAGCGGTCGCTCTCACCGAGGCCGGCATCGAGTGTCGCCACATATTCGTTGATTTGGTTGCTGCTTACGATAAATTGTTTGTCATAGTTGCGGTCAATATACAGAACACACGACAGCGTGTCGAGTTGCCGCACAATGGCACTTGAGGCCATCGCCTTGTCGACAAGCCGTTTGCCTTGCTCCACGGCCTGCGCCTTGAGGCGCTCGTGGTCGGAGCGGCGTTGCTCGGCGAGGCGCAGGGTGTCATTCACGGCGATGGCGGCATGCAGGCTGTCGGTCATCACCCGGAGCGAGCGGCGCTGGTCGGTCTGTTGGCTCGTGAGTCGCGTCACGGCGGCGCGCAGCGAGTCGCCTTCGGCGGCGAGGCGCATGTTGTCGTGGCGGCGCTGCAGCGTGTCGGCGGCGAGCAGCGCCACAGCGACAGAGAGCATACACACCACAGCGATGGCGGCGGCACGCGTCAGGCGGCGCTTGAGGCGGTCGGTGGCAAGCAGGGCCTCACGCAGGGCGTTCACGTCCTGCGGCCTCTCGTCGGCCGGCAACAGGCAGCGGACCGCCACACGCTGCCATGCGCGCCCGAGGTCCATCTGCCGCATCACAGCGCCCAGGCTGTAGATATCGTTGCGGGGGTCGGCCACGCGACCCTGCCGCTGCTCGGGAGCCATGTAGCCGGCCGTGCCGGCGGGCTGCTTGAGCGTGACATGGGCGGCGGTGTCGGCAAGGCCGAAGTCGATGAGTTTCACTCCGGCGCCGTTGCCGGTGACCATCACGTTGGCGGGCTTGATGTCGCGATGAACCACACCGCAACTGTGGACGTGCTCCACCGCGTCAAGCAACTGCAACACCACGCGGCGCTGGGCGTCGCGTCCAGGGCGCTCCTCGAGCCAGCGGTCGAGCGTGACGCCGTCAATCCACTCGGTGACGATGCATGTGCCCAGCGGCGGCACATCCTCAAAACCGACCGGCTGCACCACGGCCGGATGGCTCAGACGCATCAGGATGTTGAACTCCTTGCCGAGCATCTGGCGATACATCGACTCGCCGGCGACCTCGCGGCGCAGCGACTTGAGAAAGTAGCGGCGGCCATAGCGCACAGCGCACGACGTCACCGTCACCTCGCCGTTGTGGAGTGTCTCCACGCGGGTGAACTCACTGCTCACGGGCTCCGTCACATTCTCCAGATAGCCCGACTCGCCGTTGTCGCTGATTGTCCTCTGCATCACCGTCGTTGCTTTGCCAATGCAAAATTACAATTTTTTCGGCGCACTCCCAAGAACTTGGCACAAGTTTCTAATGTTGATATAAGACTGCATGTGAACAGAGTATTGCGTAATGGATGTAGGGGCAGAATAAATTCTGCCCGCAACTGCGGCAAACGGGCAGAATAAATCCTGCCCCTACAAACCTAAACCACAACGCTTTGACTGCTTTCGATACTTGAGGAACTTGACACAATAAAACCTAAACACTGAAAACATCACGGAAATAAACCAAAATAAACCACGCGCGGGAGATGCGAAGTGAGTAATTTTGCTGCCGAAAACCGGCTGAGACATTCAACCTGTCATTTGCAGAGGCCAGGCAAAACGCTCGGGCACAATGACAAACATTTGATGCGGATTGCCATAAGTCATTTTATATAATTATCTATGTTATGACTCTCAAGAAAGGATTACTGCTGCTATCGGTCATCGTGGCTGCGTCTTTATCGGCCAGCGCACAGACCAACGACTCCGAGAGGATTTACACCTCTGTGGAACAGAACCCCGTATTCCCTGGTGGCCAGGCGGAACTGCTGCAGTTCTTGAGCGACAACATCCAGTATCCGCCTCAAGCGGCCGAGAATGGCACGGAAGGTGAGGTCGTTGTGCAGTTCGTCATCGAGAAGGACGGCCATGTGGGCGACGCGAAAATTGTGCGTGGTGCCGGCGAGGAGTTCAACCAGGAGGCAATCCGCGTGTGCCAGTCGCTGCCGAAGTTCACCCCCGGCCGTAAGGACGGCCAGCCCGTGCGCGTGTGGTTCACCGTGCCGGTGACTTTCAAAATTCCGGAGAATACCGTCATCAGACGGCCATCAAAATGAAGAGTAAAATGTCCTGACCACAGGCATTTCTGTGCACACTCTTCCAACATCTAAACAGAATTTTCAACATAGGCCGCATGGGCTAATGGTGCACAGGTTAACTCATGCGTCTATAACACTTTAACGATCATGAACAGATTTTTAATCTATGCATGTGCCATTTTTATGGCAGCGGCGACATCATGCACGTCGTCTGGGTCATCGTCAGAAGCGTCGTCGGAGGCATCGTCAGATCAGGAAATTAAGACGTTAAGTCCCAAATCCACGGAGTTCCAATATGGCGAGGTGTCGAAGTATGTGACGGTTGTTGACCAACCTTATGAACTCAAGTTGGTTCAGAAAGAGAATTCTAATAGAGTCACTCTAAAAATCACTTTGCAGATGGTCAAAGATGGCATTAAGGTAGAGAGTGCGCAAGACATTGGCTTAATTTCGCTGCTGTGCGGTCTAACAGTCCAACTGTTAGACAATGAAGGGGTTGAGGTCCATGATATGGATCTGATTGACACTGACCATCTCACTTTGAAGAAACTACTTTCAGGCAAGAAAGGAGATACGGCTGAAGTGACATTCGAATATGGCACTTGGAATGAACATGCCGTTGAAGCATACAAAGCGGCTACGGCATTTACACCATATGGAAGTTCCGACATTTACTTAGAACAGCACGATCATGAATAACAAGTTACTACTGATGCTTATCGCCACGGCGGGCCTCTTCACAGCAACCCTCACTGCCTGCAGTGGCGGTGACGGAAACGCCGCCCAGTCACAAGACGAGGAAACCGCCGTCGTCGCGGTTGATCAGAATGAAGAGGCCGCACCGGAGCAAACAAGCCTTGACGATTACGGCACAACGTCAAGCAGCGTCAATGAAGTTGAAGCCTCCACCGATGCTTACAGCGACAACAGTGATGACAGCAATGATGACTCCTCGTCGTCTGAAACGACATCAAAGGGCTCGAAGGACTTCGATGAATGGCTGACGGAATACGAGAACTATGTCGACAAGTATATCTCGCTGCTCAAAAAAGCGAAAGCCGGTGACATGGAGGCCATGTCGGAGTATGCCTCGATGATGGAATCCGCGCAGGAACTCAGTTCAAAAATCGGCGCTGTGTCGTCTGACTTAACCGCATCACAGGTCGCTCGCTATCAACGCATCAACAACAAACTGATGAAAGCGGCTCAAGAATTGAACTGAGCACATCTTCTACTAAGTCATAAACGGACCCTGAGTGTGTGGCAAAGGGACAGGACTTTTGCCACACACTTTTTCTTACCCTTCAATAAGTCCGGCCGGGCCTCAATTAGTTATTTAATTGATATTCAAGTGGAATAAACCGGAATAAACCATGCGCGTGCGATGCAAAGTGTGTAATTTTGCCGACGTAAACCAGATGGTACATTCAATCCGGCACTTGAGTGGCCCGAGACGTGTTGCTATCAGAATCATTTATTAACTCATAAATCATCTGTTACAATGAAAAAGTTTTTATTAACACTGGTTGTGACGCTGGGCTTCGGCCTGCTGATCACGTCATGCAAGAGCAAGGAGGAGCGTTACCTCGCCGACTACGAGGACGCTGTCGAACAGACCGAGAATCTTCAAAAGGAGGCTGAGAAAATCAACAAGGAGATGGAAGAGAAGTACGGCGAAAACTGGGAATTTGATCCCGAAGGTGTCACTCTCACCGACGAGCAGAAGGATAAACGAAGAGAGTTGAAGAAACGCCTATAAAAAGGCCAAAGTCAGCATCCACAACCCAACTGCCGTGTGACAGGCATTGCCAACACATCGTTGCGGAACTCTTGCCTGTAGAGATACCAACGGCACTCCGAGGCAGTGGGAAGACAACACCTCTTTCCCGCCGTTGAACTAAAAAAGAAGTATTATTAACTCATTTTTATTAACTCATAAATTATTTGTTACAATGAAAAAGTTTTTATTAACACTGGTTGTGACGCTGGGCATCGGACTGTTGCTCACGTCATGCAAGAGCAAGGAGGAGCGTTACCTCGCCGACTACGAGGACGCTGTCGAACAGGTAGAGAAGGCCGCCGAGAATGGTAAAGACCTTAAGGAGATTAAGGAGATTGCCGAAAAAGCCGGCAAGGAGATGGAAGAGAAGTACGGCGAAAACTGGGAATCTGATCCCGAAGGTCTCACTCTCACCGACGAGCAGAAGGAACAGGTCAAAAAGTTGGAGAATCGCGCAGAGGACGCCGTTATAAAGAATGCAAAGGAACTAATGAAAAGCGCGCTGGACTGATGGATGCCGAAGTCTCGGCAACTGACGCACCCAACTGCCACAACGGCACGGGCAACAGCAACGAGTCCACGTGACGGATACACCTCAGTCCAGTTTGCCGGAATGTTGTAAACAGACATTCCCAGGCCAACGATTCATTGAGTCCACTCCAAAAGTGCACAACACGACTTCAGCAACCATAACTGATTCATATTTGGATGACAAATTGTTCAGAAGCAGTTTAAGTTGTGCAAGTTGTGTCCGAACAATTCCGGCTCTTTTGAAAAGTGGGCTCAATGAATTTTCATGTCGATTAAGTCTTCCAGACAGAACTGCGACACTACAATCCGCATTCTTCTTTGTATTGAAAAATGAGTCCACTTTAAAAAGTTGCGATTGTGATTCCGCAAAGATTTTAACAGACAATTACCATATAATTATTCATTAATTTTCGTTTCAACTGCAATCTCTTGAATATAATTCATGGGAAATTTTTGAGTAATTCATTGAAATTCATGTTCAAATAATCTCGTGACTTTTTCAAGTGGTCTCAAAATTAAAATCATCAGTTATATGAGTACACCTTTACTTGTTCTTAGCACCTGTTTTCTGTTGATCGGCGTCGGTTTCCTCGGATGCTTCGTCCACAAACTCCCCGGCCCGGTCATCGCCTTCATCGGAATGTTGGTTTTCATCTTCGGCATGAAGATTTCGGTTGTCCCCTGGGGGGCCATCGTGCTCTGCCTCGCCATGCTGATCCTCAGTTACATTGCCGAGAAAAAACTCATCCCTTACATCGCCGAGAAAATCAGCGACTACGGCTCGGCTGCCAAGTGGGGCGCCATCATCGGCTCGCTCATCGGTTTATTGTCCATTTTAAATGTTCTGTTCATTATGGATGCCGATTTCGATCTCGAGTCAGGACTGATTATCTTAATCATTGCATTGGTTGTATGCTTCGGGCTGTTACCGTTCGGCTGCGCACTGCTGTTTGAGTCCATCTCCCGCAAGAGCGTGACTCTCGCCCTGAAGCCCGCAACGGCAGCCTATGCCACGTATGTGATGGGCTTGGTCCTCAAACTGCTCGTGTGCTTCTACTCGGGATACGTCGTCATCAATTATGAAGGTAAGATAAGAGAGGCATTAAGTTAACTATGTGCTTTATGTCCTCCCGTCACTCCAAAAACCGTCGTAAAAAAAAGTTGCTAAACAATAGTGCCGGCGGGAGGACAACAGCACATTCATGTTTCATCCAAGGTCTATCAGTATAAAGTCTAACCCATTCACGGACATTCATGCTCATAATAGAAGAGAATAAACGGGAATAGACGAAAATAGACGAGAGGAAAACCGTCTCTACTCTCAATCGTAACTGTAGTGCTTGAGGACTTGACGGTAACTGCTGAAGATTTTGGACTTGGACACGAAGCCCACATACCGGCCTTGCTCATCGACCACCGGCAGGTTCCACGCTCCGGTGTGATCAAAGGTATCCATCACCTTGTCCATGGGAGTGCCGAGCACGACGCGCGCCGGCGGCGTGGACATGAAACGCTCAACGTTCATCTTGCGGTAAAGGTCGGTGCGGAACATGATATTGCGGATATCATCAAGCAACACCACGCCGAGCAGGTGACCGTCGGCATCGGTGACGGGAAAGAGGTTGCGGCAACTGCGCGAAATCACGTCCACCATCTGCTTGAGGCTCATCTCGGGGTGCACCACGGCGAAGTCGGTCTCGATGACGCTGTCCATCTTGAGCAGGGTGAGCACACTGCGATCTTTCTGGTGTGTGAGCAACTCGCCGCGCTGCGCCAGGCGCGCCGCGTAGATGCCGTAGGGCGTGAACATACGGCACACGCCGTAACTGGTGGCGCTGACGATGAGCAGCGGCAGGAAGAGTTCATAGCCGCCGGTCATCTCGGCCGCAAGGAAGATGGCCATCAGCGGAGCGTGCATCACGCCCGCCATCACGCCGGCCATACCCATCAGGGTGAAGTTCTTTATCGACAGAGTGACACCCAGCAGCCCGTAGTGATTAAAGAAAAATGCGAAAGCGAAGCCCGTCATGCTGCCCACAAAGAGCGATGGCGCGAACGTGCCACCCACTCCCCCGCCGCCGTTGGTTGCACCTGTGGCCAACGCCTTGGTGGCCGCAAGAGCGAAGACAAAGAGCAGAATGGACACCGTGCTGCCGCGCAAGCCATAGAAAACGCTGCCGTCGAGAATCAAGCCGGCCTCGCCGCTGAGCAGTTGGTTGATGCTCGTGTAGCCCTCGCCGTAGAGAGGTGGCAGCAAGAAGATGAGCAGACTCAACGCGCCGGCGCCGAGCAGGTAGCGCAGCGAGGGACGCCTGATGCGGGCAAACACGCCCTCGATAGCGGCCAGCACCTTGATAAAATAGAGTGACACCAAGCCACAAATAGCGCCGAGAGCAACCACGTATGGGATGCGCACCGCGGTGAACGGTTCGCTCTGCGTGAAGAAAAACTCAACGTTGTAGCCTGTGGCGACGTAAGCCACCGTGGCACCTGCCACGCTGGAAATAATCAGCGGGATAGCCGAACCGGCCGTCAGATCGAGCATGAGCACTTCCACTGTGAATAGCAGTCCGGCGATGGGAGCCTTGAAGATGCCGGCGATACCGGCCGCCGCACCGCAGCCCACGAGCATCATCAGCAACTGTGGCGACAGGCGGAACAGTTGCCCCAGGTTGCTGCCGATTGCCGCGCCGGTGAACACGATCGGGCCTTCGGCTCCCACCGAGCCGCCCATACCGATGGTGACGCTCGAGGCGACCAACGAGGCATACATATTCTTGGGCTTGAGGCGGCTATTCTTTTGGGCGATGGCATAGAGCACGCGCGTCACACCGTGATAGATGTTGTCGCGCACGACGTAGCGCACATACGCGCCCGCAATCAAAATGCCGATGGCAGGCAGCAACAGATAGAGCCAGTTACCGCCATCGATGACCGAATCGCTTGTCACCACAGTGGCGATGGTGGCAATGAGCCACTTGAGCAGCACAGCGGCCAGGCCGGCGGCCGTGCCGACCACCAGGGCAAGTATCACCATGAGGGTGCGCTCACCCACATGGCGCTCGCGCCAGGCCAGCAGCCTCATGAATATGGTAGAATCTTCAGCCATCATCTTGTTCCTCTGCTACATGCCACATGCTACATGCCATATGCTACACACTACATACCACGGCCGGTGAAGACAATCTTGACCGTGTAGACCATTATTTTGAAGTCGTTGAGTAGCGACATATTCTCGAGATACATCAAATCGTAGTCGAGGCGCTCAATCATTTGGTCAACATTTTGGGCATATCCAAACTTGACCATTCCCATCGACGTGATGCCGGGCCTGACTTGATGCAACAACACGTAGGCCGGCTCTCGCTCCACAATTTGGTCGATGAAAAACTGGCGCTCGGGTCGTGGCCCGACGATTGACATCTCACCACGCAACACGTTGAGGAACTGCGGAAACTCGTCGATGCGGTACTTGCGCAGGAAACGTCCCAGCGGGGTGATGCGCGGGTCGTTGGTGCTGGTGAGTTGCGGCCGGTTCTCGGCCTCGGCCTGATCAACCATCGTGCGGAATTTGATGATATTGAACGGCACGTTGTGCAGGCCTATGCGCTCCTGATGGTAGAAGACGGGGCCCTTTGACGACAACTTGACGGCGATAGCCACAGTGAGCAGCACGGGAGAGAGCACGATGAGCGCCAAGATAGAGAATATCACGTCAAACACACGCTTCACATTGCGGTCACTCTGGCTCATATTGCTGCCGGTGAGGTCAACAAGCGGCACGCCGTATACGTCGGTGAGCCTGACCTTTGCGCCGAGCATCGTGCCGCGCGTGGGGCGCGCTTTGATGGGCAAGCCCAGGGAATAGAGGCGATTGAGCGTGTGCAACAGTGAGGCGTCATTGGCACGCGTGGGCACAACGATGAGTTCCTGAATGGCCTCGCGACGGCACAAGTCAGGCAACTCGTCGAGCGTGTGGCACGGCAGGTCGATGTCCTTGACATCGTTCTCGCCCGGGATGCTCACCATGCCGCGAATGTCGTAGCCCAACGATTGCTGCATGGCGTTCAATTTATCGACAAAGGCGGCGGCCGCCTTGCCGCGACCCACAACGAGGGTACGCAGCGCCCAACGGCCACTCTTGACCATGGCAGAACTGTAACTGGTGATTAGACAACGGCCGGCATAAACGGCCACAAAGAGCAACGCGAAAAGGATAAAGAGCAACTCATAGTCGGTGGCCCGGTCATTCATCACATCGTTAATGAGCACAGCAAAGAAGATGAGCAGCGCGTTGATGAACGAACTTCCCATGGTGACCATGAACTCGTGAAGGCGCGACTTGCGGAACACCTCGTTATAGTAACCGCTCAACCAGTAGATTGCCATCATCATCAGCGGCACGGCTCCGTAGAGGAACAACACGCGTGGGGCGAGCATAAACTGCGCCATCGAGGCATAGGCGCCGTGCACGGCGCCTATCTGATAGCGCAAAGCGTTGAAGGCCACCCACGCCACGGTGGACAGCAACCAGTCGCTGGCCACGTACTTCAGTCGTTGGATACGTTCGCTGGTCATAACCGCTCACCTGATTATCTTGAACGTGCCATCGGCGGCAAGGCGGATGATATTGCTGGGAGACGCGGGGCGGTTGTCGTCTCGACGGTAATTGACGGCATAGTCAACACCGGCCACGATAGCCGGGTCGATGTCGCGCCACACCGCCGGCGCGGGCCGGCCGCTCAGGTTGGCGCTGGTCGAGACAAGCGGATGCCCCAGGCGGCGGCACAACTCGTTAGTGAAGCGCTCGCGCGTGACTCTGATGCCCAGGCTATCGTGGTCGCCAAGCAGATTGTGAGCCACGTTGAAGGCCCCGTCATAAATGATGGTAAGCGGCTTGACGGCCACATCGATAAGTTCGGCCGCAATATACGGCACGTCCACCACATAGTGGTCGAGGCGCTCCACATCATCGATGAGCACGAGCATCGCCTTGCTGTCGTCACGCTGCTTGAGGGCATACACACGCGCCACGGCCTCTGCATTGGTTGCATCACAACCGATACCCCAGATGGTGTCGGTGGGATAAAGAATTAGCCCGCCGCGCCGCAACACGTCGAGGCATGCCTTGAGGTCAGCCTCAATGGCCGAACTATCTATGCTTTGTTTCAAAATAAGTCGATTTTGTCTTGTGATAATTGAATGTGAAGGCAAAATTACGATTTTTTCATCACACCTGCAATATTTATTTATGGAAAATATCGTGCGCATTGTCGTTGATTGTCTTGCAAAATTGCTAATTTTGCACAAAATTTCCTCATGGCAGATTAAACCGCCCACTCGCCATGAGGTCAAAACAAGCGAAAAATCAAACTAATATAAAGCAATGAAGAGACTTAGCATCATCATGACGGCAATCGTGCTGCTCATCGCTGCCGCCGCCACCACGGCATGGGCGCGCAAGCCCCGTAAAGCCGCGCGCAAGGCCGCCACCACCCAAGTGATTTACACCGGCGACCTCGCACCCAAAGTAATCGGTTATCAGGGCACCACGCCGCTCACGGTCACCATCAAGAACGGCCGCATCGAGAGCATCGAGGCCGAGCTGCCCAACAAAGAGACGCCCCAATACTTCCAGCGCGCCACCAAGCACGTCTTCCCTCAATATATCGGCAAGACAGTTAAGGAGGCACGCGCCGTGGAGGGCGACATCGCCACCGGCGCGACATACTCGAGCCAGGCGCTCATCAAGAACATCGAGGCCGCCCTCAAGGCCGCCAAGTGAGCGACAACGTCGGCCCAACATATATGGACGCGACTGTCACACTATGGGGCTACGAGATATTGTGGCTCGACATCATCGGCACCGCCCTCGGGCTGCTATACGTGTGGCTCGAGTATAAGGCCAACGTGTGGCTATGGCCTGTGGGCGTGGTGATGCCCATCGTCCACGGTTACGTCTATCTGGCGCGCGGCCTGTATGCCGACTTTGCGCTGGAGTTCTACTACGTCGCCGCGGCCGCCTACGGCTGGGCGGTGTGGAGTCTTGGGCGGCGCGGCAAGGCGGCTGACGACTCCCCCATCGTCCACGGCACAACACGGCAGTTTGCGGCGATGGCCGTCGCGACACTCGTCCTCTGGGGCATAATCCGGTGGCTGCTGGTCACGTTCACCGACAGCACCGTGCCCACCCTCGACGCATTAACCACCGCACTGAGCGTGGTGGCAATGTGGGCCTTGGCCCACAAGATTGTGGAACAATGGCTGCTATGGCTCGTGGTGGACGCCATCAGTGCCGGGCTGTACGTTTACAAGCAAATCCCTTTCACCGCCGCCCTTTACGGTCTCTACACCATCATGGCCGTTGCCGGATACCTGCGCTGGAAGCGCCTCGCCTCGCGCCCAAATGTTTTTTCTTAGACACAAGAATATAAGAACATTTAATTCTCTCATCTGAATTTCCGTTCATGGTGGGCGGGCACCGCCCCGCCCACACTCATTTACGTCAGCAAATGGCTCTACCCCTCAACCCTCAACCTCTCAACGAATTAATAATGAAAGAGAAAGTTTATAAAGAACTGCTGTTGCAGTTGGGCGGCCTCATCGAGGGCGAGGCCGACGCTGTGGCCGTGCTGGCCAACACCGCGGCCCTGCTCCACGACATGATGGGCGACCGCTTCTTCTGGACCGGCTTCTACATCGTCCGTGGCGACGAACTGGTTCTCGGCCCGTTCCAGGGGCCAATCGCGTGCTACCGCATCCGGCGAGGACGCGGCGTTTGTGGCGCAGCGTGGGAGCGCGACGAGACCATCGTCGTGCCCGACGTCGAGCAATTCCCGGGCCATATAGCCTGCAGTTCGCTCTCGCGCAGCGAGATTGTCGTGCCGGTGCACAACCGCACCGGCCGAGTGGCCGCCGTGCTCGACATCGACAGCCGCGACCTCGCCGCCTTTGACGACACCGATGCCCACTACCTCAACCAAGTCGCCACCCTCCTCTCCCCATTTTTTGACTTCCGCCTTAGTGTGTCATTATCCTAAGTCCACTACTCGCACCCTGCAAAAATAGTTAATTGTTGTTAATTTATATCAAAACAATGAGTTGCGCTGATTTTTTTTAAGAAAATTAGTATATTTGCACCATTATTATATACAACGGCACTCTTGGACTTATTCGAGACGGCAGCCAATGGAATAAGAGTGCTATCGAGCATCGCAGTTGTTTCTGTCGCTCAAGGAGTGCATTTGACAATCAACCTTGGTGATTCTGAAGAATACTTGGTCAATGGGCAAACTCGATATCACAACAACTCATTTCTTCAGATGCACCCATCGTTGTTGTTGAAACTGAACCTCTCCAGCGGCGCCAGTGTCGGTTTTTACTATAAGCTGAATGATTCAACAATCACCATTCCCGACATTACCGTATCGGGCTTTTATCGCATACTCGCCGTATCTGACCCTGTTAAGTGTAATAACATTACGCTAAAAGATCACTCCGAAGTAGTAATTACCAAGATACCATAACAATTATGTATTGATTACTGCAAATATAATAATAATTCAATTCATTAATAACCATTGCACTATGAAACGATTTTTTTTGCCATTCAGACGTTGCTTTTCGTTAGCGCTGTTCTTGCTGGTATTGATGCTACCCTTGATGTCTTCGGCATACGTGTATAGAATTTGCGTAGACGGTTTTTACTATGATATAGACTCGGAAACTATGACGGCCACACTCACATATGAAGGAGACCGTAATTATTATCAAGGTCTTAGTGGAGTGATTGAGATCCCATCATCAATTATTGGAACTTATGACAATCTGCCCTACACTGTCACTTCAATAAAAGGTGCATTTTCTCATTGCACAAACATAACAAGTGTTATAATCCCAAATACAGTGACAAGAATTGACACGAGGGCTTTTTATTTCTGTCGTAATCTGCAAAACCTTACCATCCCGTCTTCTGTAACACATATTGGCTCTGAAGCATTTGAGTATTGTGGTTTCAATTCCATCTCAATTCCCAATTCAGTAACAACCATTGATAAAGACGCATTCCATTCATGTGAAAATCTTGTCGAAATAATCATTCCTGAATCTGTAACAGAAATCAGTGATGGGTTATTCGCTCACTGTCACAATTTGGAAACCATCAATCTTCCAAATACTATCACCTCGGTTGGAGACAGGGCTTTCAGTTACTGCTATAAGTTGGCAAATCTCGAATTGCCTAGTTCTGTGACATCGATAGGCGAACACGTGTTCAGTGAATCTAATAACCTAACTCATTTAACACTGCCAAACGCCCTTGTTGAGATTAAAAAAGAAACATTTTGGAATTTGAAAGGGCTGAAGAGTGTTAAACTGGGCGACCGTCTTGAGACGATTGGCGACAAAGCCTTCTATGGATGTTCGGCCCTGGAAAGCATCTCGATACCGGCATCTGTCAAGAGCATTGGAAGTGAAGCGTTTTATGGGTGTGACATGCTTGCGGATATCGAGGTCCTGAATCCAGAGGTTCATATCGGCGAGTGGGCATTCTACGACACCTTGTGGTATAGAAATCAGGCAGCAAAGCCAGATTTAATTATTTATCTCGGTGATATTGCATTACGAGGCAAGGCTCCGGTTGACGATTTTGACAACCCGCTTGTCGATACATGCTACGTTGTCCGCGAGGGCACAAAGAGCATTGCGGCCTATGCATTTGAGCACAATCCAGTCCTGAAAAGCATAGATTTACCCAACTCGTTGACTGTTATTGACGAATACGCATTTGCGAGCAGCTTGAACTGTGTCAATATTCCCAATTCGGTGAAACGTATCGGCCGCTATGCTTTCGAGAACTGCGACCTCAAGAGCGTGTGCATTCCCGAGTCGGTTGACACAATCGGCTATCACGCGTTTGCCGGAACAGATAAAGATGTCACGCTCTGCGGCAACGCCAAAGTGGGATATTCCTACAGCCTCTATGGCGAGAAACGGTCTGCTTTCGATAAGATATTGACATTGTGCTTGATGCCCGCCGTCAAGGACATCAGCAACTATCTGTTCCAACCAAAGGTCATCTATAGTTTCGGCAGTGAACCGCCGCGGTGCAACGCCAAATCCTTTAACATGGAAGGGATTGGAACGCCGCCGGTGGTGCACGTGCCGGCTGGAGCTAAGGAGGCATATTCAAACGCCGAATATTGGAACCAATTCACCATCCTGGACGATGCCGTGCAGCCGATGTCGCTCAAGCTTGACAAGGACACAATCGTGGTTCAAGCCGATGAGATTTTTGATTATCCTGGCGTCACACTGGCACCGGCGGATGCCAATGTGCCGCTGACCTGGGCTGCCAACAGAAGTGACATTGTCCTTCCATCTGACAACAACAAGATCAGAGCGGTGCGGCCGGGAGAGGCCGATATATATGTGACATGCGCCAATCTGATTGACACCTGTCATGTTGTTGTCACCGGCGAGAGACTTGAGATGCAACTTGACAAAACCGACGTCCACCTTGAACTCGGACAGAAACTGACGTTGCACGCCTCGCACACTCCCGAAGACGCTGCCACCACTTATTATGTCACCAACAGCAACCGTGCCGTCGTTACGACAACGACCAACGCCGATAACAGCGAGATTACGCTCCACACGCACAAATGCGGTACCGCCACAATCACGGTCGGCTTCGATATGTTTGCAAATAATTATTACAGTGTGCCGGCAACATGCACGGTGACTGTCAGCAGCCCAAAGGAACTTAACGGTGACGGATATGTTGATGTGGGCGATGTGAACGCCGTGCTGGAAAACATCTTAGCAGGCGGCCTCGACCCGAATCTCGACGTCAACGGCGACGGTAAGGTCAACGTGGGTGACGTAAATGCGTTATTAGAGTTCATCCTTGAACTCAAATAAGGCTATTGACCCGGAAATAAACACAATGAACGTCGCGCCACAGGTTTTAGAACCTGTGGCGCGACGTTGTGACTTATCGAAGAGAAATTTATTTCTTCTTGCGATTGCCGTAGCGGTTGAGGAACTTGTCGATGCGGCCGGCGGTGTCGACGAGTTTCTGCTTGCCGGTGAAGAACGGGTGAGACGAACTGGTGATCTCAAGTTTCACCAAAGGATAGGTGACACCGTCGATGTCGATGGTCTCCTTAGTGTTGACAGTCGAGCGGGTGATGAACACCTCGTCGTTGCTCATGTCCTTGAACGCCACGGGGCGATAGTTGGACGGATGGATATCTGCTTTCATTATCTTATTGAATATTATCTCATTAAACGATGGCGAGCGGGTGGTAAACCGCCCTAAAAATTCGTAATGGCCTGCAAAATTACTCATTCTTTGCGACATGACAAAATTTTTTTGCCGCTTTTACGTTATTTTAAGTGAAAATCGATTGAAAGGTTTAGAGGTTGAGTGGTTGAGCGTTTAGCCATTCGCTATCGCGAATGGTGATGAATGTTCTCTATTCGGAACGGTAATACCATGGCTCAACCTCTAAACCATCAACTTCTCAACCTTTCAAAATAAAGAGAATGGGATTATTTAGCATATTCAGCCACCACTCAGAACCGGTGGAACTATTCTATGATACCGACGTGCACTGCCACATCCTGCCTGGCGTGGACCACGGCGCGGCCGATATGGCCACCGCCATGGACTTGCTGCGCCGCGAGTTTGACTTGGGCATCCGCCGCGTCATCTGCACCTCACACGTCACCGAGGGCACTTTTGAGAACACACGCGAGAGCCTCACCGCGGCCTACGACGCCCTCTGCGCCGAGGTCAAGCGCCAACAGTTGCCCATCGAGTTGCACGTCAGCGCCGAGTATCGCCTCGACGACTACTTCCTCAACCAATATCATGCCGACGCCCTGCTGCCAATGCCCGGCAACTGGCTGCTGGTAGAGAACTCATTCCAACAGGAGTTGCTCAACCTCGACGAGTTGCTGTTTGAGTTGCAAATCAAGGGCTACAACATCGTGATGGCCCACCCCGAGCGCTATGCCTACTACGGCGTCAGGCGCGAGCGATATGAGCAGTTGCACAATGCCGGCGTCAAGTTCCAGATTAATCTGCTGTCGCTGGCAGGCTACTTTGGCGGCAACGCGCGTGACAACGCGCTGTGGCTAATCAAGAACAATATGGTGGAAATGCTCGGCAGCGACATGCACTTCGCCGGCCATGCCGAGGTCATCGCCAAGTATCTCGCCTCGCGCGAGTGGCGCAAACTCAGCGAGCGCCTCGAGCCTCACATCATCAATGACCGGCTCTCCACATTTTGGTCTTCCCCCTCCGACTAATCATTAATAACTGGCATATATGAATGTTCTCATCTCTCTGGTGGGCGGCCAGTCCTACCCCGTCTATGCCCACGCCGTAGACCTGCGGCCGGACGTCTTGCTGCTAATTCACAGCGACCGCACAGAATTAACGGCCTTCAACATCAAGAACCTCATCGAATTGAAGCAGCCAGGCATCAAGGTCATTCTCAGCAAATTGTCAGCGACAGACCACAAACGAGACGATCTTGACATTAAAGCTTTAGCTACTGTATGGTGCAAAGAAGACTACGATGTATGGATTAATCTGGTGGGCGGCACAAAGCACTGGTCATTGATGTTCTATAAGCACTTTAGCGACAAAGCCCACCAAATCCTTATCGACCAAAACAACAACGTGATTGACATCAACACGCTGCAAGAGTCACATGTTGAGCCGATGCTATCCATTGATGACATTTTTGCGCTACATGGCGTCAAGGTAAAGTATGTTGATATCAACAGCTACACGGATGAGGATTTCAATAGTCTCGATGCGATTGAGAAACTGCGCCGCATTAACTATACCGCCTTCAATGGATTAGTGGCCAGACTGACAGACTTCCACCGCAAATTTCCCGCCAATCGAGAGACGATTGCAGCGATATGCGACCGTAAGGGACGTGACTACGTTTGTTCCTTTGCCGATACCATTGAGTTCGGCGAAGACGATAACTACATCATCTGGGACATCAAGAGTGGCTCGTTCGAGTGCAGAATGGTCGACAAGACGCACGAGATGTCGCAAATTGTGAAGTCACCCAATGTGGTTCAACTGATGCTCAACACCGGTTGGTTTGAATTTAAAGTGGCCACTATTCTTGCCGGATGGAGAGAAACCGAGCACGTGTGGCTCAACTGCGAGATAAAGGCCGGCGGGCAACAATCCTATAATGAACTTGACGTGGTTGTGCTGACAAAGTCTCATAAATGGCTATTCATCGAGTGTAAAACGACGCTGTTTGAGCCAACAAATATCGACAAATTTAACGAGGTTGTGCGCAAGTATTCCGGCATCGGCAGCAAAAAGATTTTCATCACTGAGCACCCGATGAAGCCCAACGACCAAACACGTTGCGCCCTCACGCAGATTGAACACTTCGACACGACATCAATCATGCAGGATATTCGCAAGTTCTATGTCCAACTTAGCGACTTAATGACAAAAATCAACCCCCAATAACACAACAAGCCTATGACACGAAAAGTTTTTATCTCTTTTCTCGGCACAGGCAACTACAAACCTTGCCATTATTCCCGAGGCGAATTTATTTCTGATGAAATAAACTTTATACAAGAAGCCACTCTTGAATATCTCGGCGCGAAACAATGGAATAGCAATGACGCCGTGTACATCATGCTTACCAAAGACGCACGCGAGAAGAACTGGATTGATAATGGTCAAAAAAACAAAGACGGCAATATTATTACGCAAGAAGGCCTCTGCACGCGTCTGGCAAAAATGGGTCTGCCCATGCGTGTTAACGATGCCAGTACTTTCCAAGGAAGCGATGAGAAAACCATCATGAGGGTTTTCATGCAGATGTTCGACTTGCTCAACGAAGGCGACGAACTATACCTGGACATTACTCATGCTTTCCGCTACCTGCCTATGCTGATGGTCGTACTGGCAAATTACGCCAAATTCGTCAAGAATGTTTCCATCAAGAGCATCACCTACGGCAACTGGGAAGGCCGAGACGAAGCCACCAACACGGCACAGATTGAAAACCTCACCATGTATAACACCCTACTCGACTGGACAGCCGCCACTGCCGACTTCCTCCACAGCGGCAATGCCTCCGAACTAAAAAACCTCAGCTTCAACGAGATTAAGCCAATACTTGTTAAAACTAGTGGCAAAGATAACGACGCAAATAGTATTCGACAATTAATTAACATATTAGTCCTTTTTACAGATGATATTTTAACTTGCAGAGGACTTAATATTATTAATGCGACAAATATTGTCACATTAAAAGAGCAATTAGATAAAATTGGAACTTCTATTATCAAGCCTCTAAACCCAATTTTAGATAAGTTGCGTCTATCAATTCAAGAATACAAAGAAGCAACTAATATAGAGAATGGATTTGTAGCGGCAATTTGGTGCTTAGAACATGGGATGTACCAACAAGCAGCTACAATAGCTGAAGAGACTGTAATTTCGGTTATATGCAATAGACACGGCATTGATATTGATGATGACCAAAACCGCGAAGTAGTTGGTTATGCATTTTATTATCTTGCAGGAGAAAAGCAACAATTGGAATGGAATAACTTAAATCCTAAGCCAGCAAAAATTGCAGAGATAATGCAAGACAATCTCATCACCAAAGATTTTATAAGCGCATTCAGAAGCCTTCAAGAAATTCGTAATGATATTAATCATGCTGGAATGAGACGATCAAAAATGCCAATGGCGTCATCATCAATTAAATATAAGCTTAAAGAACGAATTAGTGCACTTCATAATTTAATTTTTGGCGATAGGGATTAATGGCGAAATCGAAGATAACACTCAATGCGGGGCAGGCGGCGGCGATGGGGAAGCTCGTCGAGTTTCTGCAAAGCGGCGACGAGTGCCGCGTGTTCATTCTGCGCGGCTATGCCGGCACCGGCAAGACCACGCTGCTCAAGTATCTGCTCGACGAACTCGACAACAAGTTGCACCTCAACTATCGCCTGCTCTCCCCCACCGCTCGCGCCGCCAAAATCATGCGCGACATCACCGGCCGCGACGCCTCCACCATTCACTCCATGCTATTCACCAGTCCGAACCTGAACAAGGATTTGGATAGCATTGAGGCTCCACAAGACGACACTCTCACCGCCATCGACCGTTACGGACAACTCTTCCTCGACTTTGCCGTAACCCATCGTGGCGATAATGATGACGACCCAGTCATTTACATCATCGACGAGGCCTCGATGGTCGCCGATGTCGAGCAGCGCTTCGTCACTCAGGCGCGCTTCGGCTCCGGCCGTCTGCTCAAGGAATTGCTTGCCTACGACACCAAGACCGGCAGCAAATACATCTTCATCGGCGACCCGTGCCAGTTGCCGCCGGTCATCAAAGACGAGGACACCGACAACCAGGCGCTGCTCAGTTTCTCGCCCGCCCTGTTTGACAAATACTTTGAGAAGGTGTTTGACACCAAACCAACGTCGGTAACTTTAACCGAGGTTATGCGTCAGGAAAAGGATAGCGGCCTGCTTGAGGCGGCGACCAACGTGCGCCGCCTCAGGCTCGAGGCTCCACTGCGCTCCGATGTCTACCCGCCAAACGTCAAGCGCTGGGGTCGCCTGCCACTAATGGGCTATCGGGATATCATCTTCCACAACAACTACGACAAGATGGAAGACATCTATGTTGACCAGTTCAAGTCAAAGGGACCAAATAGCGTTATCTTTATCAGTTACAGCAACCCCCGTTGTTGGGAACACTCTCGCTCAATCCGCGCCAAACTCGGCATCACGGGTCCCGGCATCCAGAATGGCGACCTGCTCATGGTCTCGCAAAACAACTACCTCTATGGGATAAACAACGGCGACATGGTAGAAGTCACGGACGTTGAGCCACAGATAGAATGGCACTGCTACCTCCATTATCGCATAGCGACCGTCAGAAACATCATCACCAATGTTGAGAGTAAGGTTCAAATCATCGAAGACACCCTCTACAACGGCACGCCTAACCTGAGTGCCGAACAGCAAACGACACTGCTGGCCGACTTCCACGAGCGCATGAAAGAAGAGGGCATCAAGCAGTCATCGCCGGTTTATATGGAAAATATGAGAAACGACCGGTGGCTCAACGCGCTGCGCGTGACCTACGGCTACTGTGTCACCTGCCACAAGTCGCAGGGTGGCGAGTGGCCCATGGTATTGCTTGACGTGAGAAAGAACCTGTTCCTCAACCCGCTGCGTTCCAGTTACCAGTGGCTCTACACCGCGCTGACGCGCGCCACAAGAGAGGTCCATCTCCTCCACCTCGAGTATATGTACTGCCACCACAACGTCTGCCTCAAAGGCAACGAGAGAGACTACCACTTCTACTGCACTCCGTGGCAGCCACGCGTCCCCGTCATCTCCCTGTGAGCGACACGCGCGCCCCCCCTTATATATAATGAATATATCAATCAATCGGCCTCTCCCCCACTCTATCACACACCATGGGCCCGCGAAATCCACTCGCGAGCCCGTGACGTATGATATAGAGTGACTATTTTGCGCCTTCTCCGAAGGCCAAATCAAACAATTTCTTGGCCAATTCCTCACCGATAGCATCCTTGATTGGTCCCCATTTGCCTAAGTTCTTCCAATCTTTCTGCTCCTTTGATTTCTTCTTAGCGACTTCAATACGAAGGTGAGTTGCAATAGGTTCTAATTCAGACTCGGCCAAGGGACAATCGTTGTTACGGCTCCGCAGTCGGTTTGCGAAAGCGTTAATAGAGGCCACGGCCACACCGGCAATCCATTGCTCCACTGTTTCGTTAGCCTTCTCTTCCTTTTTGGCAATCTCGGCCTCACACTGAGCGATTTCGGTCTCAAACGACTTGACACCAAGATCTCCTGCCTCTTTGAACGCCTCTATCGCTTCTGCAAAGTTGCGACCACTCATTAAGCCTCTCGCCTTAATTTCCAATTGGCCGGTTTGGCTAACACGCTCACGTTCGGCAGACTCTCGCTCTTCTTCGGCACGCCTTCGAGCCTCTTCCTGCTCCTGCCGCTCGCGTTCCTTTTGCGCCTTTATTTCACGTCTGAGACGCTCAGTCTCTTGTTCCTCTTCTGACAAATAGGTCTTACGGACAGAGCTGAGCGTTGTTCTTGCATCAGCACGAACATCTCTAGCAGTACCATCAATAAGCTCACTAAAATACCCCCAAACGACTCCATTTCTCAAGGCAATCTTGACTTGTGAGAAATCTTGAGGATCTGAAGATAAGTAAGTGAATTCATTGTTCCTGTCAGCAGGTATTCCTTTTGCCAAGGCAAACAACTCTTTTAACTGAGCTGAGGAACTCCAATCTGATTTCCAGGAAGTCATTCCTGCACGAAATGTTTCCACATATCTGAGATAGTCCTCCATGCTGACCTCAATCTTCACCTTACCATATCCAAATGGTTTAGCCATACCAATGTTATGATAACATTCAGGTTGATTGACAAACGTCAACGCTGACAACAAAGCACCCAACTCAAACGGACGCAAATTATGAAAGCGCACTACACTTTTAAATTTAGTGTTTGACGGGAGGGGCGCAATCTTAGTGATTATGCGCTCATTCTCAGGAGAATCCGCATTACTGACATTTGACAGCAGAACTCGCTCTCGAGTGGGATATCTCTTGCGACCGGCAATCTTGGCATCCTTGCTATTCCAAGATTTACCTCCTTGTAAATATAACGGATAGAAAGAGGCTCTTGGAGTGGATAAGACCAATGGGATCGGTTGCATAGGGTGCACATTGTCACATGCCAAGGCATGAGAGAAGTGAACGCGACCGCGGAGTGACGTGGCCTTTGCTGTATAACCAAAGAGACATTCAGCCAAATCAGCTTTTGTACTGAATATATTAGCGTTTTGCTGACGCATCGCAGTCCTGGTAGTGTGGTAGGTGGGATAGCGGAACATATACGACAGACCGATAGCATCCACTTCAAGATTATCACCATAGGTGAAGAATACGGGTATTCTTTTCCCCTCTTGCAATTCCTTACCACGGAACCAAAGTTGGCCTTTATCTCTAATAAAGTTGGGGGTCTGAGCATTGATGTCCTCAAACTCACGTCCGACATGTCTTGGAACAAGCACATCTTTAGCAACAACGTTTTTTGGGAAAACATATTCGCTAAATTTAGCTTCCCCTAACCTGTGCTCCAAAGTCTTTCGCCTTCCATTCTGGCCAGTGAACACTATCACGCCTTCGGTTCCCTTGCTTCCATGACGAGCGAATCTAACATATTTCAGTTTCCCGGCCTGTGCGAATACCTCGAACGTTCCCTCAAGACGAGACAAGTCTCGAACCAAATCATATTTTGCTTTGGCAACTTTTTCATTCGTCGACCGGAAAGATTTGGTCATCACAAAATTCACAAGTCCACAATGCAACTCATCATCAATATCCTCCATACGAATGAGGTATGGCTCACCGCAATCATCAATATGATAATCATCGCCATCTAGCCACATCCATCCGCAATGAATGTCTCTTTGCTTCAGGAACTCAGTATAGGCTTGATCGCGCAGGTCGCGGACGGAGAAGCGGCGGTTCTGCACGCGCGACATCTTGCCGAAGCTCAACACCTCGAGCACATTGCGGATGGCTCCCTTGAGGCTCGTGCCGGGAATAAAGTAACGGCCATCGGGCAGTTGGGCGAAGCGCAACGGATCATGGTTATTCGGGTCGTCGCTCTTGCCGTCACCGATAAAGATCGGTGTCTCGGCTGTGATGGTCAACTCAATCTGGCCGCTAATGCCATCGCTGAACGGCACATCGTGGCTGATCTTGTCGGCCCAATCCGGGAAGAAGACTTCATTATTGAGCGGCACAAAGTTAAATGGAGCTCTAATTACGTTTGGCATATTATTGTCCTCCATCATTAAATCCAACAAAAATCATGGCGACCGGCTCCAGCACCGGCATGCCCTCACACAATTCGTCACCGCGTGGTGACCACAGTTGCTTGAAGTGAAGTCCTCTGTGCTTAATGCGCAGCGGCACAAAGCACTTCTCGGTCACGCGTCCGGCGGCGTTGATGTCGTCGGCATCAAACTCGGTGACAACATGCCGCCCGTCAGCATAGCGCACGGCATAAGAGCGACTGGCCGCCGCATCATAAAGCAGCGCCTCAATCACAAACGGATTCTCTTGCTCCAGCAATGCGGAGTCCAATTTCTCGCCATCAAGCACAACGGGCTCTGTGGCGTCGCTGAGCCACAAGTAACCATCATACGTCGCATCACGATTGATATCGCTTAATGTAACCTGTCTCATAACTTATAATCAGTTAAGTTTTCTACATGTGCCGCTGAACACACCATGTCCGCGGTTCACCGCGCCTCCCAGCGGCAGCATACCGGTGCACACATCGTTCAGCGTCTGCTCCAGGGCGTTGGCCACATCAGCGTCCGCAAGAGCTTTCTTCTCGACATAGACACGCAGAGAAATCCGCTCGTTTGTGAACACAACCTTCTCGTTATATAACGCGCCATCAATCGCGCCACCGGTAAAGGGGTCAATTGATACATGATTGAGGATCTTGTGCTCATCCGGCTTTATATCCATCAGGCAATCACTGATGATAATGCTGCCTCGCGACATTTTACCCTTCTCGACAATGCCCTGCTTGCCAAATAATGTTGTCACAGCGACGTTATAGTCGTCAATCGCTTCTCCCAGACACTGGATCTTGTCGGCAAAAACACCTTTGAGCCGATTGTAGTGGAACGCGACGCGGTGGGCTATCGCACCCTTGACTGAACTTGCCGGAATCACAACACGCTTGGAAGTGAATTTTCCCGTTCCATTGGTCCAATCCACATGACGCTCATATAGCGGAGTGTCATCCACATCTTCGTCTCCAAATCCTGAGCCAAACGAGAAAAGGTCATCCGGCGTTAACGTGAGTTCGTAGCTCACCCAATCCGGTTGCGCTTGGTTCTCTTGGCTACGCACTATCGCGTTCTCCCAGAACCGCTCATCGACAAGCGACGACGACTTTTGGATATAATCCTCGCGCTGAGACTCGTCAGCCAGGTCAATCACGCGTTCTTTCCAACAGACAACCTTCAGCTCACCCAGGCCGCTGCGGGTATTGCTACCCAAGCGGAACGACGGGCTATAGGTGAAGATGCGCAGTGCGTTCAGTGTTGTTTGGTTGTCCTCGGCATCATTGCCGATGATTTCAATCTCAAAAACGAAACGACTACCGGCTGGCACAATCTCGTTATCAAACTTACCGCCCTTCTCGGCAGTGCCTTTCTCATTTATCCTCACGTGCTGACGCACCGGCAGGGCTAAATAGTTGCTTGCGAAATCGCTCAGGCTGTTTCGCAAGCCGTCAATAGCCTTGCCATCGGCATCCACCAGTTTGGCATCAGTGAAAAAGATGCGACTGCCGCACCCTTTATCACCTTCCTGAAATCCCCACATCAGCGGGTCTTCAACTCCGTGCACGCCACGGTTAAACACTCCGGCAATTGACGTGCCGGGGATATATGGCAGGCCGTTGGCGTCGACGATAACTTTGGCGTCGGTCAGAATATCTTTCAGCCCGGAGCCGACCGCTATCGGCGTCGCGCACTCCAGCACCACGCGGGCCAGATGTCTGATATTATAAACTGTTGTATTCATCACTTACTGCATTTTTTGGCCATCTCGGCGGCTAAGTTCACCATCACCAAACGCAAGTCAGAGTCATTGACATCTTCCATGAATTTCGTCAGGGCCGCCATACGGCCACCGCGGTTCCACTTGTCGGCCGCGACACCATGCGTCAAGTAATCTTTAATTTCCTTGCGAATACTGCTTGCGCTACTCTCATTTGTCGCGATACTGCGTATCGTGCCCCACTGCGAGGCGAACTGCTCTCCGCCAAACTTTCCACTGTGTTTGGCTACGAAGCCATCCACTAAATCGTAGATTTCGCCCAACTTCTTCTCTTCGTGCTGTCGTCCAAGCACAAATTTAACTAACGGGCTATCGACTTTCGCCACATCAACTTGACGAACAACCGGTGCTTGCTCACCCGCAAATTTGGCTTTCGCCACACCGTTGCCGGTAAATTCCAGGAACTCCGGATTATAGACGACCTTGCCGAAGCCCTCGTTGCGGTAAGAGCCAACGCATTGTGAACTCGCCGGGCACTCCGGGACATTCCTCACCACAAACACGCTGCCTTTCTCGATGCCACAGCGGTCGGTGTCGCGGGCTTGCCTCTTGCCGTTCCATGGCGCGTACTGGAAGGTGCGCACCTGGCTCGCCGCCCAGTCAATCTCGCCACCCGTCAGTCCCAGTTGCCTCGCCGTGGGGCGGAACGTGGGCATACCGCTCTGCTCATCAAGGAAGATTAAGCGGCCGTCGGCATACACTGTCACACGGGCACCCGATGCCGCCCCGCGTGACAACTCGGGATAGCAGTCGGCCGCAGTCTCACGGATCTCAACCGCACCATATTGCGCCGTGCGTGAGCGACCGATATGTTTCTTGCCCACAAGCGAGGCGACGACTCTCTCAATCAACGCCGCGGGCACCTCATCGTCAAACTCGACCGCAAAGGCAAACGTCTGCCCGCAATTCAGCGAGTCGTAGCCATACATCATGCTGTCCATCGAACGACGCTCCTTGCTGTCGTAGGCCGACTTGATGGCGAAACTACTGTCAACCTTTACTTTCCGGACTTTGTTCAGGTCATGCAACGTGTAAAACCCGCTGCGGCACTGCTTGAGTTGCTGGCGGTCATAGTCCTTCTCCGGGTCGTATCCATGATGAATCAGGCAAACATCCTCAACGCGCTTCAACTTGGGATAGTACATAGAGGCGGGGATGCGCAGAGTGCGTACTCCATTAGCAACGACATGGGCATCACCGTAGCGCACGGCACCGCTATGGAACAACGTCACCTTATCAGCCGGGCTAAGGTCGCTACGGCCATACAACATCGCCGCCACAATCCCCAGAAAGTTGTTGCCGGGGATAAAGTCAAGCGACCGCTGGTTGCCCTCGGTGGCCGCCGAGTGGTTCAATATCACATCACTCAGCAGCGTGCAAGTGAAAAACTTCTTTTCCATAGTCACTCTCCTTTCATCAATGTTATGTCACAACGGCCAAAACCGCGATTGCGGCTCTGACCAATCCGTTTCACTAATCCCATCGAACGCTTGAGCAACTCAAAATGCTCTTTAGGAACATTGTAAATGACACCCGTGAGGGAGCAAGGCACAGTAACCTCCACGCTGCGCAAACTGTGTTGCTTGGCAACGCCCTCATCGTTGATGGCGGTTGAGGCGATGCTGCGGTAAAGATATTGGCTAGCACCCTCGGCAATAATCGCGTTAGCGATATCCTCGGGAATGGCCGCGTTGGAGAAATTACACACCCCTTTATGGGTCACATCCTCCTGCCTGCCACTGGCAATGCCGAGCATCTGTCGCACATCAGCCTCTGAGCACTCACCCAGTTGGCAAAGCACCTCCATCGCTTCACGCACCATGCCCTTTACCGTTTTGCCCGGAACAAAGGGCAGGCCGCGCCGGTCCTTAACCACAAGCGCGTCTACATCTGCGCCGGCCGCCAATCCCGAGCCGCAGTGCCAGTCATTATAAAATTGTATTGTATATCGGCAATCCATATCTATAGGATTTATTTGGTTTCTTGATATATCACCGAGTACAGGCTCAGCACATCGTATGCCGCATAATAGCTGATGCTCTCGCGCTTCGACTCATCGGTTGCAATCTTGAGCATCTTCCTTGCGGCACTTCCCGCGATGGTCTTGGCGCGGTCAAGACGTTGGCGCGCCAAACCGGGGTTGGTGTGCTTCAGTGCCACCCACTCACGCAGTTGATTCTTCACGCCGCGGTCGTCGGCACTGAGTGCCTCAAGTTCCTCCACCTGGCGGAGCAGGTCTACAATAGTCCATCGGTTATCCCGCTCCTCTAAATAATACGGGCCAAATTGCCACGACTGCCCCTCGGCTGGAGTCAACTCACGAGCCACAACATCACTATAGTCCACATAGAAACTATCCTGAACCTTGTGGAACATCAGGCACGAGGCCGGCAACAGGTCTGGCTTGAGATTGGCCTTAGCGTCTTTCTTCGCCGCGTCACACAATGCCTCGGCAAGTTGATAGCCGAAGTGGAACGGATAGGACGACTTCACAAACGCGATACCGGCACAACAGGTCAACTTGTTGCCGTTGCCATACACTCGCGCCTGTGAAAGCAATTCGCCGAGCAATTGTTCAGTCTCTTTCTCAAACGCCGCAATAAAAGCCTTGGTGTAGTCAATCGCGATGCCGGCCTGGCTGATAATCGTCATGTCATCACCGCCAAGCACCACCGGACGCAAGGGAATGACTTTGCCGCGTGCTGTCCACTTGCCCACAACAGCGGCGTAGGCTGTGTGCGCGGCATTATGAGTGGCCTCGTCAAGCAAACGGGAGAAGTCTTTAAATTTATCACGATTGTGACCCAATTTCTGCACTACACGTCCCAAACCATTACCATCGGCATGGATAATGGCGACCCAATCATTGCGACCTGTCAAGTCACCGATTTCGTAAGCCACCTCATCGTAAGTCAGGTCCGGCAGATTAAAACTCTTTTTGCACAACTCAATCACCTGACGGCCACTGCGCGTCATCTCGCGTTTGCGCAGTGTCGCCTCGTCAACAAGCTCGCCATCCATCTCGCCGACCGCGGCAAGGCCGGTTCGCGGCGCACGTTTCACAGCCATGAGACCGGGCTGCGGCGCGGCCGAGCGGTTGCGCTGGGCGCGTAGCCTGCGCTCCAACTCGTTCACCACGGCGCCAAAGTCTGTCCCGTCGTCATACTCCACAACGGCTTGGCTGATTGTTATGCCGGGTGCCATTTCCATCACTTTGCGGGGGAAGTTGAGCACGGCTCGCTCGCAGTCCTCACGGCGCGCAAAATCATATTTGATATTACCTGCCGCGCGGATAATGCTCTCGCCCCTCGCAAATTCATCAAACGCTTTGGTGCAAATCTGCTCAACCAGCTCGCTCGCTCCGGCTATATCCTTCAGCTTTGAACTCCGGAAGATGAACTGCTGGATGCCTTGCACCGCCGCTCCGTATAAATATCTTTTCGCCATACCAAATTATAGCATACAGGTTAGGTTAGAATGTTTAAAATTAAAATTTGACTCTTTATTTCGTTTAATGTGTTGTTTGATTTTCTGTTGTTGATGTTATAAATTTATGGTAAATTTATGGTAACTCGCATTTATTTTATTGCGGCGGCCGCACGCGCGAGACAATGCCACAGTTGAGGGAGGCGTGCTTACCCAGGCCGATGCCCGTCGGCAGCGACACGTTGCTCTTGAAGCGCACGTTCATCGCCAGCACCTTCACGTCCTTCATCTGCATCCAATAGGGCTCGCCGTCCATCATCGTGATGCGGCACTCCACGCGGTCGTCGAAGCGCAGACCCACGCCCTTGGCCATCGAGAGGATATTGCCCGTGAGCACCCGCTCCAGCATCGCGTAACGCTCAGCAAGACTCTCGGTGGTCCGCCACAGCGCGTAGTTCTTCACGCTCAGCGGTGCCCAGCGGTTCAGGCCGTACTCAAACGTCTGCTGCCACAACTGCATGTTGAAACTCATCGGACGCACGCTTTCCACCACAAGCGTCTCGCTGCGCACCCCCATCACCACGTCTAAGTTTCCGCCGGCAAAGAGTTCCCCCACCTGTTCGGTACCCTCTGCCAGACACACAATAGCCGCACGGCCACCCAACGCCTTATATTGGATTAACGGGTAGCGGTATCGGAAGCCGTCGCCCTCGTGATTGTGGAAAAGAGGCAACTTGTGCTCGAGCGCGGCAATCACCGCGCCGCGAAACAGCGGCACCTCGTGGGGAGCAAGTTGGTTCTGGAACCGTATGGTCAATACGTTGAGTTTCATCTATTTTATCGCCGTTTTCTATGGTGGTCAGCGTTCTCAACCACAAAGTTAAACATTTTTTTTTAATTAAACACCAATTATCACGATTTTTTCATGAATTCCTTGTCTCCCGTGAATTATCGTCAATTATCGTGAATAACAATCTTGACGATGATGTGTACAAGACTCCGTCTTGCAATACAAAACATTTTTCGTGAAACAATATATTTTACGGGAATTCACGAACTTTCACGGGAGATATGAGTTTCAGAAGAACATCGTGCCACGCGACTGCACAATCATCTCCACGTCAACGTTCAACCCTATTATCGACATCGCCCTCACGTGATCCATACTCACCGGCACAATCATGATGCTGTCGTGGTTGTCATACATCTGCTGCACCTCCGCCAGGTCTTTGCGTATCGTGTCACACACCTCGGCGGGAGTGCCGGCCATAAAGATTGACTTCTGAATGCGGTGGCAACCCTTTTTCTCAAGGTATTTCACCACCGCGCGACGCACCTTGTTGCTCTCAATGTCGTACATCACAAAGTAAATCATATTGCTCGGATTGTGATTGTTAACGTTGACAATACTCGTTATTAGGCTCACTCGCTCAGCGAGGCTCGGCAATCCGTCGGCCTGCAACGCCGCCACGCGGTTCTCGCCCGCGCGACGGCTGCCCTCCATACCGGCCCGCCGTTTGAGCGCCATGCGCCGCAGGTGCCCCACGGCATCATTCTCGGCACCGCCCTTCTTCTTCTTGCCACCCATTTTGAAAAACAATTAAACCTTAATTCCGCAACTCGATATTTCTCTCTCGAGAATTCTCGGAAAATTTCAGAAAAAATATTGTATCTCGTAAATTTTCGTAAATCTACGTAATTTTTTGGGAGATAATATTCTGTGAATAAAATATTTACGACAATTTACGGGAATTTACGAGAAATTTATTTTCGATAATTTTCGGAAATTTTCGTGAGAATTTTCAAGGTTGCGGATTCTAGGTAAAATACAATTAAGAAGATCTAATTATCTCCCGTGAATTTCCGTGAATTATCGTGAATGCCTTAATTCCGTAACTCGATATTTCTCTCTCGAGAATTCTCGAAATTTCACGAAATTTCACGGGAGGATATTTACGAGAATAAACAAGTCAACCGGCAAGGCTGGTGATACACTGGCTGACGAGTTCACAAAGCATCTCGTTGAGTTTGGGACTTGTACCGCGCCGTGGCGACGCCACCACCGAGAAGCCCCGTTTGCCGCAAAACACATTCAACTCAGCCTGATGCAACCCACTGCTGGCCCGCAATTTCTTGCCGTAGTTGATGTCCGTCACCGAGTCCACCACCAGTCCGGTCTGCGCTATCATCGGTATCAGTTGCTCCATGATCTCGTTCAGGCGCTCTGGCACGTAGGGTGCCGGCAACGGCTCCGCCGCCGCGCGCTTGCGTCCCAACTCAAGTTGCCGCAGCACGCGAGCCATCACCTCGTCGGTGGGTTCTCCACCGGTCGCCGGCTCCACAGCCGCCACCGGCAGCAGTTCATCCGCCGCGTCGCCAGCCTCCGCGTCGTCGTCAGCCACCGCCGGCAGGGTGCCGTCGGCAAGCACCGCGCGCCAGTCGATAGCAACCGCCGCCTCGTTGAAAAACGCCTCGCGGTCCACACTCAAGAAGCACGCCCGTGTCACATCGTTGGTGCAACTGTCCACCACATTGGCAATCCCGTGCTCCGCTGCCCATTTGCTCACAAAACGTTTGTAAAACGCCGAGTATTCCCCCGCGTCATAGCAGCGTTCCTTCAGCCGCATGAGCACCTTCAAGCCATCGCCGCCCGGCGACGTGAACAGCATCGCCACGCGATCATCGGCCACAAGACGACGCCGCAACTCGGCCATATCTACGCCGACCACAAGCAGACCGTCAATGTCGATAAAGAAACTCTCAACGTAAGCGAAATTTTCCGTGCGGCGGTACGGCGGCGTGAACGTGCCACACACCACATAGGGCAACCGACGCTTTAACGTGCCGTAGCGTTTCGCGTCCAACAGTTTCACAGTCCGCAACTGGGTCACCTCGGCCTCGAGTGACGCCTCTGGAGCGCGCAACCGCTCCACCAATTTCTGCTCGGCAATCGGTTCCAACCGGTCGCCGGCACTCGTGATGTCTCGTCCAATGTGTAACATAACAGTATAGTATTAATAGTCAACAAATTTCGTTATTTGTAGGGCCTGGCCGCCCGCGACAATTAAAGTCAACAAATTTAACAAATTAAACGAATTGAAAGATTTTTGTTATATTTCCCACGCGACAGCGTAGCTATCTGTAAAATTTCTTTGAAAGATTTTGAAAGATTTCCCACGCGTCAGCGTGGCCTGAAATTAATTAATAATTAAAGGATATTGTCGTTAAACTTCACTTGGCGGCGAGCAGGCGGCGAGCCAGTTCGTAGGCCTCCTGTTGGATATGGTTAACGCGGTTGCGTCGCTCGCCGTCGCACTGCGTCACCACCTCGTCCATATAGTCGTTCAGGCTCTGAATCATCACGCGGCGACCTAGCGGCTCCAACCAGCACGCGCCGGCCTCGTCCACGCTATAGTAGCAGTCGTCCACCGCACTCTGCATCAGCAACTGCACCACCACATAGTCCACCCACACCCGATATTGCTCAATCACATCGTAGGCCAGCACCGGCCGGTTATACTCGTCGCGGTGCAGCACGCCCACGTAGGGGTCGATGCCGGCCTTGATCAACGCCGCCTCTACCTTGCCGTAGAGGATGCCGTAGCCATAGTTAAGCAACGCATTGGCCGGATCATGCGCCGGGTGCTGGCTGCGCTCGTCAAACCGATAGCGCACCGGCAACGACGCGCTCAGCGCCGTGAAGTAATGACGCGCCGCGTTGCCCTCAATGCCGCGCAACTCACTCGCCACATCACGCACCGTGGCGCCGAACACACTCTTTAGTTTCTCCAAGTAACCTCCAATGCGCTTAATTGATGACTCCAACATGCGGCGGCCGCGGTCATCCACCGGGTCGAGCATCAGCAGCAACGCCTGCTGGTTCTCGAGTTTACGCGTAATCACGCCCACAATCCATTCCACCGCGTCAACGCTCTGCACAAAAGCCAACTGACCCTTGCGGATTGTGGAAATCGAGCCATACTTGTGGCTCCATACCAGCCCCTTCATGTCGCCGCCGCGCGTGACAAAGTGCAACTCAATCTCGCGCTCGATGGCGTGCAACACCGCGTTGCTCGTTACCGATACGCCGGGGCCAATCAAGATTGACGACACGCCATACTGCGGCAGCCGCTTCTTGCCTCTGTCTGTTTTCACCACCAGTCCGTCGTTCTCGCAGGACAGTGCTGTGCCGAATGTATTCAGGACGATTTCCATAGTCTGGTTCTCAAATGGTTGGTATCATTGTCATAGCAACTTTTGTGCCAAAACGCCCCGTTTTGTGCCACATAAAAAAAACAATTATCATTAATTAACATTTCCCATTATTCCTAATAGCAGAAAATTTATTTTTATTAACTTTTAAATACGATAGATTTTTTGTAATTTTGCGCCACCAAAAAAGGGTCGATTTTTACGCTCTCAAGTGTTAAAAACTCCCCACAATACGATCATTGACGTATTGTACCCCAACCCTTTAAACATTTTTACTCTACTATACCCCTCTCTAAACCAAAAAGGATTAAGACATCTCTGTCAGGGACAGAGATGCTGAGTGCGGCATCTACTATACCCCTCTCTAAACCAAAAAGGATTAAGACATTGACTCAATGTGGAGAGGCACCTTGACCTCCCCCTACTATACCCCTCTCTAAACCAAAAAGGATTAAGACTTAGTATCAATGACCATAGCTGACTTGTATAGCATCTACTATACCCCTCTCTAAACCAAAAAGGATTAAGACATAGCTGTATGCGGTTACCTATACACCGCAAGGTTTTGACTACTATACCCCTCTCTAAACCAAAAAGGATTAAGACAGTAGCTCAGGAAAGATGACCTTTATAGGATGCCATCTACTATACCCCTCTCTAAACCAAAAAGGATTAAGACCTGCAGTGGCCGCACCTATTACTACTGCTGTAGGTCTACTATACCCCTCTCTAAACCAAAAAGGATTAAGACTTTTGTATTCCAGCGATCATAATTTTTCTAGGCTCTACTATACCCCTCTCTAAACCAAAAAGGATTAAGACCTGAAAGGATGATTAGATAATTTAGCAATAGAAGCTACTATACCCCTCTCTAAACCAAAAAGGATTAAGACTTTTGGAGAATGGTATGATAATGATGTGACTAGACTACTATACCCCTCTCTAAACCAAAAAGGATTAAGACTGCAGGATTATGCGTAAT
>CAMHQD010000020.1 GCA_946187345.1 uncultured Porphyromonadaceae bacterium | reverse complement strand
CGCTGCACATTGGCGGCGTGCGCACCGCGTTATATAACTACCTGTTTGCCCGCCAAAACGGCGGCACGATGATATTGCGCATCGAGGACACCGACAGCACTCGCCTTGTGCCCGGCGCCGAGGACTACATCAACGAGGCCCTCAACTGGCTGGGCATCGGCATCGACGAGGGTGTGCGCGAGGGTGGCGCCTACGGCCCCTACAAGCAGAGCGAGCGCCGCGACATCTATCGCGTCTATGTCAAGCAACTGCTCGACGCGGGCCGCGCCTACGTCGCCTTTGACACGCCCGACGAACTCAACGCCCGGCGCGCCGAGGTGCCCAACTTCCAGTATGACGCCTCCACACGCCTGCAGATGCGCAACTCGCTCACCATGCCCGCCGACGAGGTGCAGCGCCTCATCGACGAGGGCACCCAGTATGTGGTGCGCTTCAAAATCGAGCCGGGCCGCGACGTCACCGTCCATGACCTCATCCGCGGCGACGTCACCGTCTCCAGCACCATCCTCGACGACAAAGTGCTCTACAAGAGCGCCGACGACCTGCCCACTTATCACCTGGCCAACATCGTTGACGACCACCTGATGGAGGTGAGCCACGTGATCCGCGGCGAGGAGTGGCTGCCAAGCGCGCCGATGCACGTGCTGCTCTACGAGGCCTTCGGCTGGAGCGACACCATGCCGCAGTGGGTACACCTGCCGCTGCTGCTCAAACCAGACGGAAAAGGCAAACTGAGCAAACGCGACGGCGACCGGCTGGGCTTCCCCGTCTTCCCGCTCGACTGGACTGACCCCGTCAGCGGCGAGCGCAGCAGCGGATACCGCGAGAAGGGATACCTGCCCGGGGCCGTGATTAATTTCCTCGCCCTTTTAGGATGGAACCCGGGCGACGACCGCGAGTTGATGTCGATGGACGAACTCATCGAGGCTTTCTCCTTTGAGCACTGCTCCAAGAAGGGCGCCAAGTTCGACTTCGAGAAGGGCAAGTGGTTCAACCACGAGTACATCAGCCGCATGGACGACCGGGCGCTGGCTGAAGCGCTGTTGGCCTCCCCCACCCCCCTCCTGAAGGAGGGGGAGCAAGGTATCGACCTTGACTACCTCACGCGCGCGGTGGCGATGGTCAAGACGCGCGCCAACTTTGTTGGCGAGTTGTGGCCGCAGGTGCGCTTCTTCTTTGAGGCGCCCACCGAGTATGCCGAGAAGGACGTACGCAAGCGTTGGAAGGAGGACACGCCGGCCATCCTCACCGACCTCATCACCCTGCTCGAGGGCATCGAGCCGTTCACTGCCGCCGCCACCGAGCCCGTCGTGCTGGGATGGATCGCGGACCACGGCTACCACCTGGGCAACGTGATGAACGCGTGGCGACTGACCGTCGTGGGCGAGTGCAAGGGGCCGCACATGTTTGACATCATCGAGTTGCTGGGGCGCGACGAGACCATCGCGCGCCTGCGCCGCGGCATTTCTTTAATTCATAATGCATAATGCATAATTCATAATTCGACCACAACTCCCATTTCTCCCATAACTCCCATTTAGTGAACAAGATATCGTTTTGCATAACGGCAATATTATTGGCCCTCGCCGCCTCGGCGCAGGACGTGCTGTGGAACGTGGACTTCGAGACTCGGTTTGAGAACCGCGAGGGCGGCGATGACTTGACGCCAGACCAGACGTTGCTCTACCTGCGCCTCAACCCCGAGTTGGGCGTCACCCTACCGTCCGACGGCCGTCACCGCCTCATGGGCGGCGTGGCGTGGTACCAGCCCGTCACCGACCACGGCCACGGCTACAAGGTGCTGCCCGCGGTTTACTACCACTTCGCCGGCGCGAAGACGCAGTTTGCCCTGGGCTTCGTGCCGCGGCGGTTGCTGCTCGAGCAGTTGCCGTCCTACCTGATGAGCGACTCGCTGCAATACTGCACGCCGGTAGTGCGCGGCCTGATGGTCACCAACCGCGGACGACGCGGCTGGGTGCAGGCGGCACTCGACTGGCGGCAGATGCAGAGCGAGACACGCCGCGAGGCATTTGTGGCGACCGTCAGCGGATTTGTCAACCTCGACGCCCGCGGACGATGGTCAATCGGCGGGCACGCGCAGTATAACCACTTGGCCAAACGCAAGAACGCCCCCGAGGGCGAGGGCGTCAACGACGACGGCACCATCAACCCCATGCTGCGCTGGCAGGCGTTGCCACAGTTGCGGGTGCAGGCCGGAGCAATCATCCAACTGCAGCGCGCGCGCGACGAGGGCAAGTGGCGCGTGCCCTGCGGAGCGGTGCTCTCGGCTGGCTTCCGCCACCGCTGGATCAGCATCGACGAGCAACTGTTTGCCGGCCGCAACATCTTCCCGCTCTACAACCGCTTCGGTCCCGAACTGAACCTCGGCGACCCTTATTTCTGCACCAAGTTCTACAGCCGCACCGACGCCTACGCCGTCCTCTTTGACCGCAAGGGCCTCGACGTGCGCCTGGGCGTGACGCTCCACGCCAGCCAGGGTCGTCCCTTCGGCTGGTGGCAGGCCGTCAAGGTGAGTTACAACATAGGCGGCTTCATCTACCGCAAGCGCGGCGGCGAGGCCACCGCGCACTCCACCGCTTTGAGCGGCAAATTGTGAATTGAACAATGGACCTATTATATAACATAGGCATCGGCGCCTACCGTCTCGCCGTCAAAGCCGCCTCGCTGCGCAACCGCAAGGCGCGACTCATGCTCGAGGGCCAGGCCCAGACTATGGACCGCCTGCGCGACAACATCGAGCCTGACGGCGGTTACATCTGGGTGCACGCCTCGAGCCTGGGCGAGTTTGAGCAAGGACGGCCGCTAATCGAGCGTATCAAGCGCGAGCGGCCCGAGGCGCGCGTGCTGCTGTCGTTCTTCTCGCCGTCGGGCTACGAGGTGCGCAAGAACTACCCCATGGCCGACGTGGTGGTCTACCTGCCATTTGACGTGCCGCAGTTAGTCAAGCAGTTTCTTGATTTGGCCAAACCCGCGGTCGCCATTTTTGTCAAATACGAGTTCTGGGGGAACTATCTCACCGAGTTGCAACGCCGCGGCATTCCCACCTACGTCATCTCGGCCCACTTCCGCCCCTCGCAAGTGTTCTTCAAGCCGTGGGGAGGAATGTTCCGACGCATCCTGCGATGCTTCACCACCATTTTTGTGCAGAACGAGGACTCTCGCCAACTGCTCAAGAGCGTTGGCATCACGCGTGTGGAGGTGAGCGGCGACACGCGCTTTGACCGCGTGGCCGACGTTCGTGCCGCGGCGCGTGAGTTCCCGACCATCGCGGCCCTCACCGCCGGCTCGCCGTTCACGTTAGTGGCCGGCAGCACGTGGCCTGCCGACGAGGACCTCATCATCCCCTACTTCAACAGCCACCCGGACATGAAACTCATCCTCGCCCCGCACGAGTTTGACCGCGAGCGGCTCCACGCGCTCATGGCCCGCGTCACGCGTCCCGTGGGGCTCTACAGCGAGACCTCGCCCGAGGCCGCCCGTTCTCTCGACTGCGTCATCATCGACAGTTTCGGCCTGTTGTCGTCGCTCTACCGCTACGGCAACGTGGCCTATGTGGGCGGCGGCTTCGGCGCCGGCATCCACAACATCTGTGAGGCCGCCGTCTACGGCATTCCCGTCGTGTTCGGGCCCAACCACGGCAAGTTCCGCGAGGCGACAGAACTCGTCGCCTGCGACGCCGCCTTCACCGTCGCCTCCCGTGACGAGTGCGAGGGCACCCTCAACCGCCTCATCGGCGACAAAAACGCCCTGCAACGCGCCGGGCACGCCGCCGCCCACTATATCAACAGCCATACCGGCGCAACCGAATTCATCTACAACAACATCCCGCAACTGTCGTCGCGTGTAGCGCACCGGCGCTCCACGACAGAAGCGGCAAAAGAACCGCAATCATGAACAACAACACGAGCAACAACTCGCAGGTGCTGCGCGAAGCCGTGCCTGCCAACCTCTACCGCCCCGAGACCGAAATCGAACTCACGCAACTCACCCGCTTCGAGAAGGTCTACACCAAGGTCATGGAAAGCGCCGACGAAGGCGCGCGCGATGCCGCGGCCGACATCGCCGACTATATCACGCGCACCGTCAAGGAGCGGGGCCGCTGCGTCATCGCCCTCGACGCGGGGCGCGGCGCGCTCAAGGTCTACGACGAACTGGTGAAACTCTATTTTGCCGACAAACTGTCGTTTGCCAACGTGTTCGCCTTCAACCTGGGCGAGTTGGGCCTGGGCGACGTCGACCGCCAGCACAGCACCATGGCACGCATCGAAGACCACCTGTTGAGCAAAGTGGACTTTGAGCCGCAAAATATCCACACCTTCGCGCCGGCGGCCACCCAAGAGAACGTCCACAGCCACTGCAAGGCCTACGAGGCCCAGATTGCCGAGTTGGGCGGCCTTGACCTGGTGGTGTGCGAGTTGTCGCGCACGGCGACGCTCGCCTTCAACGAGCCGGGCTCGACGATGAACAGCAAGTGCCGGCTGATGCTGCTCAGCGGCGACACCCGCCGCCGCGTGGCCGAGGCCTTCCAGAGCGAGACCGCGCCCGCCACAGCCGTCACCCTCGGCATCGGCAACATCCTCCAGGCACGCCACGTCATCGCCGTGGCTTGGGGCGACAACAGCGCCAACGCCCTGCTCGACACCATCGAGGGACGAATGAGCGAGCAGGCCCCGGCCAGTTTCCTGCAGATGCACGACAGCGTCAAAATCATCACCGACACCGACGCCGCCGGCCACCTCACCCGCATCTCCTACCCGTGGCGCGTCACCAACTGCCAGTGGACCGACAAACTAATCCGCCGCGCCATCGTCTGGCTCTGCGGCATCACCGGCAAACCGGTGCTCAAACTCACCAACGTGGACTATAACGACCACGGCCTGGGCGACCTCGTGGCTCTTTACGGCAGCGCGTATAACGTCAACATCAAGATTTTCAACGACCTGCAGCACACCATCACCGGTTGGCCCGGCGGCAAGCCCAACGCCGACGACAGCAACCGCCCCGAGCGCGCCCTGCCCTACCCCAAACGCGTGCTCGCCTTCAGCCCACACCCCGACGACGTCGTCGTCTCGATGGGCGGCACCCTGAGCCGACTGGTCGAGCAGGGACACGACGTGCACGTCGCTTTCCAGACCAACGGCGACGTGGCCGTCAACGACGAGGACTTTGAGCGCACCGTCATGCTCATCGACAAGGTGGAGCGGCGGCTGTCGATGAAGGCGACCGACACCGCTCCGCTGCGCGAGAGCATCGGCGAGCGGCACACGCCTGACGGGGCCGACACGCCGCTGGTGCGCTTCATCAAGGGCGCCATCTTTGAGTGTGAGGGCATCATGAGTTGCACCTCGCTCGGCGTCAAGCCCGACAATATCCACCGCCTCGACATGCCATTCTACAGCGCCGACGCCACCGGCACCGGCCGCGTCAGCGCCGACGACGTGGCCATCGTCGAGCAACTCATCCGGCACATCCAGCCGCATCAGATTTTCCTCTCGGACGACTTCAACGACCCCTACGGCACCCACGAGCGCGCCACCACGGCCGTCATCCGCGCCCTCGACAACCTGCGCCAAGAGCCGTTCATGGCTCAATGCCGCGTGTGGCTCTATCGCGGGCAATGGGGACAATGGACAGTCGACCAGGCCGAGATGGCGGTGCCCATCAGCCCGGAGGAGTTCGCCGTCAAACTCGACGCCATCATCAAGCACCAGAGCCAGGTGCACGACGCGCCGCTGCGCGACAGCACCGAGGGCAAACTCAGTTGGCAGCGCACCATCGAGCGCAACCGCGCCCTGGCCGACCACTACAACCGCCTGGGCCTGGCCGCCTACGAGGCCATCGAAGCCTTTGTCCGCTACCGCTGACGCCCGCGGCCTGCCACACCGGCTTTTCAACAATAAAGACACAGGGTTATGAAAAGGACACTGATAACAATAGCGATAGCGGCGATGATGGCCGTGGCCGGCGCTGTGCCGCCGCAGTGGGCTGTGGACACGCTTGCCGGCAAGCCCTATATGCGTCACGCGTCGCTTGGCGTGGCGGTGATGGACCTGTCGAGCGGCGAGATTGTCGCCGGCCACGACATCGAGCGCAGCCACATCACGGCATCGACGATGAAGACGGTGATATCGCTCGCGGCGCTGGAACTGCTGGGCAGCGACTTCCGGTTTGCCACACCGGTGTATGTGACCGGCACGTTGAGCGACGGCACGCTGCACGGCGACGTGGTGGTGGAGGGTGTCGGAGACCCGACGACGGGCACACGCTTCATCAAGCGCGACAGCGACCTCGTGCAACAGACCGTGGCGGCGCTGCAACGCCGCGGCATCAGCCGCGTGGAGGGCCGCATCGTTGTCGACAAGTCGCTATATGACGGCACCGAGCCATACCGTGACGACTGGGACGCGGGCGACCTGGCATGGGACTACGGCGCGGGAGTGCACGCGTTCAACTGGCGCGACAATCTCGTGGAACTGTCGCTCGATGTTTACACCGACGGCATCGCCATCTTATACACAACGCCGAGCGTGCCCGGGCTGAAACTTGTGGACCACACCGTGCCGTCGCGCGGCGGCAACACGCTGGACAGCACCGCCGACTACGGCACACCCTCAATCACGGTCTTTGGCTATGTGGACCCGCGTCATCACGGCTTCACGGCGGCCAATCCGCTGCCCGAGGGGCTGTTTGCCGCCGAACTGACACGCGCTCTCGAGGCGGCGGGCATCGCCCTGGAGAACAAGGCCACGGGCGGCGGCTCAAAGGAATTGCTGCTCACCCACCTGTCGCCGGCGCTGCCCGAGATAATCCGCTCGCTGCTGGACCGCAGCGACAACATGATGGCCCACTCACTGCTGCGGGCGATCGCCGCGCGCGACAAAGCGTTTGAGACGGCCCGCGGCCAGGGCAAGGCTTACGACCTCGACCGCATCGGCGTGGAGGCCGTGAAGCGCTGCCTGCAGGGGCTGGGCGTTGACACGTCGCCGCTGTTCATGCGCGACGGCAGCGGCCTGGCGAGAGCCAACAAGTCATCGGCACGCTTCTTTGTGGAGATGCTGCGAGCGGCCGAGAGCCGCGACTATGGCGACGGCCTGAAACTCCGCCACCTGATGCCCGAGGCCGGACGGCGCGTGGGCGAACCGCTGACGGGCTCACCGCTTGCCTCCCGCATAGCGCTCAAGAGCGGCAGCATGAGCGACGTGCAGTGCTTCGTGGGATATTGGCCGGCCGACGAGCCGCGATACGCGTGGGCCACACTGGTCAACAACTACACGTGCCCGCGCAAGACGCTGCGCGGCGGCCTGGGCCGGCTGCTTGTTGACCTGTTCGGCGACGAATAAAACTTCTGAATTTATAGAGGTTAGCGTCAATTCACGTCAATGACAACGTCAATTCACGTCTAAAATAAAAAAATTGACGAAAATAGACGTCGTTATAGACGGGAATAGACGCGAAACAATTATGAATCATAAAAAAATAGACGAGAACAGACGCGAAACAATTTTTACAGCACTTATTCAGTTATTTACCTGAGTATTGTAAAATAAAATACAAATGAAAGAGATATTAGAATTGGCGCTCGAGGTTGAAGGGCTGTTGCTGCTGCTACACGCCCGCGGTGACGAGGCCCCGGCCGAGGCGCTGGAACTGCTGCGCGAGAAGACGCGTCGTCTGTCCGCGGCCATCGAGACGATAGAGTTGCCCGCCGCGACACCTGACGCGCCGGCCGTGCCGGAGCCGGCGGCACCCGTCGGTGAGCCGGTGGTGGACGACCTGCCGGTGGTGGACGACCAGCCTGACCACAGTGACGAGGACGAGCCGCGCGAGGTGTTCGGCGCCGGAGGCTATGTCGAGCCAACCAAAGTGGCCCCGCCCGTGGCTCCCGCCGCTCCCGCGGCAGCGGAGGCTCCCGCCGTGGACAAGATGCGCGTGGACGAGAAACTGCAGCGTGCCATGGCACGCGAGTTGCGGCGCGCGTTCTCGCTGAACGACCGCTTCCGCTTCCGCCGCGAGTTGTTCGGCAACAACGACGCGATGATGGACGACGCGCTGCGCCGCGTGCAGGACATGGAGAACTATGCCCAAGCCGAGCGCTACTTTCTGCAAGACCTCGGCTGGGACGCCGACGACGCCACCGTTGCCGAGTTCCTCGCCATAGTGCGCAACCACCTCGATTGAGTAACATCTGAGAGTTCGGCAGAGTTCAGCAGAGCATCAGAATTATGCATTATGCATTATGAATTATTGAATTAATTTGATGGCAGGCAAGTTGTATATAGTGCCCACACCGGTGGGCAACCTCGGCGACATGACGCCGCGCGCGGTGGAGGTATTGCGCTCGGTTGACACCATCCTTGCCGAGGACACGCGCACGAGCGGTCCGCTGCTGCGCCACTTTGGCATCACCACGCCGATGCGCAGCCACCACAAGTTCAACGAGCACGAGGCCGTCGGTCCGATTGTTGAGCAACTGCTGGGCGGGGCGGTAATGGCGCTGATCAGCGACGCGGGCACGCCCGGAGTGAGCGACCCGGGCTTCATGCTCTCGCGCGAGTGCCGCCGCCACGGCATCACTGTGGAGACGTTGCCCGGAGCCACGGCGCTGATACCTGCGCTTGTCAATAGCGGGCTGCCGTGCGACCGGTTTGCCTTTGAGGGCTTCCTGCCGGTCAAAAAAGGGCGCGCCAGCCGGCTGGCCGAACTGGCCGCTGAGACGCGCACGATGGTGTTCTACGAGTCACCGCTGCGGTTGGTCAAGACTTTGGAGCAACTTGGCGAAGCCTTTGGCGCGGATCGCGAGGCGTCGGTGTGCCGCGAGTTGAGCAAATTGCACGAGAGCACGGTGCACGGCACGCTGTCGTCGATAGCCGAGCACTACCGCACGGCCGAGGCCCCGCGCGGCGAGATTGTGATTGTGGTGGCCGGCGTCACCGCGGCCGGCAAAGTCAAGGTGGACAAGTATGCCCGCTTCAAGCATCACGAGTGAGACACGCAATGCAATAGAATATTACTAAAAAAAGGATAAAGAGATGAAAAGCATTAAATTTATCATCGCCGCCGCGCTGCTGACCATCGGTATGGCCGCCTGCGATGGCGACAAGCAACGCGAGCAGCAACAAGTTGTGACAGACCTGACCAACGTGAACCAGACGCTGGTTGACTCCCTGTCCCGCGCCAACGCCGAGAAGGACACCCTGCTGGCGCTGATGACCGAGATTGGCGACGGCCTGGTGAAAATCAAGGATATGCAACAGATTGTCGCATCAAGCGACCTGTCCCGCGAGACCGCCAGCCAAAAGCAGCAACTGCGCAACGACATGAGACTGATACAAAACTCGATCGCCGAGAAGCAGCAACGCCTCGCGGCCCTCGAGCAACGGCTCAAGAGCGCGGACAACTACAACGAGCAACTCCAGCGCAATATCGAGAGCCTGAAGGCTCAACTTGCCGACCAGCAGTCGATTATCACCTCGCTCACCTCACAGTTGGCCCAAGCCAAGCAAGACATCACCAACCTCAGGGGCAACGTGGACAGCCTGCGCGTGGCCAACGAGGCGGTGACCGAGCAGCGCGAGCAGGCACGCGAGGAGACGGAGCGCACGCGCGACGAGTTGAACGTGTGCTACTACATCATCGGCACGAAGAAGGAACTCAAAGCGGCCAAGGTGATTGAGGGCGGCTTCCTGCGCCGCACCAAAATCATGGAGGGCGACTTTGAGCGCAGCAGTTTCACGCAGGCCGACAAGCGGCAACTCACCTCGCTCAACCTGCACAGCAAGAAGGTGAACGTGCTCTCCAAGCACCCCGAAGGCTCCTACCAGATTATCGACAACGGCACGACCAAGTCGCTGCGCATCACCAACGCCAAATCGTTCTGGGAGTTGAGCAACTACCTCGTCATCCAGATCAACTGACGCATTGTGAAAGGTTTACCGTTGACCGTTGACCGTTGACCGACACGGCAACACACGGTCAACGGTAAACGGTAAACGGTCAACGGTAAACGGTAAACGGTAAACGGTAAACTTTTAAGTATGACGGTTGAGATTGAGTCGCTCGAGCAGGAGCCCGGCGTGGCGGTGTACTCGTCGCTGACCGAGGCCCAGTTGCGCAACCGGCTGGAGCCGGAGCGCGGCGTGTTTATCGCCGAGAGCCCGAAGGTGATCGCGATGGCGCTGGACGCGGGCTATGAGGCGGTGTCGCTGCTGTGCGAGCGCCGTCACATCACCGGCGACGCGGCACCGATTATCGCTCGGCTGCCCGAAGGGGTGCCGGTGTACACCGGCGAGCGGTCGTTGCTGTCGCGGCTGACGGGCTACACGCTCACGCGCGGCGTGCTGTGCGCGATGCGTCGGCGGCCGTTGCCCGGCGTGGAGCAGGTGTGCCGCGGCGCGCGCCGGCTTGTGGTCATCCACGGCGTGTGTGACACGACCAACGTTGGCGCGATCTTTCGCGGCGCGGCGGCACTGGGCTTTGACGGCGTGTTGCTGTCGCGCGACGCCTGCGACCCGCTCAACCGCCGCGCGGCGCGCGTGTCGATGGGCACGGTGTTTGCCGTGCCGTGGACGTGGCTCGACGGCGGCTTGGAGAGGCTGCGCGCCTTGGGCATCACCACGCTGGCGATGGCCCTGCACCGCGAGGCGCTCACACTCGACGACCCGCGCCTGCTCGAGTTGCCGCGCCTGGCCATCGTGATGGGCACCGAGGGCGACGGCTTGCCGCAGGAGGTGATTGACGCGGCCGACCATGTGGTGACCATACCCATGGCGCGCGGCGTGGACTCGCTCAACGTGGCGGCAGCGACTGCCGTCGCCTGCTGGCAACTGCGCCCCCGCCCGGCCACTTGATTAGGATAATCATTAAACTCTTGTGGGTGAGGGCGATGAGCGGTTGACATGGCGTGCCGATGCGGCGCGCCATTAATTTTGCGGCGTGAAAGTTGTTATTACCATTATCCACATTTTGTTTCATTTTTATCTAACACACTGACACAATGAGTACTATCATCAATGGAACTGATGGCGGCAGTCACGTGGTTGACGGTCCGCTGACGACGGAGTTGAGCGCGCAGGCCTCGCCGTCGCTGCTTCTGAACGAGATTGACCAGCAGATTGTGAAAATCCGCCCGATGGCGACGCCGATTGACCAGATTTCGCGCTACGCCGGCAGCAAGCACTCCGGCAGCATGGTAGTGAACTACTACAGCGTTGACACCAAGCCCACGAGCGCGCTGGTGAGCGACGACCACGACCCTGCCGACGATGACATCGACAGCGGCGCCGGCACGTGCATCGCGACGCTCGCGACGGACAACGACAACATCTTTGACGCGAGCGACACGATTCTGGCTCAAGGCGTTGACGGCGCGCAGGGCACGGGCGAACTGGTGCTGTACGTCCTCAGCCGCGACAGCGCGTCGGGCCTGCGCGTGATGGCCATCAACGGTGTGACCATCAGCGGCATTGAGGGCCGTGTGCCGGAGATTCCGGCCGGCACGACGCTGATCCGCATGGGTCGCGCGGCCACCGAACTGGACGTGATGTCGCCGCAGTTTGAGGCGCTGCCCAAGCGCATGGAGCAATTTTGCCAGATATTCAAGATGCAAGTGGAGCAAAGCACTTTGCAACGTCTTTCCAACAAGGAGATTGGCTGGACGCTGAGCGACCAGGAGGAGGCGGCGATCTACGATATGCGTCAGGGCATGGAGAAGTCGTTCCTGTTTGGCGTGAAGGGTCGCCTGTGGAACCCTGACAAGCGCGAGACGGTGATGCTCACTGGCGGCATCTGGCAGCAGGCCGGCAAGACGTTCCGCTACACGGGCTCGCTGAGCGGCGACTCGCTTGTTGACATGATGCGCGAGGCGTTCACGGGCAACGCCGGCAGCAAGCGCAAGGTTCTCATCGGCGGCAGCGATCTGATCAGCCAAATCAGCAAGTTGGACGTGACCCGCGTGGTGAGTTCGCGCGAGGGCGTGAGCCACTGGGGCATCGACTTCACGGAGTTGCACAGCAAGTTCGGCACGCTGTATGTGCTGCTGAGCGAGGTGTTTGACGAGGTTGGCATGGCCGACAGCGGCATCATCATCGACCCGGAGTATATGCAGAAGTACAGCCACATTCCATTCAGTGCCGAGGCGTTGAACCTCAAGGCGAGCGGTGTGCGCAACACCGACGCGCTGGTGCTGAGCGAGGCCTCGTGCATCGTGCTGCGCTATCCCAACGCCCACGTGCGCATCGTCAAGCGATAACTGAAAGGTTGAGAGGTTGAGGGTTGAGGGGTTGAGCCTCGCGCTATCGCGCTCGGTAATAATACATTTCTTCCCATTCGCGTCAGCGAATGGCTCAACCTCTCAACCCTCAACCCTCAACCTCTCAACCCTCAACCCTCAACGCTCAACCCCTCACTTGAGGTAAGGTTTGAGGGCGTCCCGCCAGATGAGGTATCCGTCGCCGAGCAGGTGGAGGCCGTCGTTGGTGAGGTCGCGGCGCAGTTTGCCGTGCTCGTCGGCAAAGAGGGGAAAGAGGTTGATCCAAGTCACGCCCTGCCGGCGCGCGACGGCCTCGAGAGCCTTATTGCCGTCGAGCACGACTTGTTCCTTGCCTATCAGACGGCGGTAGCGGCCGAAGTCGTTGTTGATGGGCAGCATGCTCTGGAGGTAGATTTTGGTTTTGGGGCTGCGCCGCTTGACGGTGACGATGAGTTTCTCCATCACGCGGCCGATGCTGTCGCCGTCCACATCGTGCGAGACATCGTTGACGCCGCTGAGGATGAACAGTTTCTTGGGCTTGCCGTCGAGGATGGGGTCGAGGCGGTCGATGAGGCCCTGGATGATGTCGCCCACGATGCCGCGGTTCTTGACGTGGCGGTTGTTGAGCAACTCGCTCCACTCGGCGCCGTCGGTGAGGCTGTTGCCGAGCATGACGATGTCGCCGCGGGTGATGGGCGGCAGTGTGGCGAAGTGGGTCACGCGGCGGGCGTAATAGGGGTCGTCGTTGGCCCACTGTTGCTGGGCTGTGGCGGCGGCTGTGGCGAGCATTGCCGCGGCGAGGATGGCTATTGTTCTCATCTTTAACGGTTCTCCACTAAATTGTTTCGCGTCTATTGTCGTCTATAACGACGTCTATTGTCGTCAATTTTTTATTTTAGACGTGAATTGACGTTGTAATAGACGTGAATAGACGCTAACCTCTAAAATTTACTGAGTTATTGTGCAGTGAACTCGGTTTTACTTACTCTTATAGGCGTCGCAGGCGAGCCTGACGCTGCCGTGCAGCAGCAGCAGACGGCGGGCGTCGTCGTAGTCGGTGAGGCCGAGTTCGTCCATGACCATGCGTGTGCCGCGGTCGACGAGTTTGGCGTTGGTGAGTTGCATATTGACCATCTTGTTGCCTTTGACGCGTCCCATCTTGATCATGACGGCGGTCGAGATCATGTTGCAGATGAGTTTCTGTCCGGTGCCGCTCTTCATGCGGCTGCTGCCGGTGACGTATTCCGGCCCGACGATCATCTCGATGGCGATGTCGGCCTCGTGGCTGACGGGCGCGTCGGGGTTGGACGTGATGGCGGCGGTGAGGCATCCGTGAGCGCGTGCGTCGCGCAGGGCTCCGATGACGTATGGCGTGGTGCCGGAGGCGGCGATGCCGATGACGGTGTCACGGTCGTTCACATTATACTTGAGGAGGTCTTTCCATCCCTGCTCGGTGTCGTCCTCGGCGTTCTCGACGGCGTTGCGCAGGGCGGTGTCGCCGCCGGCGATCAGTCCGATAATCCAGCCGGGGTCCATACCGAAGGTGGGCGGTATCTCACTGGCGTCGAGCACACCGAGCCGGCCGCTGGTGCCGGCGCCCATATAGAAGACGCGTCCGCCACGCCGCATGCGCTCGACGATGCCTGTGACGAGCCGTTCGATTTGTGGAATGGCGAGTTGCACGGCATCGGCCACCTTGTGATCCTCGCGGTTGATGTCGGTGAGGATTTCCAGCACCGATTTGTTCTCAAGCCCATCGTAGAGCGACGGTTGCTCACTGATTTTGACAAAAGCCATATTTTGGTAATTTTTTGCAAAATTACAATAAAAATGTGATAACAAAACATAAAAAATGAAAAAAAGAGACGGTTATGACACTTGACAGACATCAGGCGGTGCTTCAGGCCGCCTATCAAGCGTGGTGCAACGGCGCCGCGCTGCGCTCCACGCGGCTCCGCGCCAAGCGTTTCACCTATGGCGACCAGTGGGGCGACACCGTGATTGACCCGCGCACGGGCAACGTGACCACGGAGCGCGAGCGGCTGCTGAGCGAGGGCGCGCGCCCTGTGACCAACAATCTGATCCGGCAGATGGTGAAGACCATCGTGGGGCGTTACCGCTATCAAGTGATCAACAACGACAAGGCGGTCAAGGACGCGTGTGTGGCGAGCGCGCGCGAGGACAACGAGACAGACGAACTTGACAGCCGGGCCTTGGAGGACTTCCTGATCGGCGGCGCGGTGGTGCAGCGCGTGGATGGCGCCGACGGGCACGTGACGGTGGACAACGTCGGGCTGGAGCGTTTCTTTGTGAACACCACGCGCGACCCTCGCGGACGTGACTGCGAACTCATCGGCCAACTTCATGACCTGAGCCTGGCGGCGTTGCTGCGCCGTGTGGCCGGCGGCAGCCGTCGGCGCGCGGCGGCGATCAGGCGGCTGTACAGTGGCGCGGCGGCCACTGCCGCGGCCGCCGCGTCGCTGCCGGTGGGCGGCGACATGGCGCGAGCGAGCGACTTCTGGACGGCGCGCGAGCCCGGCAAGTGCCGCGCCATCGAGGTGTGGACGCTCGAGAGCCACGAGAGCGGCGGCCCGCGGTGGGATGTGACCATGAGTTGGCACTGCCGGTGGTTCACGCCGCAGGGCGATTTGCTCGCCGAGTACGATTCACCGTGGCGACACGGCAGCCATCCGTTTGTGTTCAAACTCTATCCGCTCACCGACGGCGAGGTACACCCGGTGGTGGAGGACGTGATTGACCAGCAGCGCATCGTGAACAGCCTGGTGACGGTGCTTGACCAGATCCTGCGCAGCACGGCCAAAGGCGTGCTGCTCTACCCCGAGACGGCATTGCCCGACGGCTTCACGTGGAAAGACATCCGCAACATCTGGAGCCGCACCGGAGGCATCCTGCCCTATTCGCCGATGGCCGGTGACCCCGCTCCGGAGCAAGTGAGCGTGAACGGCACAGGCATCGGGGCCTTTGAGATGATACAACTGCAGATGCAGATGATGGAGCGCGCCAGCGGCGTGACGGGCGTGTTGCAGGGCTTCGGCGCGGGCGGCACGTCGGGCGCCGACCTCTACCGCCAGCAAAGTGACAACGCCGACATGGCGCTGGCCGACGTGTTTGACACGTTCACCGCCTTCCGCCGCGCGCGTGACCGCAAGATTGCCGCGCTCGCGCAGGGCGGTTGAGAGCGGCGCGGCAAAAAACTTGTCGCATTGTGCGTGGTACTTCATACTTTTTTCGTACCTTTGCAGTCTCAAACAATGACCGAGCACATCATGCAACCATACCGCTTTGTTCCGCAATACAAACACGTGATTTGGGGCGGGACGCGCATCGGCGCCTTTAAGGGCGTCGATTTGGGCGCGCACACCCACGTTGGCGAGAGTTGGGAGTTGAGCGGTCTGGAGGGCCACGAGAGTGTGGTGGCCACCGGAGCGGAGGCCGGCACGCCGCTGAGCGGGTTGATCGCCCGCCACGGCGAGTGGCTGGTCGGCAGCCGTGTTCTCGAGCGTTACGGCACCCGGTTCCCGTTGCTGTTCAAGTTTATCGACGCGCGCAGCGACTTGAGCGTTCAGGTGCATCCCGGCGACGAGATGGCGCGGCGTCTGCACGGCTGCATGGGCAAGAGCGAGATGTGGTATGTTGTTGACGCTGAGCCCGGGGCTCGCATCGCGGCGGGCGTGAGCGCCGGCCACGATGTGGCGAGCGTGACGGCGCTGCTCGAGCAGCGCCGTGTCACTGAGGCGCTGGCGGTGTTTGAGACCCACGCCGGCGATGTGTTTGACCTGCCGGCCGGCAGCCTTCACATGATTGGCGCCGGCAACCTGATTGCCGAGGTGCAGCAGGCCAGCGACATCACTTACCGCGTGTGGGACTACGACCGCGTGGATGCCGACGGGCATCGGCGCGAGTTACACACCGAGCGCGCCCTTGAGGCCCTGCGCCCCGAGCGCGGCGGACAACTGAAGCCCCACCGGGTGGCCACCGGCATGCTTCAACTGGCCAACAACGACGCGTTTGCCGTGATGCTGATTGACGTGGACGGCACGCTGCGTGTGGGCAAGGACGATGACGAGTGCCGTGTGCTCATGGTGGTGGACGGCGGCGGCACGCTGCGCATCGACGACGGCCCGACCATCGACCTGCGCCGCGGCCAGACGTGGCTCGTGCCCGCCGCGGCCGCCATCGCCGAGTTCGCCGGCCACGCGCGACTGCTCTCCACCTCGATAACCTGACGACTAACGACAAACAACTATATATGAACTTTGTAGAAGAACTGAAATGGCGCGGGATGATCAACAACATCATGCCCGGCACCGAAGAGCAACTCAACAAGGAGATGACGTCGGCCTACGTTGGCATCGACCCCACGGCCGACAGCCTCCACATCGGCCACCTGGTGAGCATCATGATGCTCAAGCACCTGCAGCGCGCGGGCCATCGCCCCATCGCGCTGGTGGGCGGCGCGACGGGAATGATTGGCGACCCGTCGATGAAGAGCCAGGAGCGCGTGCTCATCGACGAGCCCACGCTGCGCCACAACCAGGAGTGCATCCGCAAGCAACTGGCTCGCTTCCTCGACTTTGACAGCGACGCGCCCAACCACGCCGTGCTGGTCAACAACTACGACTGGATGAAGGAGTTCTCCTTCCTCGGGTTTATCCGCGACATCGGCAAGCACATCACCGTGAACTATATGATGGCCAAGGACAGCGTGAAAAAGCGTCTCGCGGCAAACGCCGACCACGGCATGTCGTTCACCGAGTTCAGTTACCAGTTGCTGCAGGGCTACGACTTCCTGTACCTCTACGAGCACGAGGGCTGCCGGCTGCAGATGGGCGGCAGCGACCAGTGGGGCAACATCACCACAGGCACGGAACTCATCCGGCGCATCGCCGGCGGCGAGGCCTTCGCCATCACCTGCCCGCTCATCACCAAGGCCGACGGCACCAAGTTCGGCAAGACCGAGGGCGGCAACGTGTGGCTCGACCCCGAGCGCACCAGCCCCTATAAGTTCTACCAGTTCTGGCTCAACGTGAGCGACGAGGACGCCGCGCGCTACATCAAGATTTTCACCGACCTCAACCAGGAGGAGATCGCCGCCCTCGAGGCCGAGCAGGCCGCCGACCCGGGCGCGCGCCCGCTGCAGCGCCGTCTGGCCCGCGAGATCACCACGATGGTCCATAGCGAGAAGGACTGCGAGATGGCCATCGAGGCGTCAAAGATACTGTTCTCGAAGAATGCCACCGAGGCGCTCCACCACATCGACGAGCGCACCCTGCTGCAAGTCTTTGACGGCGTGAAGCAGTTTGAGGTGCCGCGCTCACTGATTGAGGCCGGCGTGCCGGCCATCGTGCTGCTCACCGAGCACGCCCCGCTCTTCCCGAGCAAGGGCGAGATGCGCAAGATGACCATGAACGGCGGCGTGAGCGTCAATAAGGAGAAACTCACCGACCAGAACACCGTCATCAACGCGTCACACCTGCTCGGCGACAAGTACATCCTCGCCCAGAAGGGCAAGAAAGAGTACTGCCTGCTGCGCGTCGTCTGACCCCGCTTTTAACAGCGTGGCCTATAACCAATAGGCCGCCTGCGGCGGGAAATCTTTCAAAATCTTACAATTTGTACCCGTTGGCAGAATTATATTATCAATAAACTCTTGATTTGAGCAAATGTAGGGCCTGGCCCTACATCGTTGATAACAAACACGCAAGGTGCGGCGTCGCCAAACCCGCGGAGCGGGTGACAGCCCATAGGCGGGGGCGCCAGCCCCCGTGACAACGACGTCAGTTTTTCCTCAATCAAAGCCCCGTAGGGGCGACAGAAACGCCGACAACGGTCTGTCGCCCCTACGGGGCTAATTTGTGTGTGGCGCGCGATGGTTACGGGGGCTAACGCCCCCGCCTACGGACTGTCGCCCCTACGGGGCTGCCGTGTGGCGCGCGATGGTTACGGGGGCTAACGCCCCCGCCTATGGACTTCCGCCCCTACGGGGCTGACGCCGACAACGGTCTGTCGCCCCTGACGGGGCTGTATTTGTGTGTGGCGCGCAATGGTTACGGGGGCTAACGCCCCCGCCTACGGACTGCCGCCCCTACGGGGCTGCCGTGTGGCGCACGCTGTTTTACATCGCCGAAGGCGATAGCCAGAGTGAGAGCCTCGCCATGAGATGCGGATTGTTATGTTAAATGATGTTAAAATATAGGAAAGGTGAAAAGTGTTTCGTAACTTTACGGGCAGAAAGGTTTTGGCGGCCTGATTCGGGGTTAATGAGTCCTGCTCCGCGGTTGCCAACGGATTCACTCCCGGGACTCGACAAAACGACATCTGCTTATGAAAATTAAATTTTACTTCTCACTGCTGGCGGCGCTCGTCGTCGCCGCACTGGTGACTACCGCCTCGGCCTACGACTACGACTTCAAGGACGGCCAATTGTGTTACAAGATCACCAGCACCAACCCGCCCACCGTGATGGTAACCAACGAACAATCGGTTTCTGGCAGCAGTCCCCGATACGTTTTATTGTATGACGTTGTCGATATCCCCGAGGTGGCCGTTTACAACGGTGTCCGCTACACCGTCACCGCCATTAACACCAAAGCGATCGCCTACTGTCGTGACTTCGACGAACTCCGCATTCCCGCCACCGTGACCTCCATCGGTGCCGAGGCTTTCAGGAATTGCCCTGATGTGACCGCGATTGTATTCAAAGCCCCGTCGTCAGATGCTGTTCAAATCAAGCCATTGGTTATCGGCGACAATGCCTTCTATATGTGCCAGGCTTTGACCGAAATCACTCTCCCCGCCTGGACGTCAAGCATCGGCAACAATGTGTTTCAGGGATGTTATGCGTTGACGTCGTTCAGCGTCGACGAGCCAAGCCAGTTGACGACAATGGGAGAGTATACGTTCAAAAGTTGCTCAAAATTGGCGACTATCAACTTGCCAAGTTCGCTCACGTCTTTGGGTAAGTATTCAATGGAGAGCCTCCATGCCTTGAAGTCGATTCGCTTTCCCGACAAACTGACAACCATCTCCGATCATTTGTGCAACAACTGTACCGGTTTGAGAGAGATTATTTTCCCCCAGTTGTTGACGACTATCGAACCATACGCATTCCGCAATGTGGGTTGGGATTCCCAAATGACAGAGATACCTGCGGGTGAGGAACTGGTCCTCGAGTTGCCGGACAGGCTGAAAACCATTGGCGCCGGAGCCTTCACCTATATGTCAAGGCTGAAGTCCATCACCATCCCGAGTTCGGTTGAGACAATCGAAGGCGGTGCGATTTATGGCCCTAACTTGGAATCCGTAACCTTCATGGGCAAAGTGCAGTCTACCGGCAGGTATGCGTTCGAAGGCGATAAACTGAAGACGATGATTATCAAGAGCAACGATTTCACGATTGCTCCTATACCCAGCCTTGCCACTAAGATCACCACGACAATCTACGACGGCGTGACCGCCATCCCCGAGGGTTCACTGCAGGACTGCACCGCAATGGAGAAGATTGTCATCCCGGCGAGTGTCAAGTCAATCGGGAACTCGGCGTTCAAGGGTTGCGGCGCGCTGGGCGACGTCGTCTGCATGCTGCCCAAGCCGCTGGCAATCGACGCCAGCGTGTTTGAGGGCGTGCCGGTGACGGGCTACACCGACCTTCACGTGCCCGAAGGCAGCGTGGGACGCTATCGTGCGATGGCCGTGTGGAAAGACTTCTACGGCATCTATGAGGACGCCGGCCAGGGCGGCGGCCAACTCAACAAGTTTGACGTCAACGAGGACGGCAATGTCGACGTGGGCGACGTCAGCGCCGTGCTCGATTATATCCTGGAGCACAACTAAGGCCTCCAGATCCCCAGGTTCTCCCCCCGCCCTCTCCTGAAGGAGGGGGAGTTGGCGGGAGCGTGAATATAAGGCGTGCGCCAATTGGTGCACGCCTTTTTGTCGGCATTTTGCGGGTCACCCACCCCACGCCGGGCACCTCTCCGAGGATGCCCGCCATGGGGTTCCTTGCAAGTCGTCATCTCCGATGACGTGGTGGTCTCCGACCACCCCCCCCGCCTATGGGCTGTCGCCCCTGACGGGGCTATTTTTGGTTGGCCGTGTGTTGCGGCACACGGGGACCCGCGGAGCGGGTGACAGCACATAGGCGGGGGCGCACGGGGACCCGCGGAGCGGGTGACAGTCCATAGGCGGGGGCGCACGGGAACCCGCGGAGCGGGTGACAGTCCATAGGCGGGGGCGCAAGCCCCCGTGACTACGACATGATTTTTTCCTCAATCAAAGCCCCGTAGGGGCGACAGAAACGCCGACGACGGCCTGTCGCCCCTACGGGGCTGTATTTGTGTGTGGCGCGCGATGGTTACGGGGGCTAACGCCCCCGCCTACAGTCTGTCGCCCCTGACGGGGCTAACAATATTGGGAATGCCGCCAAACACAGGGGTTCCGCTTCGCTCCACCCCTGCCTAAATTCTGTCGCCCCTGACGGGGCTCTCATCGCCGGTCGCGCGGCGGCGCGGTCAGAAGCCCGGGTTCTGGGCGTCGCCGGTGACGGTGAGCGTCTCGCCCGGGATGGGGTAGACGATGGTGTGGCCGTCGGCGTCGACGGGCAGGGCGGGCCGGTCGGTGATGGCGGCTCCCCACCGGTTGAAGCGGATGAGGTCGTTGCGCCGCCAGCCTTCCCACGCGAGTTCGAGCAGCCGCTCGTCGAGCACGTTGTCGAGTGTTGCCTCGCGCCCGGGGGCACCCACGCGGGCGCGCACGGTGTTGAGCAGCGCTGAGGCCAACTCGTCGTTGCCGCCCTGGCGCAGCAAGGCCTCGCAGTGCATCAGCAGCACGTCGGCATATCGCATGAGCACGATGTCGTTGTCGCTCAGTTTGCCGTCCTTGAGGGCGTGCAGGTCAACCTCATACTTGGCCATGCGCGCTCCGGCGGTGCGGATATAGGGCGAGTCGGAGAGGTCCAGTTCCACCTTGTCGGGGTAGTAGACCAGCGGCGTGCCGTCGTCGAGCAGAATGGGGTCGCCGTCGAGGTCGTACATCTCGCCGGCGTAGTAGGTGCTGTGGAAGCGCGGGTCAACCTCGTCGGTGCCATAGCCGAACACCTCGAGGGCGTGGCGTGTGGCGCAGGGCCCGTTCTCACCCTCGAGGCCGAGGGCCGCGCCGTGCTTGTAGTGCCGCGAGCGCACGAGGTTCCAGAACTCGTTGGTGAGCAGGTGGCGGTCCATGGGGATGGTGAAGATGTTCTCCACGCTAAACTCGTTGCGCACGGCAAAGCAAGCGGACTGCGACAGTTCCAACTCATAGCCGTGGTTGCCGATCTCGTCACAATAGATGGCGCATGCCTGCCATGAGTTGACCGTCTCGCCGTTGACATTCCACATGATGTCCTTGCCCGAGGGCCGCTTGCCGTCGGTCCAGTCGTCGTCGGCGTACACCTCGGCATTGAGCATCAGTTTGGCGAGCAGGAAAAGGGCCACGGGTTGGGTGACGCGCCCGTAGTATTCGCCGGGATAGTTGGAGCGGGCGTGAGACAACAGATCCAGACTGCCGGTGAGGTCGTCGACGATGGCGCGATAGACCGTGGAGCGCGGCTGCAGGTGCAACTCGTCGGTTGACGGCTTGCTGCTGTTGAAGAGCGGCAGCCGGCCGAAGAGGTCCATCGCGTAGAAGCGGAACATCGCCCGGAGGGCGGTCACTTCGGCGCGCAGCGGCGCGACATTATCGTTGGGGTGGGCGGCGGCATAGGCGTCGATATGCTCGAGCGAGGCGTTGCAGGCGTGCACTTGCCGCAGCAGATAGTTCCACGCGTCGCCACAGTCGGCGCCGGCATTGTTGTGGAGGAACATCGACTGCCACACGCCGCCGTCATACCAGTCGGCGCCCCGTTTGGGCACAAACGCCTCGTCGGTGCTGAACGTATTCAGGTCATACACGCCACGCACGGTGCCCTGCAGACCCGTGCCGTTGGTGTTGCCGCCCACCTCGCGGTAGAGGCCGGCCACGCCGTTGAGCCACAAGTCATTGAGCGTGCCGTAAGCCTCGTCCTCAAGCAGCCGGTCGGCCGGCTTCTCGTCGAGGAAATCGTTGCAGCCGCCCAGCGCGAGCGCCGTGGCCGCTATTATTATCGCTATCTTTTTCATAATTGGAGAATTGAGAAAATCGGGATTAAAACGGCACGGCCGTTTTGCACTCCACTCCTTATATTTAATTGTGAATTATGCATTATGAATTATGCATTTCTCAGAAGCCGATGGCGAGGCTGAGGGTGAAGGTGCGGGTGACGGGATAGATGTTCTTGTCGTCGAGGCCCAGCGTCTTGTTGACGTTGCTGCTGTTGATCATCGGGGTGAGGCCGCTGTAGCCGGTGATGGTGGCGAGGTTCTCGGCGGTGAGACTCAGGCGCAGCCGGCTGATGGCGCCGGCGGCCTTGCCGCGCAGCGGCACGTTCCAGCCGATGGTGATGTAGTCGAGGTTGACGTAGTTGCCGCTCTCGAGCCAATAGTCGCTCACGGTCTGGTCCTCGATGCGCCGCGCCGGCGCGGCGGCGAGCACGTTGTATCCCGGCAGGCTGTTCATGTTCATATATGACAAGGCGGTGCCGTTGAAGATTTTGTGGCCGAAGGCCCCGTTGATTTGCAGCGAGAGATCGCAGTGACGGTACCTGAGGCTGAAGTTGGTGCCCAGCAGCACCTTGGGCATCGCCTGTCCGCACACGCGCCGCGCGCCGCCGTCGGCCAACTCGTAGGTGTAACCGCCGTTGCCGTCCTCCTTGAGGCCGGTGCAGTGCGGCAGGTAGAACACGCCCAGCGGGTGGCCGATGGCCTGATAGGTGACGTTGTTGTTGCCGCCGTGGAAACCGGCGCCGTTCATGCCGGCGATGTCGACATAGGTGGGCACCTCAAGGTAGTAGCCGTTGTGGTAGCCGCTGAGCGACACCAGTTTGTTGGTCTGCCACGTGACGTTGGCGTTGATGTTCAGGCCCCAGTCGCGCGTGGCCACCGGCGTGACGCCCACCGACACCTCGAGGCCGCTGTTGTTCATCTTGCCCATGTTGGCCAGCAACTTGGTGTAACTGAATGGCGGCACACCCACGTTGTACATATACAGCAGGTCGCTGGTGCGGCTGGTGTAGCAGTCGATGGAGGCAACCACCTTGCCGCCGGCCAGCGAGAAGTCGGCCCCGATATTAAAGGTCCGCTTCACCTCCCACTTGAGGTCGGGGTTGGTGTTGTACAGCGCGGCGAGCGACACGGCGGCCTCGTTGCCCACGGGGACGATGCCGGCCGGCGAGAGCGCGCTCATGGTGATGTAACTGTTGATGCCGCCCTGGTTGCCGGCCAAGCCGTAGCCCACACGCAGTTTCAGCCCGTCGAGGCGCTCCTTGACGCCGGCCATCCACGGCTCGTTGATGATGTTCCACGAGGCGCTCACGCTGGGGAAGCATCCCCACTTGTGGCCGTTGCCGAAGCGTGACGTGCCGTCGGCGCGCAGCGTGGCCGCGAGCGAGTAGCGGTCGGCGTAGTCGTAGGTCAGTCGTCCCATGAACGATGCCTGGGTGGGCACCTGCCGGTAACTGGCCGTGCCGTCCCAGAGGGTGAGCGCGCCGGCCTGGATGGCGTCGTAGCCGAGGTCGTTGGTCGAGAAGTTGGTCGTGGTGACGTGGAAGCCCGAGTAGGTCTCGCGCTGCACCTCGGCCAGGGCTTGCGCGCCCAGGCGGTGCTCGCCCAGTTTGACGGTATAGTCGGCGGTGATGTTGCCGATGAGTTGCTCATGCTTGTCGCTGCCGCGGTAGGCCTCGCCGTGGGCCCAGATGGTGGTGGGGTAGTAGTGGGAGGTCTCGGTCTCGTTGAAACTGTAGGAGCCGAAGGCGGTCAACTTCCAGTGGCTGCCGAGGTTGAACGTGAGTTTGGCGTGGGCGCCGAGGTTGCTGGCCTTGGTGGAGACGCGCGCGTCGAGCAGCGCCATCGGGTGGGTGATCTGGCTCGCCTCGGCGTAGGAGTCCCAGCCGTCCTGACGGTTGCGCGTGGTGGGGTAGGTGGGGTTGAAGGCTTGCGCGCTGTAGAACATCTTCTGCGAGTCGTAGATGGGCGTGTATTGCTTCTCCACGTTGCCGAACAGGCCCACGTCGATGCGCAGCAGGTCTCCAAACATGATTTGGTGCATCCTCATGGTGGACGTGAAGTTGTTGAGGTGCTCGTTGCGGATCACGCCCTGGTGGTTCTGATAGGCGAGGGCGACGCGGTATCCGCCGTTGCCGGCTCCGCCGCTGAAGGCCACGTGGTGGTCATGCAGCAGGGCGGTGCGCTCGATCTCGCGCTGCCAGTTGGTGTTCGCGCTCTTGTTGACGAGGGCCAGCCCCCGCGCGAGAACCTCGGCGGCGTATCCGTCGGCGTCAAGCATCTTGAGGTTGCGGCCCACCGTGGTGACGCCAAAACTGCCGTTATAGGTGATGGTGGGGCGGTCGCCGGCTCCGCCGCGGCGCGTGGTGACCTCGATGACGCCGCTGGCGCCGCGGCTGCCGTATTGGGCCGTCTCGCTGGCGTCCTTGAGCACCTTGAAACTCTCGATGTCGGTGGGGTTGACGCTTTGCAGCGTCTTGAGGTCGCCCAGCACGCCGTCGATGATGATGAGCGGGTCGTTGCCGCCGGTGAGCGACGTGGTGCCGCGCAGGCGCACGGCGTTCAGGGCGGCGATGCCGCTCGAACTGGAGCGCTGCACCGTCATGCCGGCCACGCGGCCGTTGATAGCCTCGATGGGGTTGGTGACCTGCTTGCCGGCCAGTTCGTCACCACTGACGCGGCTCGGGTCATAGCGCGTGGTGTCGGCTGCCACGACTGCCGTTGAAGTTGCCGCGGCCGGCGCGCCGCTGTCGCTCTGGGCGGCAGCCGTGACGGCCAACGATGCCGCCAGTAAAAATGGTACTATCTGCCTCATAGTGGAAGTGATTTGAAGCCTCCCCCCACCCCCCTCCTAAAGGAGGGGGCAAAGGAAAAGATTAGGATTTCTTCTGGTGGATGGTGATTTGTGTCGCCCCGAAGCCGTACTCCTGGAAACTGGCGTCCTGCACCTCACAGTAGTTGTAGTGCCGCCTGACCTCCTCGAGGATGGCGCGGCGCAGCACGCCCTCGCCCTTGCCGTGGATAAAGACCAGTCGCTGACCGGCGTGCTGGAGGTGCTCGCGCATCGTCTCGTTGAACTTGTCGAGTTGGTAGTTGAGGATGTCGGCGTTGGTCATGCCGGCGGTGGTGTCGAGCAACTCGTGGATGTGTAGGTCCACCACGACGGGCTCGGTGCGGTGGCCGGCGCGCTGCCGCTTGCGGTGGCCGCGCGGCGCGGGCTCGCGGTCGTCGATGTGCACTCCGGAGGTCTCCACGGCCTGCAACTCGCCGCTCTCGCTGTCGAGCAGGCGGCGCAGTTGCGGCCGGTCGTCACGGGTGATGTCGAGCGCGATGACCGGCGCGTCGCTGTAGGGGTGCTCCATGAAGCAGTGCAACTTCACAAACTGACTCGTGTTCAGGCTTTTCTCCACGAGGGTGGGATTCTTGAGACGGGCCGCCTTGCCCTGCTTGAAGGCGATGTACTGCACGGCCACGTGGGTCATCTCCGGCAGGTCGGCGTGGCTCACCTCGCCCACGTCCTCCTGTGTGTTGGGCTCCACCATGCCATGCCAGCGGGTGGTCCACAGGGCGGTGTCGTCGCCGCGCGTGAGCACCGCCGCCTGCAGGTAGTAGTTGCTGGCGTTGATGAGAGTGACATAGAATGTGGTGGTGTTCAGCCGTTTGGGCTCGCGCGGCTCAAAGGTCAGCACCACGTTGAGCAGTTCGCCCTCAGGCGTCTCCTCGGGTGGCGGCAGCGGTTCCGGCTCGGGAGCCGGTTCGGGCTCGGCGGGCTTGAGCACGCCACGCAGTGTCATCGGCCGGTCATACCGGTCGGCGCGGGCCGCCGTGTCGGCCTCATGACCCACGACGACGAGGTCGCGCTCGAGGGCCGGACGCTCAAAGCCGTCGTCGCCTTCCACATAGATTGTTTTGCCTGCGATACGCGTCACGCGTCCGCCGCCCACATCATCTATAAATCGTACTATATCATGTATTTTTATGTTCATATGGCACTTTTTTGGTATAGTTTTTGTTATTTTTTGCAAATATAGCACATTTTTTTTGAAATTGTTGTAATTTTGCGCGTCATTTTTCGTGGCATGCACTCCCGTAGCGCGTGAGTGCACACCACCGGTGACGTTCAATAATCAACATTTTTATTAACCAAACTAATTTATTTTCCAAAAGATGAGACTTATTATTGAACCGGATTACCAGCAAGTGAGTGAGTGGGCCGCGCAGTATGTCGCCGCCCGCATCAACGCCGCCAACCCCACCGAGGAGCACCCGTTCGTGCTCGGCTGCCCCACCGGCAGTTCGCCCCTGGGAATGTACCGTCGCCTGATCGAGTTGAACAAGGAGGGTAAGGTGTCGTTCCGCAACGTTGTGACATTCAATATGGACGAGTATGTGAACCTGCCCGAGGATCACCCCGAGAGTTACCACTCGTTCATGTGGAACAACTTCTTCTCGCACATCGACATCAAGCCCGAGAACGTCAACATCCTCAACGGCAACGCCGAGGACTTGGAGGCCGAGTGCGCCGAGTATGAGCGCCGCATCGAGCGCGCCGGCGGCATCGACCTGTTCATGGGCGGCGTGGGTCCCGACGGCCACATCGCTTTCAACGAGCCGGGCTCGAGCCTGACCTCCCTCACGCGCCAGAAGACGCTCACTACCGACACCATCATCGCCAACAGCCGTTTCTTTGAGGGCGACGTGAACAAGGTGCCCAAGACCGCCCTCACCGTGGGCGTCGGCACCGTGATGGCCGCGCGCAGCGTGATGATTATCGTCAACGGCCACGCCAAGGCACGCGCCCTGCAGGCCGCCGTCGAGGGTGGAGTGTCGCACATGTGCACCCTCAGCGCCCTGCAGATGCACCGTCACGCCATCATCGTGGCCGACGATGCCGCCTGCGAGGAACTCAAGGTGGGCACCTATCGCTACTTCAAGGACATCGAGGCCAAGAACCTCTGAGTTTTTTGAAAGGTTTAGAAGTTTAGAGGTTGAGGGGTTTAGCCCTCACTCTTCGAGTTCGGGGAGATAATGGCTATTATCCCCATTCGCGGCAGCGAATGGCTCAACCCCTCAACCCCTCAACCTCTCAACCTCTCAACCTCTCAACGAATCAACGAAAAAAGCAGTGCCTGCGGCCGCGTCCAGCGGTGGCAGGCACTTGTGTTTTCACAAAAGAGAAAGAATAAAGCTGCTCGGCTCACCAAGAGGGGAACAGCTTCAAACTTTTCTCGTGTCGTTGTAACAGTGTTACAATGATGCTTGAGTTGCTCTGAGCGGCGAATTACTTCGCGGGCTCGGCGGCGGGAGCAGCCTCACCCTCCTGTGCGGGAGCGGGAGCGGCCTCAACGTTGGTGCTATCCTTCTTGGTAGTGTCCTCAACAACGGGAGCAGCCTGCTCGACGACAGTAGTAGTGTCAGCGGCAGCGGCCTCAGCACCCTCAGCGGGCTTCTGCTCAGTGCAAGCAACAAACGAAACACCGAAAACAACAGCGAGTAATAAAACTAACTTCTTCATTTTAAATAAACGTTAAATAATAAAACAATTTTGTTCTCTTTGAAAAACGCTGCAAATTTATATCAAATTTTTAACATGGGCATCGTTTTTCCAAAATTTTTTTATCCGTCACTTGCCCGATTTTCCTGTTTTTGGCACTTTTTTGACCTATTGTTAAAATATAACACGCTGTGATACAGTTTAATATGTGCATTATTTAAGGTTTAATCCCTCAACTGTTAAATATTGTTATCGACGATTGAGTTGGTCGATTTTTATGCTTTACAACATATTTTTCGGAATATTCATAAGAATAACCCGGGGGCGGAAAATCCGACCCCGGGTTATTGGATATTCACAATGCAAATTATGAATTATGCGTTTTGAATTGTGTCAGGTGTCGAGGTTGGCGTACACGGCGTGCTCCTCGATAAACTTGCGGCGCGGCTCCACGTCCTCGCCCATGAGCATCGAGAAGATGCGGTCGGCCTCGGCCGCGTCGCTGATGTTCACCTTCTTGAGCATACGGTTCTCGGGATCCATCGTGGTCTCACGCAACTCGTCGGCGTTCATCTCACCCAAACCTTTGTATCGCTGGATCTTCACCGCGTCGGGGTTGCCGCCGGCATAGCGGTCGATGAACTGCTGCAGTTGCATGTCGTTCCAGCAATACTCCATGTTGTTGCCCTTCTTGGTCGAGATCTTGTAGAGGGGTGGCGAGGCGATGTAGAGGTAGCCGTTGTCGATGATGGGACGCATGCGGCGGAAGAAGAACGTCATCAGCAGCGTGGCAATGTGCGCGCCGTCCACATCGGCATCGGTCATGATGATGATGCGGTGGTAGCGCAACTTCGACAGGTTGGCCTCCTTGGGGTCCTCCTCGGTGCCGATGGTCACGCCCAGGGCGCGGAAGATGTTGACGACGCTCTCGCTCTCAAACACCTTGTGGTCCATCACCTTCTCCACGTTGAGGATTTTGCCACGCAGCGGCAGGATGGCCTGGAACTGGCGGTCGCGGCCCTGCTTGGCGCTGCCGCCTGCCGAGTCACCCTCGACGAGGAACAACTCGCTCTTGGCCGGGTCGCGGCTCGAGCAGTCGGCCAGTTTGCCGGGCAGGCCGCCGCCCCACATGGGCGACTTGCGCTGCACCTTCAGGCGCGCGCTCTCGGCGGCGTGGCGCGCGGTCGCGGCGAGCACGATTTTCTCCACGATGGTCTTGGCGGCGGCCGGGTGCTCCTCCAGATAGGTCGCCAGCGCGTCGCGCAGGCTCGTCTCCACGGCGCCTATCACCTCGGTGTTGCCCAACTTGGTCTTGGTCTGGCCCTCAAACTGCGGCTCGAGCACCTTGACCGAAATCACGGCCGTCAACCCCTGGCGGAAGTCCTCCGGCTTTATCTCCACCTTCACCTTCTCGAGCATCTTGTTCTCTTCGGCGTAGCGCTTGAGCGTGGCGCCCAGGCCGCGGCGGAAGCCCGTCAGGTGCGTGCCGCCCTCGATGGTGTTGATGTTGTTGACAAACGAGTAGATGTTCTCGTTGAACGACGTGTTGTAGGTCATGGCCACCTCCACGGGGATGCCGCCGCGCTCGCCGGAGATGTGGATCACGTCGGCGATGAGCGGCTCCTTGTTGGAGTCGATATAGCGCACAAACTCGTCAAGGCCGGTGGCCGAGTAGAACGTCTCGTGGCGGTGCTCGCCGTTGTCGTCGGTGACGCGCAGGTCGGTGATGGTGAGCGTCACGCCGGCGTTGAGGTAGGCCAGGTCACGCAGGCGCGTGGCGAGGATGTCGTAGTCGTAGACGGTCGACTGGAAGATGGTGTCGTCAGGGCGGAAGAGAACCGTTGTGCCGTGGTTCTCGACGGGGCACTCGCCCTCAACGCGCACCGGCGTGGTGGGCTTGCCCTTGCTATACTCTTGGACGTAGATCTTGCCGTCGCGGCGCACCTCGGCGCGCAAGTAGTTGCTCAACGCGTTGACGCAACTCACGCCCACACCGTGCAGGCCGCCGCTCACCTTGTAACTGCCCTTGTCGAACTTGCCGCCGGCGTGCAGCACGGTCATCACCACCTCGAGCGCGCTCTTGTGGAGTTTCTCGTGCTCGTCGACGGGGATGCCGCGGCCGTTGTCGGTCACGCTCACCGAGTTGTCCTCATGGATCACCACGTCGATGTGGTCGCAGTAGCCGGCCAGGGCCTCGTCGATCGAGTTATCGACCACCTCGCTCACGAGGTGGTGCAAACCCTTGACGTGGGTGTCGCCGATGTACATTGACGGACGCTTGCGCACCGCCTCCAGGCCTTCCAGCACCTGGATGTTGTGGGCAGAATAGTCGGCGGGCTGCCCGTCGCCCCGCGTTTGCTCTAAGTTGTTATCGTATTCTTCAGCCATATTACGGTTGATATTGTTTCATCTAATTAGTTTACAAAGGTACAAAAATTTTCGGACATGGCGTGTGAAATAATGTTATTTTTTATCTGAGCGGCCCGGCTGCCCGTTTTTCTGAAAACTTTTTATTATCTTTGCAGTTTGAAAACAACCGGTTATTGAATTATCAATCACAGAATGACTGAGATTAACAAGATACAGGACGAGATTATCGAGGAGTTTGAGGCTTACGATGACTTCATGGATCGCTATGCCTACATCATCGAGTTGGGGGCGATGCTGCCACCCATGCCCGACGCGCTCAAGAGTCCGGACAACAAGATTGACGGTTGCCAGAGCCGCGTGTGGATTGACGGCAGCCTTGCCGATGACGGCACCATGCGGCTGCAGGCCGACAGCGACAGCAGCATCGTCAAGGGGCTGATCGCCCTGCTGGTGCGCGTGCTCGGAGGCCAGCGGCCTGCCGATGTGGCCGCCGCCGAGTTATACTTCATCGACCGCATCGGCCTGCACGACCACCTGTCGCCCACGCGCAGCAACGGCCTGCTGGCGATGATCAAGCGCATCAAGGCCCTGGCCATCGCCTACCAGGCGCTGCAGGCCAAGTAAGAAAATTTAATTAATACATTATATTATGTTTGAAGGTCAACCAAAAGGACTCTATGCCCTCGCCCTGGCCAACACGGGCGAGCGCTTCGGCTACTACACCATGCTGGCCGTCTTCGCATTGTTCCTCAGGGCCAACTACGGGTTGCCGCCGGCCACTGCCGGAATAATCTACAGTTCGTTCCTGATGCTCGTTTATTTCTTCCCGCTCATCGGCGGATGGCTCGCCGACCGATTTGGCTTCGGCAAGATGGTCACCACGGGCATCATCGTGATGTTCCTGGGCTACTTGTTGCTGTCGGTGCCACTGGGCGGTGGCACGCTCGCCCTGGTGGTGATGCTCGGCGCGCTGCTGCTCATCGGCTTCGGCACCGGCCTGTTTAAGGGCAACCTGCAGGTGATGGTGGGCGACCTCTATAACGACGCGCAGTACAGCGCTAAGCGCGACGCCGGTTTCTCAATTTTCTACATGGCAATCAACATCGGCGCCTTGTTCGCGCCCACCGCCGCCATTAAGATTAAGGAGTATGCCGAGACCGTGTGGGGCTTCAGCGGCAACGATGCCTACCACTTCTCGTTTGCTGTGGCTTGCGCCTCGCTGGTTGTGTCGATAATCATCTATTACGCCTTCCGCGCCACCTTCCGTCACACCGAGGGAGCGGTGCGCGCCAAGGATGCCGAGGCCTCCAAGGCAGCCGAGTTGCCCGCCGCCGAGACCAAGGAGCGCATCATCGCCCTGTGTCTGGTGTTTGCGGTTGTCATCTTCTTCTGGATGGCGTTCCACCAGAACGGACTGTCGCTCACCTACTTTGCCGACGAGTTCACGGCCAACAAGTCCAGCGGCCTCGAGAGCATGGCCTTTGACGTGTGGAACCTGGTGTTGCTGATTTTCATTGTCTATGCCGGTTTCTCGCTGTTCCAGAGCAAGAGCGCGAGCGCCAAGGGCATTTCGGCCGCTGTGATTGCCGGAGCCCTGGGCATCTTGTGCTACCGCTACTATAACCTGACGGGCGAGATTAGCATCTCCGCTCCCATCTTCCAGCAGTTCAATCCGTTCTATGTGGTTGCCCTCACTCCGGTGAGTATGGCCATCTTCAGTTCGCTCGCCGCCAAAGGCAAGGAGCCGAGCGCGCCGCGCAAGATTGCCTACGGTATGATTGTGGCGGCTATCGCCTTCGGCATCATGGCTGTGGCCTCATACGACCTGCCCATGCCGCAGATGAACGAGAACGGCGAGGGCGTGCACGTCGCCGATGTGACGCCCAATGTTCTCATCTCGGTCTATCTGGTGCTCACCTTTGGCGAGTTGTTGCTCTCGCCGATGGGCATCTCGTTTGTCAGCAAGGTCGCGCCGCCCAAGTACAAGGGCATGATGATGGGCGGCTGGTTTGTGGCCACCGCGCTGGGCAACCAACTTGTCGCCGTGGGCGGTCTGCTCTGGGGCAAGGTGCCCTTGTGGGTGTGCTGGAGCGTGTTCCTGGGCGTGTGCCTTATCGCGGCCATCTTCATGTTCTCAATCATGAGACGCCTCGAGGCCGTCGCCAAGTAATGACTATCAAGGAGGCGCAAGAGGTGGTCGACGCGTGGATCACCGGCACGGGCGGCGGCTATCACGACGTGCTCACCAACATGGCGGTCCTCACCGAGGAGGTCGGTGAGGTCGCCCGTGTGGTGGCGCGGCGCTACGGCGCGCAGCGCGCCAAGCCGGGCGACCTGCGCGACGGCGACCTGGCCGACGAGTTGGCCGACGTGCTCTGGGTCACGCTATGCCTGGCCAACCAGACCGGCGTGGACCTCACGGCCGCCCTGCGCGCCAATCTCGACAAGAAAACCCGGCGCGACGCCCACCGCTTTGATAATTAGAAATTAATCCATCAATAGAGTTCAGTGCAAAACGGCCATGCCGTTTTGCCTATCCTGTATCAAACAAAAAAACTATCCATTAAAACTGTTATGAGTCACGAACATCAACAACTGGACCGCTATCATGAGGTGATAGCCCAGAGCGCCGTCACAAGCGATGACGCCGCCGTCAAGGCCGCCGTCGAGAAAATCCTCGCCGAGCATGCCGCCGAGAACAATACCCCCGAGGTGCAGCAGTTCCTGCTCAACTGTGTCGACCTCACCACGCTGGCCACCGAGGACACCGAGACCAGTGTCGCCGCCTTTGTCAAGAAGGTGAACGAGTTTGACAACAACTACCCGATGTACAAAAATGTGGCCGCCATCTGCGTCTACAGCAACTTCGCCGCCACAGTGCGCGGCGCGCTCGAGGTGAGCGGTGTCGATGTGGCCGTGTGCAGCGCCACCTTCCCCAGCAGCCAGGCTCACATCGAGACCAAGGTCATCGAGACGCAACTCGCCGTCAAGGACGGTGCCGACGAGGTGGACGTGGTGCTCAACGTGGGTTACTTCCTCGACGAGGCCTATGAGGAGCTGTGCGACGAGATCAGCGAACTCAAGGAGGCCGTGGGCGACCGCCCGCTCAAGGTGATCCTCGAGAGCGGCCTGCTCAAGAGCGCCGAGGCCATCAAGCGCGCGTCGATTCTCTCGATGTACAGCGGCGCCGACTTCATCAAGACGTCGACCGGCAAGATTTATCCGGGCGCGAGCCTCGAGGCCGCCTACGTCATGTGCCAGTGCATCAAGGAGTACTACGAGAAGACCGGCAACGTGGTGGGCTTCAAGGCCAGCGGCGGCATCCGCACCACCGAGGACGCCGTCAAGTACTACACCATCGTCAAGGAGGTCCTGGGCGAGGAGTGGCTGACCAACAAGCGCTTCCGCATCGGCGCCAGCAGTCTGGCCAACGCGCTGTTCCAGTCCTTCAGCGGCCTCGACGTCAAGCCCTTCTGACGGGAAGGTTGAGAGGTTGAGGGTTGAGAGGTTTAGCCATTTGCTTTCGCAAATGGGGATAAATGTATTATTACCGAGCGCGATAGCGCGAGGCTCAACCCCTCAACTCTCAACCTCTCAACCTCTATAACTCCATTATGCGGCACGTCATTTGGCTCACTCTGGTAGTGCTCGCCGCCATCGTGGCGATGAGTCTGCTGCCCGAGGGCATCACCGTGGGCACCTACAAGGTGCTTCCGGCGCATGCCCTTGACGGCTTGTGTGATGCGGTTTTGCGGTCAGGCCAAGGCCAGGCCCTACAAGATGGGCAATCGCATCAACCAGGCACCCCTTCTTCAGGAGGGGGCGGGGGAGGCATTGACACGTGCCGGGTCGGCTTGACGTGCATCGAGGACTTCAGTTGGGGCGAGAGCGAGCCTCGCGGCATGTTGCCGCTCTACGACGCGTTGGCGCGTCGCAGGGCGTTAGGCCGGCCGGTGCGCATCGCCGTGCTGGGCGACAGTTATATCCAGGGCGACATCTTCACCGCGCCGCTGCGCGCCCTGCTCCAGCAGCACTATGGCGGCAGCGGAGTGGGCATGGTGCCCGTCAGCAACAGCGCCGGCAACCGTTTCCGCCGCAGCGTCACCCACGACTTTGGCGCGTGGGACGAGCATTTGGCCAACAAGCGCTCGGGCTACGACGCCCTCCACTACGGCGCCATCACCTCCAGTTACTTCACCCTGCCGGCCGGCGGCTCGTCGTGGGTCGCCCTCAAGGGCGTCACGCAGTATGCCTGTCTCGACACATGCTACGCGAGCCAACTGCTCTATTACGCGCCCACCGCCGGCGCCACGGCCACGGCCACGGCCACGCTCGACGGCGGCGCCACGCTGCGCTACTCGCTGGGCGGCGAGGCCGGCTTCGGCTCGGTCACCGCCACCGGCAAGATGGGCGGCGTGCGCTGGAACATCAGCGGCGCCACCGGCGGCATGGCGTTCATGGGCGTGTCGATGGATCCGGCCCCGGGTGGCATCTCCCTCGACAACTTCGCCATGGAGAGTTTGAGCGGTTTCCAGTTGGGCGCCGTGCCGCAGCAGTTGCTTGAGAGTTTTGACCGCTCCCGACACTACGACCTGGTTGTGCTCATGTTCGGCCAGAACGTCGCCAGCCCGTCTTACAAGAAAGCGAGCGCCTATAACGGCTACATCAGCCACATGACGCGCATTCTCGACAACCTCAAGCAGGCGATGCCGGGCACGGGCTTCCTTGTGGTGAGCATCGGCGACCGCGAGGTCAAGCGCGGCGGCTCGTATGTCACGCCGGACGGCATCAAACTCATGATTGCCGCCCAGCGCCAGGTGGCCATGGAGGCCCATGTGGCGTTCTTCAACCTCTATGAGGCCATGGGAGGCGAGGGCAGCGTGGTCAAGTTGGTGGAGAAAGGCATGGCCAACAAGGACTATACCCACATCAACCACCGCGGCGGCGAGGAACTGGCGCCACTGCTTGCCGAGGCCATCTTCTGGGGCGAGCAACACTTTAAGTAATTAGTAATTAGTAATTAGTTTTTAGAAATCTTAGAATTCATAGAACTCTCAGAACTCTTAGAACTCTCAGGAAACGCGCATGCTTCAAGCCATTGGTGACATATTGCGGTTTGACCCGTCGTCGCCGCTGATGATTAGCAGCGGCCTCTTCCCGTGGCTCTTCCTCGTGATGGCCGTGGGGGCTGCCTTGTTGCGCAAGGCTCGCGCCGCGCGCCTGCTGTGGCTGCTCGTGTGCAGTTATTACTGCTACTACAAGACAACGGGGTGGGCGATGGTGTGGCTCATGGCGGTCACCGTGAGCGACTGGCTCATCGCTCTGGCCATCGCGCGCACCTCCTCGGCGACGCTCAAGCGCGCCCTCGTGGCCGTGAGCGTCACCCTCGACTTGTCGCTGCTCGCCTTCTTCAAGTACGCGTCATTCCTCGCCGGCATGGTCGGCGTGACCTTTGTGGGCTTTGACGTGCTGATGCCCGTGGGCATCTCGTTCTATGTGTTCCAGTCTATCGGCTACACGGTGGACGTCTTCCGCGGCCGCGTCGAGCCGACCCGCTCGCTGCTCGACTACGCGTTCTTCCTCGCCTTCTTTCCGCAGTTGGTGATGGGCCCGATACTGCGCGCCGGCGATATGCTGCCGCAGTTGCGACGGCCGGCCACGGTGACGCGCGCGATGCTCGGCGTGGGCGTGTGGCTCGTGGTGTGCGGCCTGTTCAAGAAGGCCGTGCTGGCCGACTTTATCGGCGCCAACTTCGTCAACCGCGTCTTTGCCGACCCGCTCCACTCGCCCGGCATCGTCAACCTGCTGGCAACCTACGGCTACGCCTTCAAACTCTACCTCGACTTCTCGGGCTACAGCGAGATGGCTATCGGTCTGGCGGCACTGTTGGGCTTCAAGATCCCGCCCAACTTCAACAGCCCATACCAGAGCGCGTCAATCACCGAGTTCTGGCGGCGCTGGCACATCTCGCTCTCGCTGTGGCTGCGCGACTACCTCTACATCTCATTGGGCGGCAACCGCAAGGGCAAGGCCCGCCAGAACGCCAACCTGTTCACCACCATGATGCTGGGCGGACTGTGGCACGGCGCGAGTTGGAACTTTGTCGTCTGGGGCGCGCTGCACGGCGCCGGACTGGTCGTCCACAAGTGGTGGATGCGCCTCACCGGACAGGACCCCAAGCATCCCGCGCGCCACCCGTGGCCGCTGCACATTGTGGCCGTGCTGCTCACTTTCCACTTTGTGTGCCTCACATGGATTTTCTTCAACACACCCACCATCGCCGGCGGCGAGGTGGACGGCGTGTACCGCGCCGGCGCGCTCGACGTGCTGAGCCAGATCTGTTTCAATTTCGCGCCTGACCACTTCGGGGCATACATGAGCCAGTTCGCCGGCATCTACCGCCAGCCGCTGGCGTTCCTCGCGCTGGCAGTCGCGCTGCACTTTGTGCCCGAGAGCGTTGAGAAACGCTGCCGCGACACATTCGCCGCCATGCCGCTGTGGACCTACGCCGTGGCACTGGTCACCGTCGTTGTGCTCATCACGCAACTCGACGTCACCCTCCCCTTTGACTACATCACATTCTGACCAACCCATAAACCATAATTCCTGACGCATAATTTTGGATTTGTTTCCGAAATTATGTAATTTTGTATGGTTTTTATAAATTATGCATTATGGATTATGCGTCAAAGATAATTGACGGAAAGAGAATCGCCGAGGAGGTGAAGGCCGACATCGCCGCGCGCGTGGCCGATATGGTGGCTGCCGGCCGCCGTCCGCCGCACTTGGTCGCGTTGCTCGTGGGGCATGACGGCGGCAGCGAGAGTTATGTGATGAGCAAGGCCGCCGCGTGTGAGCGTTGCGGCTTCCGCTCGACGGTGATGCGCATGGACGAGAGTGTCACGCGGCGCGAGTTGCTCGACAAAATCCTCGCGCTGAACACTGCCGACGATGTGGACGGCTTCATCGTCCAACTGCCCTTGCCGGCTCACATCAACGAGCGCGAGGTGATTGAGGCCATCGATCCACGCAAGGATGTGGACGGCTTCCACCCCGTCAATGTGGGGCGTCTGACCCTCGGTCTGCCGTGCTTCAAGCCGGCCACGCCGCTGGGTATCACGATGCTGCTCGAGCGCGCCGGCATCGACACGCGCGGCAAGCGTTGCGTGATTTTGGGCCGCAGCAACATCGTGGGTAAGCCATTAGCCATCATGCTCATGCAGAAAGGCCGTCCCGGCGACTGCACCGTCACCGTGTGCCACAGCGCCACGCCCGACGTCGCCGCCGAGGCCCGCCGCGCCGACATTCTCGTGGCCGCCATGGGCCGCCCGGGCTCGGTCACCGCCGATATGGTCAAGCCCGGTGCCGTGGTCATCGATGTGGGCACCACAAGGGTGCCCGACGCCACACGTGAGCGCGGCTGGCGCCTGCGTGGCGACGTCGACTTCGACACCGTCGCCCCCTTGTGCCGCGCCATCACCCCCGTGCCCGGCGGCGTGGGCCCCATGACCATCGCCGCACTGATGCACAACACCCTCCAGGCGTGTAGTGTGTAGCGTGTAGTGTGTAGCGTGTAGCGTGTAGCAGTTTAATTATGAATTATGCATTATGAATTATGAATTTGATTGAATGTGTGCCCAACTTCAGTGAGGGCCGCGACAAGGAAGTGATAAACAAGATAACCGACGTCATCCGTCGGGCAAAGGGTGTCAAACTGCTCGATGTGGACCCGGGCGAGGCCACCAACCGCACCGTGGTCACGTTTGTCGGTGAGCCGCAGGCGGTGGTCGAGACGGCATTCCAGGTGGTGTGCCGCGCGGCCGAACTGATTGATATGCGGCAGCACCACGGTGCGCATCCGCGCATGGGCGCGACAGACGTCTGTCCGCTCGTGCCGGTGTCCGGTGTGACGCTCGACGAGTGCGCCGACCTCGCGCGCGCTCTGGCGCGGCGCATCGCCGGCGAGGCCGGCATACCCTGCTACTGCTACGAGGCCGCCGCGCTGCGGCCCGAGCGACGCAATCTGGCCGTGTGCCGGCAGGGCGAGTACGAGGGCCTCGCGGCCCGCATGGACACCGAGGATGACGCGCCCGACTACGGCGCGCGACCCTGGGACCAACAAATGGCGCGCACCGGCTGCACCGCTGTGGGTGCCCGCGACTTCCTCATCGCCACCAACTTCAACCTCAACACCACCAGCACGCGCCGCGCCAACGCTATCGCCTTTGACGTCAGAGAGAAGGGACGACCCGTGCGCGAGGGCAACCCCATCACCGGCAAGCCCAAACTTGATGCCGACGGCAACGTCATCATGCGCCCGGGCACGCTCAAGGGCACCAAGGCAATAGGCTGGTATATCGACGAATACAAGATCGCACAGGTGTCGATGAACATCACCGACATCAACGCCACACCGCTGCACGTCGCCTTTGACGAGGTGTCGCGGTGCGCTCGCGAGCGCGGCATCCGTGTCACCGGCACCGAGATTGTGGGGCTCATCCCCAAGCGTTGCCTCATCGACGCCGGCAAGTATTATCTCGAGAAGCAGCACCGCTCCACCGGCATCCCCGAGGCCGACATCATCAACATCGCCGTCCATTCGCTGGGTCTGGACGACCTCAAGCCGTTTGACCCGCGCGAGAAGGTGATTGAGTATATGATTGACGACGATGCGACCTCCGGCAGCCGGCTTGTGGACCTCACCGTGAGCGGGTTCGCCGCCGAGACCTCGCGTGAGTCGCCGGCTCCGGGCGGCGGCACCATCGCCGCCTATATGGGCGCGTTAGGCGCCGCCCTGGGCACGATGGTGGCCAACCTGTCGAGCCACAAGCCCGGCTGGGACGACCGCTGGCGGGAGTTCAGCGACTGGGCCGACCGCGGCCAGGCGATGATTAGTGAACTGATGCACCTTGTCGACGAGGACACCGCGGCCTTCAACCGCATCATGGCCGCCTTTGGCTTGCCCAAGGGCAGCGATGAGGAAAAGGCGCGCCGCGGCGAGGCGATCCAAGCCGCGACGCTCTATGCCGCCCAGGTGCCGCTGCGCACGATGGAGGCCGCGATGGGCGTGTTTGACATCTGCCGGGCAATGGCCGAGCGGGGCAACCCCAACAGCGTCAGCGACGCCGGAGTGGGCGCGCTGGCCGCACGCGCGGCGGTGCTCGGCGCCGGCATGAACGTCAAGATCAACGCCGGTTCGCTCAAGGACCGCGACGCCGCCCGCGGTCTCATCGACCGCGCCAACAGCCTCATCGCCGCCGCCAACGACGCCGAGCAAGAAATCACCGCCCTCGTCGAAACTATGCTGAATTCATAATTAATCCATTAAAAGAGTGTAGCGCAAAACGGCCGTGCCGTTTTGTCCCCTCCTCCCCACCACCAAAAACGATGACAAGAGAAGAATTCCAGGCCGATATCCGCGCCGGCATACCCGCCACGCTGCCCGAGCCGCAACCTTACGACCCCACCATCAACCACGCCCCGCGCCGCAAGGACATCCTCACCGACGACGAGAAGCGCCTCGCCCTGCGCAACGCCCTGCGCTATTTCCCGCCGGAGACGCACCGCGAGCTCGTGACCGAGTTCCGCGACGAACTCGACCGCTACGGCCGCATCTATATGTACCGCCTGCGTCCGCGCTACGAGATGAAGGCGCGTCCCATCGACGACTATCCTCATCGCAGCGTCCAGGCCGCGGCCATCATGATGATGATTCAGAACAACCTCGACGTGGCCGTCGCCCAGCATCCCCACGAACTGATCACCTATGGCGGCAACGGCGCCGTGTTCCAGAACTGGGCGCAGTATCGCCTGACGATGCGATACCTGAGCGAGATGACCGACGAGCAGACCCTGGTCATGTACAGCGGCCACCCGCTCGGCTTGTTCCCCTCACATCCCGAGGCGCCGCGCGTGGTGGTCACCAACGGCATGGTCATTCCCAATTACAGCAAGCCCGACGACTGGGAACGGTTCAACGCTCTCGGAGTGAGCCAATACGGGCAGATGACAGCCGGCAGTTATATGTATATCGGTCCGCAAGGCATCGTCCACGGCACCACCATCACCGTGCTCAACGCCGCGCGCCGTGTCATGGGACAAACAACAGTCAACGGTCAACGGTCAACGGTCAACGGTCAACGAACCCCCCCGCTCTTTGTCACCGCCGGACTGGGCGGCATGAGCGGCGCGCAGCCCAAGGCCGCCAACATCGCCGGCGTGCTCAGCGTCACCGCCGAGATTAACCCGCTGGCGGCCCGCAAGCGTTACGACCAGGGTTGGGTGGACGAACTGCACGACAACCTCGACGAACTCATCGCCTCGCTGCGGCGCGCTATGGACGAGGGACGCGTGGTGTCGATGGCCTATGTGGGCAACATCGTTGACCTGTGGGAACGTCTCGCCGACGAGCAAATCCACGTGGACTTGGGCAGCGACCAGATCGGAAGAGCACACGTCTGAACTCCAGTCACAGGCTAACATCGCGTA
>CAMHQD010000019.1 GCA_946187345.1 uncultured Porphyromonadaceae bacterium | reverse complement strand
AGGAAAGGAAACGAAAGTAGGTCAGAAAACTTTCGTTTCCCGACCTACTCGATTGTTTCTTTTGTCCCTTTTTCTAATTGGAAAGGCCTCACAGCCAGCCGGCCGAGCGGTACCACGCGATGGCCTCGCGCAGGCCCGCCTCGAGGTCGTATCGAGCCTCGAAGCCAAAGTCGCGCCGCGCCGGCGTGATGTCACACTGCCAGTTGCGCTGCGCCAAGATGTTGTATTTGTCGCTGTTGAGCGTCACCGCCTTGCCTGTCCACCGCGCCCATCGCTCGCCGATGGCACACACGGCCTTGACCACCCATAGCGGACACTTCACCGGCAGCACCCACCGCTTGCCCAGCAGGCGGCACACCAACGTGCGGAACTCGGCCTGCGTGTAACTGCGCGGCTCGCTGATGTAGTAGGCGCGGCGCAGCGGGCCACGCTCCAGCGCGTCCATCACGGCGCGTGCCAAGTCTTTCACGTAGATGAACGTCAGCAACTGTTTCTTGAAGCCCACGCCAAAGTCCACGCCGCGCTTGATGCTCTTAATCATCAGGAAGTAGTCGCGCTCGTGGGGGCCGTAAACGCCCGTGCAGCGGAAGATGGTGTACGGCATCCCCTCCACTTGCTGCAGGTAGGTCTCCGCCTTGAGTTTCGACACGCCGTAGCGGGTGTTGGGCATCGGGATGGATTGCTCGTCAAACGGCGAGTAGCCGTCCTCGTCGCCGGCGCCCATCACGCTCAGGCTGCTCATGAGCAGAAACACGCGCGGCAGCGCGTTCAGGCCGCGCAGCGTGTCCACCAGCAGCCGCATGTAGCCATAGTTCACGCGCTCAAAGTCCAGATAGTTGGTGGCCTTGGTCAGCCCCAAATTGTGCACAACGTAGTCCCACGGGCCGTGAGCCGTGAGGTGCTCGCTGATGGTCTTCTCGAGCGAAGCCTCGTCGGAGAAGTCGAGCACAATGAAATTGATGCGCTCGTCGGTGAGGAACTCGCGGCTTGTGGTGGCGCGCACCGCGGCCCACACTTCGTGGCCGCGCTCCAGCGCCTCGGCCACCAGATGTCCGCCGATAAACCCTCCGGCGCCGGTTATCAATATCTTTGCCATCCAAGTTATTTTGGGTTAGCGTCTATTTCGTCAATGACAACGTCTATTTGCGTCAATTGTATATATTATTATGCAGATCTTAATCTCTCGTAAATTTACGTAAATTATCGTAAATATCTTATTTCCCTCTTGTTCTCCTTTCCGGAAATAATCCTCCTGTCCTCTTGTCTAAAATTTTATGCGATTTATATTTATTAATGGATTTACGTCAATTTATGGGAATTTACGAGAAAATAAACTTGCGGAATCAAAGAAATAAAGATAGACGGGAATTGACGTTGTTATAGACGGGAATTGACGCGAAACTACTTTAGAAACTTGAGTTTATGTTGAAATTAATCAGTGACATTTATCTTGCCAAAACCTCGGTGACGCGGTCCACGATGCGTTGCGGGTCGATGTCGAGGCAGCGGTAGTCACCGTAGCGGCATTTGTTCTCGCCGTACACGCCGCAGGGGCGGCAGTCGAGGTCGTCGCGTTGCACGGCGTTGTCGTTGCTCTGTCCGTAGCCCATAAAGCCGCAGTGGGGATGTGTGGCGCCCCAAACGCTCACCACCGTCAGCCCCACGAGCGATGCCAGGTGCATATTGGCCGAGTCCATGCTCACCATCACGTCACAGCGGGCCATCAGTTGCAGTTCGTCGGCCAGCGTGTGTTTCACCTCGGCAAGCGATGTGGCGTTCTTCAGGCGGTGAGCAATCGGCCGCAGGGCGAGTTTCTCCTGTTTGCCGCCGCCAAGTAGGAAGATGTGTACGCCGGGGATGGCGGCGAGCCTGTCGATGACTTGCTCCATACTCTCGATAGGGTATTCCTTGCCGCAATGTTGCGAGAACGGCGCGACGGCAATCCACCGCTCCCCCGCCGCCTTCTCCGGCACGATAGGCGATGACGCGAGTCCTCCCCCGTCCCCCTGGCCTCCCCCTTCCCCCTCCTGAAGGAGGGGGTGAAAGGTTGTGTCGGGACCTTGCTCCCCCTCCTTTAGGAGGGGGCGGGGGGGGAGGACGCTACATAACACCTCACGGTACCTCTCCACGGTCGTCTTCAGTTGGTCGTGGCGGCGGCCGCGGATGCGGTCGCGCTTCTCGGCGTGACCTTTATCGATGCGAGCCACGCGGCAGCCGGCAAGGCGCAGCCTGAGGTCGACGGCCCATGTGCGGATCACGCTGTGGAGGTCAGCCACGTGGGTGAAATTGTATTTCTCGTGCAGGCGTCCGGCCAGCCGCCACATTGCCCAGAAGCCCATGCGGTCGCCGCGCACGTCAACCGTCTCAATGACGAGGTTCTCCGGCGCTTCGATCATCATTGTGGCCGGCCACGGCTGCGTGAGCAGCACAAAGCGCACATCAGGATTGGCGCGGCACACCGGATACAGTGCCGGCACCGTCATCGCGATGTCGCCCAGCGCACTCAGCCGCATTACCAGCACCGTCGTCGATCCATGTTTATCACTACTCGAGTTCATTGTCGTATCGTTTTTCACGGCAAAGATACACACTTTTATTCTCTCCGCCAAAGATTTCGCCACTATTCCCCATAAATTCAACCTTACCCTTAACTCCGAACTGTCTTGCGGATTTAAGGTCTCCTTTTGCATAAAATTATCCCGTGAATTTCCGTGAATATCCGTGAAATAATTTATTCACGGAAATTCACGAAAATTCACGGGAGATTAAATCCCGGGGATATTTGCTGTCACTGTGCGTCAGGCTGCGGTTCGTCGCCGAGAATCATGTTAAGGATGGTGTTCACGTCGCCAACGTCGATTTTACCGTCGTAGTTCATGTCGCCATGCTTGTCAATGCCGACAAAGACAGGGCAAGAGGCCGTCGAGCCGTCGATTTTGGCGGTGGCGGTGACCTCCGCCAAGCCCGGGCCCACGGCGGCGATGTTGCCATACTCATCGACAGTGACTATATTGGTGTCGCTGCTGCTCCAGGTCACCTTGATGCCCTCGGGGTAGGCGAATAGCCTGTAGGTGGCGTCCGGGTCAAGCCTGATGAGGCTCACCGCGATTGAGACGGGGCCGTCGGGACCGGGACTGGGATCCTCATCGGGGTCGGCCACCGGCTCGAGGACGTCGGCGATGGTGCCGAACAGGCTCCACGGTTTCAACGCGCGGTAACTGTCGGCCGTGCCGCGCGGCACACGCAGGGTCGCCTCGGCAAGGGGCTCCTCATCAAACGCGTTGACAGACGTTATCATATTACCGGGGTGATTCACCAGGCACGACACTGTCTTCAACGCGCCGCAGCCAGAGAAGGCGGCGTGCAGCCGCTTGATGGACTCCGGCAGACTGACTTGCGTCAGGCCGGTGCAGTTGCCGAATGCGGTATCGTATATTTCGGTGACCGAGTTGGGTATCTCGACGCTCTTCAGCCCTGTGCAACCATTAAAGGCGCCTTTTCCGATTGTTTCCACCTGATTGCCGATGGTGACACTTTCAAGACCGCTGCACCCCCAGAATGAGCCGACACCGATTTGCTTGGCGGAGTTGGGGATGACAACGCTTTTCAGTACGGTCATCAGGTAGCAGATATGGTTAGGGATAATCTCGACACCATCGCCGAAAACAAACTCCGTAATCTTGCTCTTGTGGCCGAAAATCGGGGTGTGGCGGCCGATGTCAAACGGACCCGCAAACTGCTTCACATTCCATTGGACGCGTGACAACGCGGGGCAGTCACTGAACGCTCCGTCGCCAATCTGGGTCACAGAGGAGCCAATGGTGAGGCTCTTCAGACCAGACATTCCGCTGAAAGTGCTTGCCCCGATTGAAGTCACCGACGCCGGAATCTCCAAATCGGTCACCTCAACACCGTTGACGAACAACCGGTGGGCGAGCATGAGAGGGTTGGAGTAGGGTTGGGGGTAGTTCAAATTTTCGGTCGCAAACTGAATATTACACCAACTCGCGAGATCCGTAATCTTTACCGCCGCAAGAGCGTTGCAGCCGACAAAGGCGCCGCTGTCAATCTTCTTTATTGAGTTGGGAATGCTGACGGCCGTCAACTTGTCGCAATTGGAAAAGCCTTCGTAGCCGATTGTGGAAACGGTGTAAGAAACACCGTCATAGGTCACCGATGAGGGGATGGAGAGTTCGCCGACAAACGGGTCCGGGTTGAGTCTGTCACCATACTCATTTCTTGCTTGGCTCACGCTCACCGTACCGTCGTCCAGCACATAGTAGTGCATGCCGGCGATGTCAAACATCGTGGCGGCCGCAGCGGTGGCGACAATAGAGGCAACCGCCGCAAGAACAAGTGTAAGAATGGACCTTTTCATGATGTGAAATATTAAAGATTAGTATAACAAATAATTATTATATACAAAATGGACAACTTTGTTTCAAGTCGCCTCGGCAGAGCGTTGCGCGAGATTACTTAAAACAAACTTGCCCGTAACTGCCGCAAAGTTAATACAATTTCTATAATCATCCAAATTTTTCACGAAAATTTCCGAAAATTATTTCCCGTGAATTTCCGTAATTGTGTTATTTTCTGTGTTTTATCGTCAAGATATATTCACGATAATTTACATAAATTCACGGGAGATAATTAATATTTTTTCGGGAATTTTCGAGAGAGAAATATCGAGCCCAGCGGAATTTAGGTGATATTATAGTAGGAAGTTGACTCGGAATTTGAAAAAGGGTGGCGGCCTGTGTTGCGGGCTATAGAGCCGCCACCCGCGCGCGGACAAGGCTATCGTGTGTATGCTTTTACGCTCTACAATTTACTGTCCATGTCCACACATTTCCGTCAAGAATTATAGAAAGTGTTGTTGTTAACAAATGTAGAAGGTGCCGGTGTACTCGTCGCCACGCGAGGTGGTGATGGTAACGGTAGCGGTGCCGCTCGAAGTGTTCGGGTCGAGGTAGACGGTCTGCCAGCCGTAGCCCGGCACGGTCTCGCTGGCCACGATTGAGCTGCTGCTATCCTCCACCTCCACATAGTAGCTCACCAAAGTGTTGTCCCATCCGTATAGACTTAAAGACAGCTCATCAGAGTCGAAATACACGTCCGGTTGGTCTATTGGACTGACACCGGTGTCTTTATCTGCAGGGACATTGACATTGCTAATTTGCACATCAGAGACCGACCTGACCGACGCAAGTGATTCGGATAGTGCAGTCGCGAATGTGAGTAGTAAAAGTAAACTTCTCATAGTGGATGGCATTTTATTATTGCATAATTATTTTTGGCGCAAAAATACGTTTAATTTTCTTCGCGACCAAAAATAAAAACGTATCATACTGATAACCTAAAATGCCTATATACAGATATTTAATTAGCAGCAATGCGTATCATTAGGAAACCATTGCTGCTATTGATGCAAAAAAAATAGGGTAAAATGCTATTTAAGGGGTTGTCTGCTTATTAATTTCTCTGCTATTTCGTTAAAAGATTTTAACGTAGGAAACAACTTAATGGTTCGGCTTTTTATAACCCTTACCGAGGCTTCACTCTTTAAATCCAAAAGAATAGCTATTTCAGATGTGGCGAATCCATAGTACGTAAGCACTATTATTTCGAGTGCCCATTTAGGCAACTTTTTTTGCGACGCAAATACTATTAAGCGCCCATTACATTCTGTGTCAAGCAGATTAGTCAGCTTACCCACAAAATTGTGGTTTTTTTTGAAATCTCTAATTTCTCCATAAAATGATTCGATTAGTTTAGCTGAATACATATCATGCTCAGTCATATTCATCAGTTTTGACAATAGAGAATTATATGACGCGATCAGTGTCGCCGCATGTTTCTTGCCTTCATCAGACATTGTTTTTGCAACATAAATATGATTGTCAGCATTTTTAAATCTTTCAGCCAACTCTTTTCTCAATGACTGTACTTGTCTGCGCATAGCCTTTATTGATGATTGCCTAAAAGCCAATAAAAGCAGACATAACACTATAAGGAAGCAGATTATGGAGCAAACTGAAATAAAAAGTCCACGGGAGAATATATTTTTTGAATACTTTGTTATCACTTGTTGCTCTGCGTTAAGTATCGAATCCGCAACACCGTTATGTGTCAGGCTGTCAGCTTGATAAATCATAGCTTTCATTGAGCTGGAATAGGATGTGATATCTTTATTATGCAGAGCAAATTCAGACATTGCATAATGCCTGAATGAGATGGCTTGGTTGTTGCTTGGAGAAGGATCTGCTTTGTCAAAGTAATATTGGGCTTCCTCTAAATGTCCATTACGTATCGAGGCAATGGAAGCGACATAGTACATCACATCAAGTAGTCTTGAAGATATGTTTTCGGCCTCATTGAAATAGGTCATGGCAGCTATGTTATCATTTTGTTGTAAAGCCAACTCACTTAGCATATCAAGACAAATAACGCAGTCCATCGTGTCGTTTGCCGACTTTGACAAGGCAAGAGACTTAAGCAAAATATGTTTGGCAGAATCGGGAAAAGTCAATCTTAACAAATTTCCGGCTCTCATCATGCAATGCCGGGATTTTGTATTGTCACTACATAGAGAGAAATGACGTGCCGCATCTAAGTTTCTCTTTATTTCTATCCCTGGATTAATATAATACCTTTCATATAATGTTGCTATGCGCAAATTAAGGTAGCCGAGTAAGAAATGATTGGAAGTGTCTACCGAAAGCTCACCTAATTTATAATACGTAATCGCTCTTATCGGGTTGCCGTTACTTTCGGCGGCGGCGCCGGCGTAGGTCAGGGCGCGCACGTGGCGGTCGCTGCCGGGCCGGGTGGTGGCGTAGTGGTCGACGGCACGCAGAATGGGGATGGTGTCGATGGGGTCGTCGGTGAGTTTGTAGAGGGCTTGGGTGTGGAGCAGGGCGTAGAGGGCGCGGTCGCCATCGGTGGCGAGGGCGGCGGTGTCGACGGCGCGCAGCACGCGCAGGGCACTGTCGGCGGCATCCACCTCGGGCGACAGCAGCCGCTCGGCCTCGAGCAGAGCCGGCACGGTGACCGTGTCGCCGCCGCCGCGGCCACAGGCCATCGCGGCAACGAGCGCCGCCAGCAGTGCTGCGGCCAATATGCGCGTCATGCGTTTCACGCCGCAAAGTTAATCAAAATTAATTGATTTCGGAACTCGAACCTTCAGTGCCCGACCGAACGGTAATTGAAGGTTCGTGCTCTTGTCTATTCTGAGGAAATTCCAGAAAAAGAACCCCTTCTGGTGAGTGGCTTTTACTGCTGTTTGGCGTAGAGGACGGGATTGGTGGAGGGGTCGTTGTACATTTTCATCTGTCGGTAGACTTTCATGTACTTTCGTCCGGCGGCGATGTCGTCGAGCAGTTGGTCGATGGCGGTGGAGAGGTCGACGCGTTGCTCGAGCAGCACGGCGAGTTTGGCCCGGCAGCGGTCGAGGTGGGCGGCGTCGGCGTCGGTGCGCTCGGTCTGCTCGCGCATGTGCCAGATTTTGAGGGCGAGAATCGACAGGCGGTCGACGGCCCAGGCGGGGCTTTCGGTGTTGATGGTGGCCTCGGGCAGTGGTGTCACGCCGGCGAACTGTTCGCGCCAGTATGTGTCGATTTCCTCGACCATATCGGTGCGGTCTTGGTTGCTGCGGTCGATGCGTCGCTTGATGGCGAGGGCCTCTACAGGATCAATATTCGGGTCGCGGATGATGTCCTCGAGGTGCCACTGCACGGCATCAATCCAGCACTTGGCGGCGAGGGTGGCCTCGATGGTGCCCGGCGGGCAGGGGTTGGACAGTGGAGTGTCGACGTCGTCACTCTTGTGATACAGGGCGACGGTGGCGTCAAAGACGCTGTTTGCTTTTTCGCTGAATGTCATAGTAGAATTATTTTATTGAATGGTTGAAAGGTTGAGAGGTTGAGGGGTTGAGCCTCGCGCTGGCGCGCTCGGGGATAATTGATTTATTTCCATTTGCGATAGCAAATGGCTCAACCTCTCAACCATCAACCTCTCAACCTTTCATGTTAGAAGTCGCTGAAAAAGGTGGGGCGGATGAGCAGGCCGATGCGCAGGCGCGAGTGGTATTTGTTGTAGTCGAGCAGGCACTCGCCGTAGCCGCCGTAGTATTGCAGCATGAGGAACTGGTTGGCCTTGCGTGAGAGGCGGAAACCGATGTCAATCTGCACGTTGGCGCTGAACGGATTCCAGTTTTTGCGCTTGACGTAGGTGAAGTCAAACACCCACCGCTTGTTGTTGCTGATGGCCTGTAGACCCGCCTGGAACAGGCCGCTATACTTGAGTATGTCGCGGTTGTTGGCCCCGTCAACGATGGGAATCCAATATTTGCCGTGCACCATGAAATTCTGGTCGATGAATGCCGCGCCCGAGAATGAGATTTTGTTCCACGAGCGCGAGGCCTCGCCGTCGCGTCCGTTGCTCTCATGCTCGAGCGTGATGGCCATTTTGCCGATGACGCGCCCCTTGACGATAATCAGGCGCGCGATGCCGATGCCCGGGTTGAAGTTCAAGTCATGGAAGGGCATCGACTCCTCAAAGATGTTCCACATCGCCTTTTGGGTGAAGTAGAGGTAGAGGTAACTGTTGAAGGGCAGCACGCTCTTGGTCAACCGCTGCGAGATACTCACCTGAAACTTGACGTCGCTATTGTATTTGGTGATTTTGTTGCCAATGGTGGTGCCCACGGTGAAGTAGGTGTCTTTGTAGAGGCCAAAGTAGGGGCGCTTGTCGTACTCGCGGCGGATGCTGTCGGCGTTAAACTGCTCTTGGTCTTTGAGCACCAGGATTTGAGCCGGCAGTGATAGGGCTGTGATAAGCGCTGTGACTACGATGGTAATAAGGCGGTTCATTTTGTCGCAAAATTACTTGGTTATGATAAACTTTATTGTGCGTTGGCCATTGGTGGTGAGGTAGGCTCCTGGTGAGAGATGGCTTGCGGTCACTTGTCGCTCGCCGGAGGCCACGACGCGTCCGCCACTGTCGAGCACGATTATTGAGCCTCGGCCCGATACGGTAGCCGTGGCGGCGTCGTAGGCCAGCGTGCTGTCGGCGTCCACGGTGTCAAGGCCGGTGCTGCCTGCCGGCAGGTAGATCACTTCGCCCAGGGCGGCATTGTCCGTCTTGTGGAAGATGAGCGGCTCGATGTGCTCGGCGTCTTGCGCGCCGGTGCCCCATGTGTTGTTCTGTGCCCACACGGTGATTGTGCTGTTGTTGTATAACTCATAAGGGACGCCGCCGTTGCCGTTGTCGGCAAAGGTGTTGCCGCCAGTGGTCTCTGTGTTGGATCGGTCATCGTTCAGGTGGCCCATGTCCACGTCGTGGCAGCCGATAATGGTCGCGCCCCAGAGGTTGCCTTTGATGGTGTTGCCGGCCACAACGGCGCTCAATTTGCCCGTCGGGTCGTAGAGGTTGATGCCGCTGCCGCCGTTATTGGCGTTGGTCTCGTGGTGGTTGTCGAGCAGTTCACAGCCGGTGATGGTGACGTTCATCGGGCCCATGCACGCGATGCCATAGCGGTTGTCGGTGACCGAGCATCCGCTCACTGTGGCGCGGCCGCTATAGGCCAGCGCCATCAGGTTCGACAGGCCGATGCCGCCCACCATTGTGCGGCCCGTGCCGGTGACGGTGCAGCCCTCGATGACCACGTCGTGGTCGCCGGCGACGGTGAGGTTGATTTGCGGACGGTTGCTGTTGCGGGTGTTGTTGTCGGTCAGGTCGCAGTCTTTGATGAGGATGCCCACGGGCGCGTTGGCGGCATTGCCGATGGCTGCCGTCACGCCGCCGGTGAACCGGCAGCGCTCCACGCGGTTGCCGTCGCTCTCGCCGCTGAAGTAGAGGCACGCCGCCGTGCTCAGGTTGCCGTTGTAGGCGGCAAAGGTGCAGTCAACGGCGTCGATGACGGCGCCGCCGGTGACGCGCACTCCCCCACCGTCCATTGTCACGTGGGCTATCCGCGCGCTCGCCTGCGCTCCGTCGAGCACGATGCCGGCCGGCGCGTCGCCGCTGCCGGCAATGGTGAGAGCGTCGCTGCCTTCCTTGAGCAGCGTGCCGTGAACGGTCAACGTCACGTTATCGGCCAGCAGCAACGTCGCCACACCGCCACAGTCCAGCGCATCGCCGGCGGCAACAGTCACGTCGCTTGTGAGTTCGACAACACCGTCGCCGCGGTTGACCGCGCCGGCAAGGTCTGCCACCGTGAGTGTGGCGGCATTAGCGTTAGTAAAAAGCGTTGCGCACAGTACGCACAATAGGCTATAAATCGTTTTCATGCCACAAAGGTATGAATTTTTACTCGCATAGAAAAACTAACAGCCAAAAACTAACCGCCAAAAACGACTGATAGCGTTTTTTGCGCGCTATTGTGGCACGAAATTTGCCAGTTAACGAGAAATAGACTATTTTTGCAGAGAAAACAACTTGTAGAGACTTAGATTTCTTAGATTTCTTAAATTTCTTAGATTTCTAAGACCTTTTAGCGGCTATTATGAATTATGCATTATGAATTGTGAATTGATAAAATGCCCCTCATGTGAGGCCTCCATACCCGCCGATAGCGCGTTCTGCCCCAACTGCGGCCGGCCGCTATCGCCGTCCGACCGTAAGGCTTCGCCACTCCCCGAGCGGCCAGGCCAAGGCCGGGCCCTACAAGATGTGGAGCCTGCGGTTGTTCAGCCATCCACCCATCCTTCGGGAGGGGACGGGGAAGGACAACCTCGGCCCAAGCCTGCCGGAGGCACCTGGTGGGTCGATGTGCCGCAAGGTGTCACTACCGCCGCAAAGGTGGCGCTGGCGGCCGCCGGAGTGGCCATCGTGGCCTTTGTGGTCTATTGGCTCATTCCCGACAAACTCGTCGATGTGGAGCACTTCGCCTCTGTCACCGAGCCTGCCGACTCGCTCACCGCCGTCTATCCTCACGCCTCGCGTGTGGAACTCGAACTGGCCGTGCTGCCCTCCATCGACAACGACAGCATTGTGGCTTGCGCCACCGCGGCCCTCACCGGCGAGAAGTTGCCCCAGTTTGCCCACAGCAATATCGCCGGCGACCACGTGAGCCACGGCGAGCATAATGCCGGCTACAAAAGTTCATATTGCACAGGAGTGTTCACTTGGGTGGACGGCTCGTGGAATTTCGGCACCGACCGCGCCGCCCGTGACCTGCTCGCCGATGCCGCCGCGCGTGGCGGCGCGGGGTTCATGCAGGACTTGCTCATACATGACGGCATCGAGGTCAAGCATCGCCGCGCATCAAGCGACCGCGTGGAGTGCCGCGCCCTGTGTGAGCGTGAGGGGCGCCTGTGCGTCATTCAGAGCGACAAAGCCATGCGCCTCGGCGACTTTGTCACCGCCCTGCTCGACTATGGCGTCGACAACGCTATCAGCCTCACCATGAGCAATGCCGGCAGTTCCGACCCGTGGAACTACGCCTGGTACCGTAACAACGAGGGCCTCGTCACATATCTGCAAGAGCACGTCAATGACGGCTCAACCAACTGGCTCGTCTTTTACAAATGAGGCAGGAGTGATTGGTTGAGAGTGTTCAGTATAAAAAGTGTTGTGTGCAAAACGGCCATGCCGTTTTGAAAATCTAAAACGATATGAAAACGATTAAAAACTTGAAGATTACTGCCCTGCTCACCGTCATGGCACTCGTGCTCACCGGCTGCCGCTGGGGCGACGACCGCGACTTTGACCAAATTGTCGGCCATTAGGTGAGCGACTACACCTACGACGGCTACCGCACCTACGACGCGTGGGATGTCGAGGAATATTACTTCCACCGCAACGGCGAGGGCGAGTACTCGTATGTGGACGAGTGGGGCGTATGGGTCACCTACCGCTTCACGTGGGATACCTATCGCGACCAGACCATTGAGTTGCGCTTCCCTGACCGGACCGGCTACAGTTACGTGCGATACTACTACGAGTGGGACCGCGACGGTGACCTGTTGCTGAGTCTCGACCGCAATATGCGCGAGTACATGGCCTTCCGCTATATGCGTTAGCCGATGAAAGGTTGAGGGGTTGAGAGGTTGAGAGGTTGAGAGGTTGAGAGGTTGAGGGTTGAGCCAATCGCTATCGCGATTGGGAATAAATGTTGGGCCTGGCAAAGGACGAGGCAAGCCTCGTCCCTACAACCTGGCGGCAAGCAACGATAAATCCATTATCCCCGAGCGCGATAGCGCGAGGCTCAACCCCTCAACGCTCAACCCCTCAACTCTGAAAGATTTGTTTCAGCACATCGAGGGAGCGCAGCGTGCCCAACGCGGCGTTGTGCAACCGGTAATAGGCGAGGATTGTGTCCAACACCTCGCCTCGTTGCTTGTGGTTGAACCGGAACAGATGCAGGTTGGACGTGGTCATGCGGTCCAGCAGGCGGATTACCGCCGCGCGCTCGGGCTCGAGCGCATGGCGTCCCGTGGCTCCGTCGGTAAACACGCCCTCCATCATGTCGAACCAGCGGCCTGTCGCGTAGGTCTCCATGTTGGGCTCGATGCCTAAATGCGCCCCAAGGCGGTAGAGGAACAGCAGGTGGAAATTGGCCACCGCGTCACTGCGCAGGTGCTCCAACGTGAGCACCGAGGCCTCAATGAAGGCAAACAGAGCCTCGTTGCGCTCGTGCTCCACAATGGTGCGGCACAGCAGTTCGCTGATAAACATCGCGATTGCCACACGCGGCGGGTCGCTGTAGATGGCCTGCAACGGCTCGTAGCGCTCCACGTCGTGCATCGTGGCCAATTCTGTGCCGGGCTTTAGGCGCGCCTCCAACTCGAGCAGCGATAGCGGCATCAGCAGCGCCTGGCGGCGACGTGCGCCCGCTCCGCCGGTGCCCGCCGGCACCAGAAACGACATCAACCCGCGCCCGTCGGTATAGACGTGGACGATGTTGTTGCGCTCGCTGTAGCGTATCAGCCGCAGCACCACGGCCCGCAGTTTCTCATACATCGTTTTCTCGTTTTTTCGTTGAGGGGGTGAGCGTTGAGAGGTTTAGCGTTGAGGGGTTTAGTGTTGAGAGGTTGAGCCATTTGCTATCGCAAATGGTAATAAATGTAGAGCCTGGCCGCCACGAAGTCCAATCCATTATCCCCAATCGCGCCAGCGATTGGCTCAACCCCTCAACCTCTCAACCTCTATTACAGCAGCAGCGCGGCAACGGCGGCCGTGTCGAGCGCCCACCGCGCCGTATAGACCTCGGTGGCGCCCTCCGGGGCCTCCACCACAGTCATGCCTTGTGCCATGGCACGCAACTCCAGCAGGCGGCCGATTGTCACCTTTGAGGCCAGTTTCTTCACGTAGGCGTCCACCGTGGCGAAGTCGAGCGACAGCACATTCTGTCCGCTAAAAGGCAGCTCTAACCACACAATCTCTCGCGCGGCAACGTCCAGCACGCCAAACACCAACCCCTTGTCGCTGTTCTCGGTCACGCGCACCATGTGCTGCACCGTGCTCGGGTCATAGGCCACGCCGGTATTTTCGTTGACCTCCATCTTATTGGCGCTGTCCATCCACCCTATCACCAGTCCGGGATTAATCATACCGGTGCTGTAGGCGTTGCAGGTGAAGGCGACATAGCGGGCTCCTGCCCTGGCCAGCATCGGCAAGTCCAACTCGACATACTCGGCCGTGCCCACCTGGTCCGGAATGGAGCGGATGTCGCCGCTATGCTGCGCGCCCCACGTCGTCAGGTTGTAATAGGCGCAGTCCTCGCGGCGGTTCTCGTACATGATAACCGCGCTCAGGTCCATATCGAGGTGCTGGGCCGGCAGGCCCTTGCCCCACTGCATGAACAGGCGCACTTTGTCGCCCTCCACCGGGAAACGCATGCCCTGCAGGGCGGCGTTCACGTCCTGGATGGTGGCCGAGCGGTCGCCAACGGCCATCGGCACATTGTAGAGTTGCGGGTCGATATAGACGGTGCCCTCGGTATGCGGCAGCGCCGCAAACCGTGCCCGCATCGTGTCCTCATACACCTTGCCCACCGCCTTGGCCATCGCCTCGCGCTCGGCCTCGTCGTGCAGCATCAGCCGCGGGTTGGCGGGCAACTTGGCCGCCGTCGACATGGGCGGACGCACAACGCGGTAGCCGGTGTTGGTGAAGTAGGTGTCAGCGTAAGAGCCCAGAGTGAGCAGCAGCCGCGGCGGCAACTGCGGCGCCACCTCCTTGAATGCGTCCAGCACCGGCTCGGGGCCGAGCCACAGCATGTTGGCAAACAGAGTGCGGGCCATCACGCCCGGCCGTTGTTTCAGCAGCGTGAGGGCGCGGTCTGCGTCATTCGCCTCGCGGGCGGCGCTCACCATGCCGGCCCACACCTCGTAGCGCTTGTTGTAGAACCGGTCGAGCAGTTCGCGCAGGCGCTCCATTCCCGGGCGGCGGGCCATCTCGGCCAAGCGCAACGCGCGGATAAAGCGCACCCACATCTCTCGCTGCGGGTGCATCGCCTCGCAGGCCGCCTCCACCGGCAGCGTCTGGCTGTTGAGCCAGCCGGCCACGCGGCGGCACCAACGGCGGTCATACTTCAGCCGCAATTTCTTGCGCTCAATCTTCAGGAACAGGGCCTGCTGGTCCAGCGGGGCAAAGTGGTGAGTGCCGGCGCGCAGCGCGCGGCGCAGCAGCGTCGACGGCTTGACAAGTTGCAACAGCCCCGTGTGGTCGTACCACAAGTAGCGCAGCACGTCGGTGGGCGTCGACATCAGCGCGCCGGCCTCGGCGTCTTTATCCTGCTCCACCAGCGTGTCAATCACTAACATCAGTGTCTCCTTCATGGAAATCTTTACGCCGGCGGGCAACGGACACAGCGCGATGAGCGTCTTGAGGCTCTCAACCTGCGTCGCGTCAAGAGCCACAGGACTGCCGAGCAGCGCCTTGTAGTGGGCCTCGATGTCGCTGTCGCCCCATAGTTCCAGAGTGCGCAACTTGCTGCCTTGACCCTTGTAAATGTTGGTGTCGAGCGTGAACGGCGTGCCGCAGAACGGGCAGCCGTTGTAACGCTCTAACGGGAATGTGCCCTCGGGAATGAGATGGCCGCAAGGCAGCGTCACGCCCGGGATAGACGCGCTCTTGCCCTTCGCTATTGGATTCCACACGTTGGCGATGTAGGTCAAGAGATGGTCGGCAAAAGTCTCGCCGGTGGGCGTCTGCCACCCCTTGACCAACGGGGCCCAGTTCCGGCCGATGCCCATCACCTCTTTAATCACGTTCAGCAACTCCACCTGCCTGTTAACGTCCATGGCGTTTAACGCGTGCAGCAGCGGCTCGCTCAAGGCAAAGCCCGCCTGACGCAACTGCTTGACCAGCATCAGCGTGGAGTAGGTTATGTCGGCGCGCGTCGCCGCCTCTGTTCCGGGCACATATACCGCGCCGGCCCGCAGGCTCACGCGCAGCAACTGTCCATATCGGTCATTTTTCTCGTCTTTCATCGCGGTATAATTTTGTTCTCGGGCTATAAAATTAGCAACAAATTTTGATATGGCAAAATTTGTTGCTGATTATTCTAAAAAATTTGCTGCTCCACTGCCGTCAATTCACGGGATGTGGGTGAACGTCAGCGTGCCGCGGGCGTCGCTCAGCGTCAGCCGCCCGCCCTCGATAGTCCAGCGCCACTCGCTGTGGCGTGCGAAGCCATATGGCGCGAACCGCCACTGCTCATCGCTATGGTCCGGGAAGTCGAGCGTCAGCACTCCCCCGCTCTCGTTCCAGTTGCCGAACGCCGCGTCGTAACTCTTCGTCTCGTTAAACACCATACGCAGGCACACAGTGCCACTCTGGAACTGCAAGAACTCGTCGCGGTCAGCACCGGGCACGCTATAGCCGCCCGTGGCCTCCGTGAGCCCCCACGTGCCGAACCACGGACCGATGTCGCCGTTGTTGCGCGTGCAACCCTCCCCTGCTATCGCCGCCATTATAACCACTATAGCGACAACTATCTTATATACTTTTGTCTCCATTTACTGAAATGTTTACCGTTTACCGTGCGTTGCCTTCCCGTTATAACAATTAAAGGAGTGGCGTGAAAAACGCCGTGCCGTTTTGTCTGCCGTTAACCCTAAAAAAGGCTCTAAAAACTGAAGTTGCCGGTGTAGGTCGCCGTCACCAGCCCGCCAACGTTGTTGCCCACGAGCGTGCCGCGGTCAATGCCCAGGCGGGCGCGCACCGCCAGCCGCGGCATGCGCCTCGGCACGTAGGTGGCCTCGAGCAGAAAGCAGTCGGCCGTCACGCCCGTCACGCGCGGCACAAAAGGCGTGCCCCACGCCTTGCGGTGGCTATAGACGGCCCGGTAACGCCACTCGCGCGTCAACTCGCCCTCCACGGCCACGTGCACGCCGCGCAGCAGGTTGTCGCGGTACTGCATATAGCCGTCGCGGTTCCATAGCGGCGAACTCACCATCGGCGAGCCAATCGACAATCCGGCCGTGTGATATCCGTTGTAGGCGTGGTTGTTATAGTAGTCGTCGGCACCCGTGGCCTGATTGGGAACCTTTGTGCCGGGATTGTCGGCCGGAGCCCAGTGCATCGGGCCGCTCTGGTTGGTCAGGTCGAGGTATTCCACCACGATGTTACTCACCGCGTCGTGCTCCCCGGCGCGGTACTCCAGGCCCCACAGTCCGTCCCAACCGTTCATCTTGCCCAGGCTCGATCCGTCCTCAAACGGGTTCTGCAGGTAGGCGCGCAGCGTCTTGCCTGTCTGACCGATGTGCCAGTCCACAGCCACGTCCACGCTGCCCACGTGGTTGCCAACGCAGAATTTGTCCGGGTTGGTCGTGCCGCTCTCGCCGCCGGGGACAACACTCTTGAGGAACGTCTTGAAGTCGCTCTCCATCTTCTCCACGCCTGTCACGTTGCCCTGCAGGTCATAACTCGTCTTGGTGCCGCCAAACTGGCAGTTGGTCTGCAGGCCGAGCGTCACCACCACCGGCTGTGACGGCTTGGAACGCAGATACAGCGACTTGTAACTCAGCCAATAGCCGGTCGTGACAAACCCGCCGCGACCCACATAGTGGTTCTCAATCCACGAGGCGTCGGTGCTGCGGTTGAAACTCAACTCCATCAACGCCTGCACCCACCCCCTGGTGAGCGGCACGTCGAGGAAGTCCTTGAAGCGGAGCCCCGCCCCCGGCAGCGGACGCGAGTTGCCGCTGCGCGTCAGGTCGCCGCTGCTATTGCGGCCCACGGTCACCGGCCGCCGCTCGCGCTGCCCGATGGTGAGCGTCATGCCGCGGTAACGGCCCGTCACGTAGGCCTGTTGCAGCCACAAGGCCGCCGGCCGCTGCCAATTCACAGTCATCAGACCGGTGGAACCGTCGTAATGCCCGTAACTCGCCTTGCGGTTATAACCGCCCCACACCTCCACGCCGGCGCCCCACGCCCAGCGCGTGCTGTCGCTCATGCTGTGGTGAGCCTCAAGGCCCAGCAGCGTCATGCCGCCCGACGTGAAGCGCCCGCCCTCCATCGTCGCGATGTGGTACGGCGCCAAGCCTCCATCGGCAACGCCGGCGGCGATGGTCGCGCTATAGTCAATGTCCACCTCGGCCGCCGCCGGCAGCGCCGCCGCGGCCGCTATTATGGCTATGATTATCCTGTTCTGTTTCACAATCAAGTAATTTCGGCCTGCAAAATTACTAAAAATTCCTGAAACAAAACCATTCCCTCAATCACATTGCCCCCTTCTCACTCGTAATTGCTCCGTGATGTGGATTGTAGGACGGTATTAAACGGCTATTTGGTGTAGATGACTTTGTGGTTGTGGATGTATGGAACACCGGTTTTAGGCCCGCTTATCTTGCGTCCCAACAGGTCATAATAGCCGCACTCGTCTTCTTTCAAAGTGTTCTTCACCTGAATGGTGCCGCTCGTTTGCAACTTATCGACGAGTTCCTGATAGTTCCCTGATTGAAAAACAATTTTTCCGGATGTGGTGTCATACAGCCCAATCAGTCCGACTGTGTATGGGCAGATACAGTCCGGTTCCATGTCTGTAAGAGGCTCGTACAGGTTGCCGTTTCCGTAATCAAAACCTATGCCCTCAATCAGGTTGCACGGCGTGTAGGCCGCAACCATGTAACTCCTGTGGCTCTGTCCTGCGTATTCAACGTCTTCTGCTTCTGTAACCTGCAGGTTTCTGTATCTGTTGTAACTGTTCTGGTAAAAGAGTGGCGCGTTCTCAAAATCATAGAACTGCTGCTCGGCGGTCTGGTCAATCGTGCGCAGGCAGTAGACCGCCTTGCCGTCATCCTCGCGCATATAGGCAACCGGGTCGTCTTGTTCAACGTCAAGAGTGCCGGTGTAGCGGTATAGGTTGTGGTATATTTTGCCGTTGATCTCGGTGGTGCCTCTGAACTCCAGTTTGTAAGTGGTGTATGAGTCATTCCCGTCCAACTCGTTGATGTTGTTGTAAAGGTATTCCCAAACGACACCCTCGCGAACAAGGGGTGTGTACTCATATTCGGCTGCGGCAATCTTTGTTGCCGATAGAGCCGTTGCAATAATCAGCAGTATAGTCTTCTTCATAACACTGAAACTTTTATTTCATGATAAAACGAATTTATTAAATGACACAATTTTTACAAAAATATACATTATTTTGAAAAACCACAATAGTTTTTAATAATTTATAACTAAAACCCACACAAATTAACATAATATATTCGGCAAATAATCAAATTCTGTCTTATTCACGACAATTCACGTTAATTCACGGGAGGTATGAATTCATGGATTTCCATGGTAATTCATGTTAAAAATCAGCGTGTGCCGCCCGAATGGATGCCGCTGTAAGAGAGTGCCGCAAGCACGATGTTCTAAGGCCTCTCCCCTACTCTGATTATAATTAACGTCCTGCCACTTATGGGATTTGAGTGGCAGGACGTTGCCTTGTGTCCCGTGGGCAGAATAAATTCTGCCCCTACATGTTACCTGCTACACGCCGCGTGAATGATATGCATTCGCCTATTCATGCATATTCTGTGCGTGGCAAGCATCGACCACGGTTATTGTATCACCATTAATGGTGTAAGCGTAGTACCACTTCTCGGTGTTCGCCATATAGTAACCTTTCCATCGGCTGATGGTCGGCTCGCGTCGTGGTAGCGTCCGTTCAATGGCATAGATGGCAAAGAAGGCATCGCGCACGTTTCGTTCCATGTCCTCAAACGAATACGTGTGGCTATATTTCTTGCCTACGTTATTGTAGAATGACCTGATTTTGGCAGCGGCGCGCTTGGTGTAGAAGTATTTATATTGCATCTGTCTTGTCGTAGATTGCCTTCATGTCGTTCATCGTCAGTTCGTAGGCCTCATCCGGAGTGTAGAGTTCCTTGTCCATATCAGCGAATTCATCATCGTATGCTATGTCAGTCAGTTCTCTGGTTCGGATTGGTTTTACGCTGTCGATGAGCATGGTGACGAGTTCCAATTTCTGGCTATCGTCCATGTCCTTCACCAAGCCCCAATAGTAACTCATAGGCTGTGTGTTATCTCTTGTTGTAATTGCCATTTTGTCCTTGTTTATATGTTACGGGTGCAAAGATACAATTTTTTTGCAACTTTCTGCTTTTATCGAACAAAAATTTGTTTCTTGCCTCAAATCTTGTCCAAAAAAGAATGTGTAGTGGACAAAATCGCGCGATTTTGTCCACTACACAATCAATTTCGGAATCTCTTCAGGCTCACTTCACCACCTTCACTGACGTGACGCTGCCGTCGGAGTAGCGCGTCACGACGATGGTCACGCCTGCCGTCGGAGCCGTGAGTTGCTGGCCCGTGAGGTTGTAGTAGCGTGTGTCGACCACCGTGGCATCGGCAGTGACAGTCGCGACGCCGGTTGTGGTGGCATCCTCGGCATCGGCGAGCACGCGAGCCACGATGTTCTGGAAGTCATATTCGAAACTCGACCGGGCGCGACGGGGAGCGTTTTGCCAGGGCTCTTGCAGCATGACGGCTGCCGTGACGCTCACGTAGGCACCGTTGGTGAAGCCCATCACCGAGGGATCGTTGTTTAAGAAGTCGAGGTTGATGCTCTGTCCCTTGCCGCCATTGTTGCCGCTGTAGCCTCGCAACTGGCCGTCGTAGTACACACCCTTGAACTTCACCACCTGGCTGAGTTTGGGCATCTCGAAACTCTTGCTCAAGTCAATCTCGATGATTTCGGGAATTTGAGGCTCGTCTGAGTAGATGTTGTTGTAGAAGTCATTTATAACGATGGTGGGAGCCGTGTCCTTGTCGGAAACACTCTCGCAGAACATTTCACTCAGGTTGACGCAATAACCCGGTTGCAGATCTTCCGTGTTATAACCGCCTTCGAGGCACACCCAGTCCTCGCCGTTGCTCACGTACGCCTCTTGGCTGTTGGGACGGATTGCCGCCACGAAGAGGTCGTCTTCGATCTGGCCGCTGATGCCCTCAAGGGCGTCGGCGAGGTGGATGAAGCCGAGGCCGACCACCGAGAGCGTCGGATTGCCGTCGCCCTCGGTGATGACAAACTTGTAGTTGCCGTCGCTCTTGATGATGAAGTTGGAGCCGTTGTCGCCCTTGGTCAAGGGGATGTCGCTGCACCAATCACGGTGAATCTCGTAGGTGTCGCCCTCGCCGCCGGTGTCGCCGCCGTACCAGTATGCCTCATGGTCGCGGAACTTGAACTTGTCGTTCTCGCTAATGGTCAGCACAAGGGAGTGGGTGCCATCGCCACCCGCGGTCATCAATTCCGGTCGCCACCCGTTGAAGTCGCCACAGATATAGAAGCCGCCGGTGGGGAAGCCGGTGACAAAGAGCATCTCGCTATCGAGCGTCAGCGTGTACTCTGACGGCAACTCGACACAGAAGTTCTTCTTGTCGGCATTCGACGTGATGGCAACGTTGTTGCCGTTGGCTGTGAACACCATGTGCGGGCTGTCGCCGCCGATGTTCGCGCCAATCCAATTGCCGTCATGGTCCTTGATGAGGAAGTCGCCGCAGAGCGTCATCGTCAGCGACAACTCGCCGTCTTTCATCACAAACGGCACCATGCTGTCCTCGTCCCAGTCGTTGAAATCACCAATCAGGAAATACAACTTCGGCTCGAAGTCTCCCTGGATGTTGACATTGAGACAATTGGGCGACACCGTGAAGGTGAACCGGCCGCCACGGTCAAAGTATATGTCCTTGTTGTTGAAACCCAGGGCGATGTTTCCGAGCACCCCCTCGTTCACGTGATGCATGTCGCCGTCGGCCTGCGCGCCATACCACACGTCGGCCACGCTGGAGAGGCTGCTGCGCAGGACCACCTGGAAGCGGTATCCCGCGGGGATGTCGGTCTGGCCGAGCACGTAGTTGCCCGTCGACTCATCCTTCGTCAACTGGAAGTTGAGTTCGTTGCCTTCCCACTGGTCGTCGGTGGCGCCCATGAGCCACACGCTGAAAGTCTCCACCGGCCAACCGCTGACGGTCAGTTCGCCGTTCTCGATGGTGAGCGTGTACTCGCTCTCGTCCTTGACGTAGATGTTCTTCTTGTTCGGAGCCTGGAGGTCGGTGAAGAGCCTCACGCTGGGCCAGTCCTCATGCAACCAATAGTGATTCTCGTCGGTGGCGCCGCCAAGCAGATTGCCATAGTTGTCCACGATGAGGAACTCGCCCGAGAACGTGTGGGTGAGCGTCGACACGCCGTCGGCCTTGACAAACGGCACATTGTCGCCGTCTCTGCCCCAGTTGTTGAACTCGCCCGTCAGGAAGTAACTCGGGTCGTTCTCGTAGATGCCGTAGATGCGTATTGAACTGAAGTCCTGCTCCAGCCAGAACGAGAACGTGCCGTTGCCCGTGAAGGTGAAGTCGTCGCCCGTGGTCGGCATCAGGTCAAACTCGTCGCCTGAGTTAGGCACCTCGGTCACGCCGGTGCCCGATGTGCCGCCATACCACGCGTCGGCAACGCTGCTCAGGCTGCTGTGACGCAGCACCTGGCAGTTGAATCCGGCGGGAATGGGCACCTGCTTATTGGTGAAGAAGCCGGTCTCGGAGTCAAGCGTCAGCGGGATGATGGTCGCGTTGCTCATGTCCCATCCCGGCCGGGTGGAGCCGACAAGGCTCGCGGTGATGACTTCGACGGGCCAGTTGCTGACGGTGAGTTCGTTGTCGTCAGTCACGACAAACGAATAGTAACCTTCATCGGCCAGGTAGAGGTTCTTCTTGTCCTGCGCGTCGGTAGCGAGTTGCAGGGTGGGGTTGTCCCGGGTGATGGTGTAGTATTCACCGTAGGTGACGCCTCCCAGGTAGTTATAGTCCTGGTCGACAATCAGGAACTGCCCGCTGATGGGTTGGTCCCAACCCTCCTCGAGATCCAGCGTGTACTCACCAACCCATGCCGTGAACTGCTTCTCGCCCCAGTTGTTGAACTCGCCCGTGAGGTAGCGGGCCTCCTCAAACACGCCCTCGAACTGGAACTGCAACTGATCGATGTCGTCGTAAGTCATGGTGAACGTGAACTCACCCGTGTGCCCGATGAGGAAGTTGGGCGCCCCGTCACGGATGTCGCATTCCACAACGGTGCCCGGCGCCGCGCTTTTCAGCGTCTCGACGCCATCGGTTGTCGAGCCGTACCACTCGTCCCATTCCTCGCCATTGAAGTTGATGTGAAGTTTCAACTTGAACTCCGTGCCTCCGTAGATTGTGACGTCGCTCAGTTGCCACACGTCGTCGCCAACCTTGCTGAACTGCTCCATCGGCTCGTCCCAATGGTTGTCCGACCCGTACAGGGCAATGCCCGTCACTGCCGGAGCCAAGGACTTGGCACCGGCGACAATGCCAATGGCCGACATCACCGCCACCAGCAACATTCTGTAGCATCTCGTTATCATAATCAGTAGTATTTTATGACGGTAAAAATTTATTCTCTGCTTCAAGACCGTCGGCGTCTCGCCAATCGCTTGCAAATTTACACTATTTCCGCCACAAAAGCAACAATTTATCAAATTTAGTTGCGTTGGCGGGCAAGCGCTTGCTGGCCCGGATGTTACACCTACGGGTGAAATTAATGATAATTTGTGTTCAAATCCGGGAGGGGGCGTTCAGTAGAGCCTGGGAAAGGTGTGGAAAAGGATTCCATTAAGGCCGTTGATGTTCCCTCTGATTTTTCTTTAGAAACATGAGTTACAAAATCGTAATACTAATTCTTATTCAAGTTCCGCAAGAAGTCAAGTTATTATGGTTTAGGCATGTAGGGGCAGACTTTATTCTACCCGATTGACGACGGACGGGCAGAATAAATTCTGCCCCTACATGTTACCTGCTACACGCCGCGTGAATGATATGCATTGAGCGCATATAAAATGAATAAAACTAACGTCCTGCCACTCATGGGATTTGAGTGCCAGGACGTTGCCTTGTGTCCCGTGGGCAGAATAAATTCTGCCCCTACATACTACATGCTACGTTCTACATGCTACTTCACTGGGGGCTCGGGGGCGTTGAACAGTTCACGGATGCCGCCGATGCTGCCTAACAGGTTGCTGGCCTCGAAAGGAAGGAACACCGTCTTGGTGCGGTCGCCGCTGGCCACCTCCTCGAGCATCGTGATATACTTCTGCGCCAGCAGGTAGTTGGCCGGATTGGTGCTCTTGCCCACGGCCTCGGTCACCACCTCGATGGCCTTGGCCTCGGCCTCGGCGCGGCGGATGCGGGCCTGCGCCTCACCCTCGGCGCGCAAAATCTCGGTCTGGCGGTCGGCCTCGGCCTGGTTGATGCGGGCCTCCTTCTGGCCTTCACTCTGCAGAATCGCGGCGGCCTTCTGGCCCTCGCTCGTGAGGATGGTGGCGCGCTTGTTACGCTCGGCCTGCATCTGCTTCTCCATCGCCTGAAGCACGCTTTGCGGCGGCTGGATGTCCTGCAACTCAACGCGGTTCACCTTGATGCCCCACTTGTTGGTGGCGTCGTCAAGAACGGCGCGTAACTTTGTGTTGATCGTGTCGCGGCTCGTGAGCGTCTCGTCAAGTTCCAGTTCGCCGATGATGTTACGCAGCGTGGTCTGCGTCAACTTCTCGATAGCGTTGGGCAGGTTGTTAATCTCATAAACCGCCTTGAACGGGTCAACAATCTGGAAATAGAGCAGCGCGTTAATCTGGGTCTGCACGTTGTCCTTGGTGATCACGTTCTGCTTGTCGAAGTCGTAGACCTGCTCGCGGAGGTCGATGTCGGTTGTGTAAACATACCGTCCGGCGACCATTGTCACAAACTCCTTGGCGCGGTCCACAAACGGAATGATAATGTTGATGCCCGGCTTGAGCGTGGCATGGTAGCGGCCCAGACGCTCGATGATTTTTGTCTCGCTCTGCGGGATAATCACGATGGTCATCTTCACCACAATCAGGGCGAGAATTACAATTGCGATAAGAATAATAGAGGCTACATCCATTTTTTTAGAGTAATTAGTTGAGAGTTGTTAAAGTGAGTTTTAACATGAATTATCCATGAATTTTTATTCCAAACATTATAATTAAAATAAATGATTTATGAATAATTCATGATAATTTGTGTTTAATGTCAGGCAGAGGGCTCGACGGTGATGATGATTGACTCCATAGCCGTCACGCGCACGCGCGCGCCCTTGTGGATGGGGGAGCCGTCGGCCGTGCGTGCCTTCCAGTCGTCGCCGTCGATGGCCACGCGGCCGAAACCGCCGGCCTCGATGGCCTCGCTAACCGTTCCCTCGCGGCCAATCACCGCCTCGGCATTGCTCGCGCGGTGGTCATCGTTGCGATGCAGGTAGCGCAGAGCCGCCGGACGCACAAAAAACAACGTCAGCACCGACACGCAAGCAAACACTATCACCTGTACCGTGAACGACATTCCGCACGCCGCGGTAAGCACGCTGGCCAAAGCGCCAATCGCGAAACTCATAATGAAAAAATCGCCGCTGAACACTTCGCAGATCAGAAGCACAAAAAACGCGGCTGTCCACATCTGCCACAAGTTCTCTTTAAAATATTCGATAATCATAGTTCTGAGAGTTTGATGTTAGATTTTAGAAGTTAGAATAGATGTCGCTATTTTTTAACATCAAATTACTAAAATGGTTTTATCCGGCAAATATAAACAAATTTTGCCGACTTTCCTAATCCTATGCAATTTTTGTGCCAAACTATTTTTATCTCGGTCTTGAGACTCCAAAATTCCAATTAACCGATAGGGAAGTGCTCAAATTTTCAATTCTCGCCGCGCCAAAACTGCCTTATCTGTCTGAAATACTGTTGTATTAACAGTTGTCGCTATATATCCCTAAAAAATCCGAAATGTGAACAAATGTGAATTTCGGTTGACGCACTGTGCTGGCCAGCCCGTAATCAGTAGGGTCTGGCCTTGGCCTTGCCGAATCCAGCGGCGAAGGTGTCGGTAGGGTAGGGGAGTGCTCTATGACTTGAATGATGTAATGAGTTTGCCTCATTGACCGTCTCACCTCCTTCAGGAATGTGGGTGGACATTACTCGCGAGTGCGCGAGTCGATGATGATTGTCACCGGGCCGTCGTTAATAAGGCTCACCTGCATGTTGGCGCCAAACACACCTCGGGCCACCGGTTTGCCCACCAGTTGTTCCACCTTCTCGCAGAAGTGCTCATACAGCGGCTTGGCGACCTCAGGACGCGCCGCGCGGATATACGACGGACGGTTGCCCTTGCGGGTGGACGCGTGCAGCGTGAACTGGCTGACGGCCATCACCTCGCCGCCGGCCTGTCGCACGTCGATATTCATCACGCCTTTTTCGTCGTCAAAGATGCGCATCGACACCAGTTTCTGCGCCAGCCAGTCAGCGTCCTCGCGTGTGTCGCCGTTCTCAATGCCCACCAGGCACATCATTCCGTGTGCTATATGGCTCACCGGCTCTCCGCCGATAGCCACCACTGCCTCTCTAACCCTCTGTATTACAAGTCGCATATCATTATCTTATTATTGGTCTCTGACGTCAGTTTCCCGTCTGATTTTGTGGGGACGCAATATATTGTGTCCCCACAAAATCTGTCTATTTTCTAATTATATTGTGGAGGAGTCCTTGTGTCTTGTTCATTTATTTGCCATCATTCAAGGCGGCAGTGACGGCGGCGGCTTTGGCAGTGCCAATGACTGCGGTCAATTCCTCAACTGTCGCTTCGCGAATGCGCTTAACGCTCTTGAAGTGCTTGAGTAACAGTTCTTTAGTCTTTGGGCCTATGCCGCTGATGTTGTCTAATGCGCTGTGTACTTGCGATTTGCTGCGGCGTTTGCGGTGGAATGTAATCGCGAAGCGGTGTGACTCGTCGCGCAAGCGTTGGATAATGCGCAAAGTCTCACTATTGCGGTCGATGTTGAACGGCAGTTCGTCACCAGGGAAGAAAATTTCGTCCATACGCTTGGCCAGACCAACAACTGCGATGCTGTCTTCGCCTATTGCTTTGAGTGCCTCCATCGCCGCCGACAGTTGTCCTTTGCCGCCGTCCACAACGATGAGGTGGGGGAGTTCTTGACCTTCTTCTCTGAGGCGCGTCACGCGCCGTGTAATCACTTCGCGCATCGAATCGAAGTCGTCGTTGCCTGCCGCAGTCTTGATAATGTAGTGCCGGTATTCCTTCTTGCTGGGTTTGCCGTTGCGGAACACGACGCACGACGCCACGGCGTCGCTGCCTTGTATGTTTGAGTTGTCAAAGCACTCGATGTGTCGTGGCATAACGTCAAGGTGCAGGTCGCGCATCATCGTTGTCATGGTGCGTGTGGCACGTTGCTCCGGGTTCAGTTTCTCCATCATCTTCAAGCGATCCTGCTTGCGCTGCAGCGCGTTTTTAATCGCTATATCCAGCAGTTTGCGCTTGTCGCCGCGTTGTGGAATCACATACTCTACGCCCTCGCTTTTCACATCGGGTAGAACATTGACAATGACTTCGCGAATGTGATCGCGCTGATACATTGTCGCGAACCGTTGCCTTATTTCTGTTATGGCAAGTGACATTAATGCCTGCGGTGTTGCCTCCTCGTCAAGCGTACTCGTTTTATACTCTAATGTTATGGATTGTACGACCGAACCGTTGCGCACGTGCATGAAGTTGATGAATGCGGTGTCGTCGTCGATGTGTATCGCAAACACATCGATATTGTGAATTGTGGGTGACACGATGCACGATTTTGTTCGCAGTTTATCTATTAGTAGCAGTTTGCGTTTTGTTATCTCCGCTTCCTCAAATTTCAGTTCGGACGCGTATCGCATCATTTCTTCTTGCAGATGGTCAGCGACGAGTTTTGTGTCTCCGTTCAGGATTCTTTTGATTTGCTCAATGTAGTCGTTGTATGGTTCTGCGTCTATTAATCCCTGGCAACATCCCTCGCAATTTTTGATGTGAAATTGGAGACAAAGACGGTGTTTTTTCGCTTCTATTGTTTCACGTGAAACATTGTGTCGGCAGGTTCTGATCGGGAAGATTTGATGTAACGCAGTGACCAGTGTGTGAGCGATTTCCGCTTTGGGATACGGTCCGAAAAACCATGCTCCCCGATGTACTTTTTCTCGCGTTATGAATACTCGTGGATAAAGTTCTTTTGTCACACAAATCCACGGGTAAGATTTGTCGTCTTTGAGCAGTACGTTGTACTTCGGCTGATACTCTTTTATCAGGTTGTTCTCAAGGTCGAGAGCCTCTTCTTCAGTGTTGACGACTGTGTATTCCATGTCGGCGATGTTGCTCACCAACCTGTTGGTGCGCTCCACCTCGTGCTCGCGGTTGAAGTAGGAACTAACGCGCCGCTTCAGGTTTTTCGCCTTGCCAACGTATATAATTGTTCCCTCACTGTTGTAGTACCGGTATACACCCGGTGTCTCGGGCAACAACGATATTTTCAGTCTCAGCCTCTCATCCATTTTTTTGAATGGTTTACCGTTTACCGTTCACCGTATGTGTCTTTCGGTCTACTGCCAATTGTCAACGGTCAACTGTTAACAGTCAACGGTCAACATTTCATTCAGAAGTCGAAAACGGTGGTGACGTCGATGTCTTTGGGCAGCATGTCGCGCCCGTTCAAGTCTTTCAATCCGCACACAAAATTTATCATCACCTGTCGTGGTCCCATTGACTTCACCAATTCCAGTGCGGCGAGGATTGTGCCGCCGGTCGCAAGCAGGTCATCGTGGATGAGCACTATATCGTCGGTTGTGATGGCGTCGCGATGTATCTCAATCGTGTCGGTGCCGTACTCCTTGTCGTAGGTCTTGCTGATGACTTCCGCGGGCAGTTTGCCCGGCTTGCGGATGGGCACGAAGCCGGCTTCGAGCCGCGCGGCCAAAACCGCGCCGAATATGAATCCCCGGCTCTCGATGCCAACGACCTTGGTGATGCCCTTGCCCTTATACATCTCATAAAGGGCGTCACTAACCGTAGCAAGGTGCTGCGGCGACTTCATAAGGGTAGTTAAATCCTTAAATTGAATTCCTTTGATAGGGAAGTCCGGGATGTTGCGAACGGCTTGTTTCGCCTCTTCGATTCTGTTTCTCATAATTGTCGTTTTGCCTTTTAAGTTCAGAGTGTTTGTTTCACGTGAAACAATTTGAGTTATAAATTGATTTAACGGCCTAATAGCAACAGCAGGATGCTGATGTCGCTGGGTGAGACACCCGGAATGCGTGATGCTTGGCCGATTGTCTCCGGGTCAATGGCCGCCAACTTCTGTCGGGCCTCGGTGCTTAACTGGTGAACGGACGCGTAGTCGATGTGGCCACGCAGTTTGACGCGCTCCAGCCGGCGCAGTTTCTCGGCGTTTTGCGCCTCGCGCTCGATATATCCGCCATATTTTATCTTAATCTCTGTCGCTTCGATAATCTCGTCGCGCCGTTCGGTCTCTACCTTGTCAAGGCGCTCGGCGACCTCGGGCAGTAGCGAGGCTGCCAGCGCGAAGTCAAACTCGGGCCTCGTTAGCAGTTCGTGCAGGCGGCATCCTTGCCGCAGCGGCTCCATGCCGCGCGAGGCGAGCCCCTCGTTGATTGCGGCGGTGCGCACAGTGTGTTCGTGCGAGAACTCTATCAGTTCGTCAATCGCCGCGCGCTTGTCGCGCAGTAATCGCAACCGCACGGCATCCACGCTGCCGATTGTGGCGCCGAGTTCCGTCAGACGCATGTCGGCGTCGTCCTGCCGCAGCAGGATGCGGTATTCGGCGCGTGAGGTGAACATCCGGTATGGCTCGTCAACACCCTTGGTAACCAAGTCGTCGATGAGCACGCCGATGTAAGCCTGGTCGCGACCCAACACCAGCGGCTCCAGACCGTGCACACAACGGTGAGCGTTGATGCCGGCCATCAAGCCTTGTCCGGCGGCCTCCTCATAGCCTGTGGTGCCGTTCACCTGGCCGGCCATGAAAAGACGTGGCACTCGCTTGCTCTCAAGGCTATGGCGCAGTTGTGTGGGCGGGAAATAGTCATATTCTATAGCATAGCCCGGGCGGTAGAGTTGCGCGTTGCGCAATGCGGGAATATGCCTTAGGGCCTCAATCTGCACTCGCCACGGCAGCGACGACGAGAACCCGTTGAGGTACACCTCGGCTGTCTGCTCGCCCTCCGGCTCTATGAACAACTGGTGGCTCTCGCGCTCGGCAAAGGTGACGATTTTTGTCTCGATGCTGGGGCAGTAGCGTGGCCCGATGCTTTGTATCTGGCCGTTGTAGAGCGGCGAGTAGGGGAGTGCCGCGCGCAGGACATCATGCACCGCCGCGTTGGTGTTCACAATCCAGCAGGAGCGTTGTTGCAGCGTGCTCGCCGTGCCCGGCAGGTAACTGAAGCGGTGCTCGCCGGGTGTGTCGCCCTGCTGCTCCACGGCTTGGCTGTAATCTATCGTGCGGCCGTCAAGGCGTGGCGGTGTGCCGGTTTTCATCCGGCCGCTCTCGATGCCTAATGCGTTGAGTTGCGCCGTCAGGCCGTTGCTGGCGGGCTCGCCCACGCGGCCGCCGGGTGTCTGCACCGGTCCGATGTGCATCAGTCCACCGAGGAATGTGCCGGCGGTGAGCACCACGGCGCGCGCCGTGAACTCCACGCCGAGGGCCGTTTTAACGCCCCTCACTCCGCCGTCCTCGTCCAGCAGCAACCCGGTAACGTTGTCCTGCCACAGACTCAGCCCCGGTGTGCGGTCCAACGCCAGCCGCCATTCCTCCATAAAGCGGTGACGGTCGGCCTGCGAGCGCGGGCTCCACATTGCCGGACCCTTGCTGCGGTTGAGCATACGCATCTGGATGGAACTGCGGTCGGTCACGATGCCCATCATGCCGCCCAGCGCGTCAATCTCGCGCACAATCTGCCCCTTGGCGATACCGCCCACGGCCGGATTGCAACTCATTTGGGCTATCTTGTTCATATCCAGCGTGATGAGTAGTGTTTGCGACCCTAAGCGGGCCGCTGCCGCGGCCGCTTCACAACCGGCGTGCCCGGCTCCAATGACTATGACGTCAAAATCCATCCTCATCGTTGCCCAAACTCAAAGTTGAACATCTCGTTGGCGGCCATCGCCAGCGCCCGTTCCTCATGCGCCTCCATCACCTCGCGCTCGCCAGGGCCCTTGTCGTTGATGCCACACAGGTGCAGCACGCCGTGAGCGATGACGCGCAGCAGTTCGCGGCGCGGGTCGGCACCGAGCGCGGCCGCGTTGCTCGCCACCGTGTCGAGCGAGATTACCATGTCGCCGGCGATGTGGCGGCGCGTGCTGTAGTCAAACGTGATGATGTCGGTGTAATAGTCGTGTCCGAGAAACTCGCGGTTAACGGCCAAGATGTGCTCGTCGTCGCAAAACAGATACGACAACCGCCCCACATTCTTGCCGAGACTGTGGGCGACACACTCAAGCCAGGCGGCCGTTGCCGCCCGGTCAATCGCGGGCATAGCGACGCCCTCGGCGTCGAAAATCACTTCGGTCATAGCCCTTGTGAAACCGTTTTGCACCACAAAATTACAAAAAAATTGGATAATATAGCGCATTTTGCTAAATTTGCGGTATTATTTTGTTTATCTATACACCAAAAGTTATGAAAGAAATTCAACGCATTCTCACAATTATTGCGGCCCTGCTGATTTTCTCGCCTCGTGCCGCGGCACAAGAAGCCCGGCCGGAGTTGCCGCCCGATGCCGTCGTTTTGCTTGATTCGGCTGTCCGTTTGGTAGATAGTGATGAGGTGCCCTCGGCATTGAAGATTTTTGATAAACTTCACAAGCAATATAAAGATAATTATCAGATTGGTTACGAGCGCTTGTATGCCTACTACGTTCATGGAGACTATAAGCGGGTGGTCAAAGAGGGCCGCAAACTCTATGACCTGCCCGGGGCCGACTTCATGTGTTATCAGATGGTTGGCAATGCCCAAGACAACCTCGGTGATGCGGAGGCGGCCATCAAGACGTATGATGAGGGCCTCGTGAAATTCCCCTCGTCGGGTGCGTTATATCTTGAGAAAGGCAACATCTATATGATGCATGAGCGTTATGACCTCGCTCTCGCCAATTATAGTGACGGTGTTGAGGCCGAGCCAACCTTCGCGAGCAATTATTATCGTTTGGCGCGCCTCTATGCCATGTCCACCGAGCCGGTCTGGGCAATCATGTATGCCGAGACTTTTCGGCGCATTTCGCCGGACAAAGCCCGCCGCGAGGAGATGCGCGCTCTCATCCGCAACCTCTATGACAACAACGTGAAGTTTGACGCAGACAGTGTAACCGTCACCTTGCAGGAGGAAAAGACGATTTTCCTGAATGCTGACAGCACCCTTGTTGTGCCTTTCGGCGTCGCCTATGATGCGGGAGTGCGCTCCGCAGCCGAGGCCCTGCCTGCCGAGCGGCGCGTGTCGCCGTTGTCGTTGCAAACGCTTTTCGACTTGCGTCAGTCAGCCGTGGAATATATCTGCGACCTGCTGCCCGACCAATACAATGTCTCCCTGATGGACTACCACCGCAGGCTGATACAGTCCGGCAATTGGTATGCCTATAATATGGCGATGCTTGCCAATGATGAGGAGATAAAAATGTGGTTTGAGACCGACAGTGCCGAAACGCAACTCCAAAAACTCGCCCAATGGCAGCGCGACAACCCGTTTGTCGCCTCTAAAGACTGCCTCACGCTTAAGGCCCGGCAGTACAAGCGGGAATATCTTGACATCCCTTCGCCTGCGGCCATCACAACCGCCGAAGGCTGCCGTGCGCACGAATCCGATGTGCTGCGGCTGGCAAAGTGGTTCCTTGCCGAGCCTCTCAATCGCAATAGCGCCACGCCTTTGAAGGCCATACAGTTCATCATGATGTGGATGACAAATACCGAGGACTACACGTTCAGCATCACCCAAAGCCCTGTGTCCGGAAACACCGAGCTCCTGTCGGCATTCATTGCCGCGATGTGTGAGCACGCCATTGAGTTCGGCGTCAAGCAGACCGACGAGGCAATGTTCTGTGAGGTGATGACGCAAGTGTTTGACTACTACAAGCGCAACCGTGATGTCATCGGCGAGTTGCCGTCTGTCGCGCGTTATTTGGAGATGGACGGCGCGACCCTGCGCGACACTTTGGCCGAAGAGTATCGCCGCAATAGCAAGTGATGTCGCCGCAATTCAGCCCAAATTCTGTTCCGCGGGCTGATAAATGAAAAATTGAGTCCACTCCAAGAAGTATATAATCTATAATCCGCAACTCGATTTTTCTCTCTCGAAAATTATCGAAAATTTCCGAAAATTCTCATGTTCTCATGACCTCTTGTTCTCCTGACTAATATTAATGGATAATTGCTCCCATTCGGTCGCGAACTAAAGGTTCATGGAAATTCGTGTTAAAATTCAAAAAATGCGACTTTTCGGAGTGGGCGCAATGAAAAATGATTTTCTCATGTCGCGATTTTTTTATAAATTTGCGGTTCGGTTTGGAAGCGGCCGATAGCCCAAGCCGAAAACCATAAAGAAAATCAAATCAATTAACTCGATAAAATGGCAAATATCACTCGCATCGTCCTCACCGGCGGACCATGCGCCGGCAAGACGACGGCACTGACCAAGATAGTCGAGCATTTCTCGAGCATGGGATACCAAGTGTTTACCCTGCCCGAGGTGCCCACCATGTTCACCGCCGCCGGCATGAACTACTTGACTACCAACAAAGAATACTTCTATCAAGGCGAGAAGGCGACGCTCGAAATCCAACTCGCCCTCGAGGATAAATTCTACCGCATGGCGCAGGAGTGCGCCGAGCCGTGCATCATCGTCTGCGACCGCGGCACGCTCGACATCTCGGCCTATATGGCCCCCGAGATGTGGGACGACATCACGCGCGCGGTGGGCACATCCAGTGCCGAGTTGCGCGAGCGCTACGATGCCGTGCTCCACTTGGTGAGCGCCGCCGATGGCGCCGAGCAGTACTACACCACGGCCAACAACGCCCAGCGCTACGAGGCGATGACCGAGGAGGGCTTGAACATTGCCCGCTCGCTCGACAAGAAGGTGATCAAGGCATGGACCGGACACCCCCACCTGCGTGTGATCAACAACCACGACGACTTTGACGCCAAGATGAAGCGCGTGCTCAAGGAAATCGGTGGCGTGCTCGGCCTGCCGCAGCCCATCGAGTTGGAGCGCAAGTATATCGTCAAAATTAACGGCCCGCTGCCGGCCGACGCCATCGATATCGACATCATACAAACCTACCTGCGCAGTGCCGAGCCGGGCACCGAGGTGCGACTGCGCCGTCGCGGATGGCAGGGCAAGTATATGTATGTCCACACGACAAAGAAGCGCATCTCGCCCACCGAGGAACTCGTCACCGAGCGCCAGATCAACAACAGCCTCTACGAGATGATGCTCAGCCTTGCCGACCCCGACAAGCGCACCATCCGCAAGCACCGCAGCAGTTTCATTTGGCAAGGACAATACTTCGAGGTTGACACCTATCAGGACGCCCTCGAGGGGCTTGTAATCCTCGAGACAAAGGGTATCGAGGAGGGCGAGCCGGTCAAGTTGCCGCCATTCATCGAGGTGCTCGAGGACATCACCGGCAACACCGCATACTACAACCACTCACTTGCCGGAAAGTGAGGGCTGGCATCCTCCCCCCCCTCCCCTCCTAAGGAGGGGGGCTTGCAGTAGCGACAGACATCTATACCGAAAAGAGCAAAACATATTATCATCACACCAATGGACAATACCGACACCAACACAGTCATAGAGCGCATCCGTTACATCATGTCGCGTCTGGGCGTTTCACAGCGCGAGTTTGCCGTGCGCATCGGTATCGACACCAGCAATTTGTCGAAGTATCTTAACGGCCATATCCCCGTGAGCGACGCGTTGCTCAACCGCATCGTGGTCAACGTGGGCGCCAACAAGCAGTGGCTCGCCACAGGCGAGGGGCTGCCCTTTGCCGCCGGCACACGCGTGGTGACGGCTTCCGTTCCCGGCATTGCCGTTGCCGACCAGTCGTCTGGCCGCGGCACGCCCGTCTATGACATCGATGTCACCGCCGGCAACGCTCCGCGTGCCATGCTATTCACCGACGACCGCATCAGCGGCTGGGTTGATATGCCCCAGTTGCTCGATCCCGCCAGCAAACTCGTTACCGTTACCGGCAACTCTATGGCGCCGGTAATCAATAGCGGTGACCTGATTGCCGTGCGCGAGGTGCGCGATATGAGCCTTATCCTTTGGGGCGAAATCTATGTGATACTGCTTGATGACTACCGTATGGTCAAGTATGTGCGTCGTCATCCCGATCGCTCACTTGTCATTCTGCATAGCGAGAATGTCGCCTACGATGACATTGAGTTGCGACGTGATGCTATCCGTGAACTGATGCTTGTCCAGAGCATCATTCACGTGGACCGTCGCAACTGAGAGGCGTCAGACAGGGTCGACATCGTAGACCAGCCTCACCTGACGGGTGCGGCTGTCAACGGTGAGCATATGCTCATAGATCTGCCGCAGCAGGCTTTTCACTTTGGGCATTGAGACGGCGGGTTCGAGTTTGAGCACCAGTTGGCGCAGATGGAAGTTCTGCACGCGGCTCACCACGGGTGTGTCCGGGCCGAGCACGCGGTCGCCGAACACCTGTCGCAGCAGCGAGGCGTAAAGCGTAGCCAGATCGCTCACGACAGCCTCGTCACGGTGCTTGAGACAGATGTTGATGATTTTGACAAATGGGGGATAGTTGAACTGCTCGCGGTCGTGCATCTCAAGGTGATAGAAACCCTCATAGTCATGAGCCTTCACCATCTCGATGACGGGATGGTCGGGCTGTGACGTCTGGATGACGACGGTGCCGCGGTGGTGTGCCCGTCCGGCCCGTCCGGCCACTTGCTCAAGCATGTCAAAGGCTCTCTCATGGCTGCGGAAGTCGGGAAAGTGAATCATCTGGTCGGCATTGAGAATACCCACGAGGCTCACGCCGTCAAAGTCAAGCCCCTTGGTAACCATTTGTGTGCCCACGAGCACGTTGGTCTTGTGGGCCGAGAACTCGTCAATAATGCGGTCATAACTATTCTTGCTGCGTGTGGTGTCGAGGTCCATGCGTGAGATTTTCTCGCCGGGCAGCACGCGCTCTATCTCGTCCTCGATGCGCTCGGTGCCGTAGCCCACGATTTCTATATCGGCCGTCTCACAGGCGGGGCATAAAGTTGGCACCGACGCGGTGTGGCCACAGTAGTGGCAGGTTAGCGAGCGGGTGTACTTGTGGTAGGTGAGGCTCACGTCGCAGTTATCACACTGAGGCACCCAGCCGCAGTTGCGGCATCGCACCATCGGCGCGTAGCCCCGCCGGTTCTGGAAGAGGATAACCTGCTCGCCTGCCTCGAGAGCGGCGCGGCACCGCGTGAGCAACTCTTTGCTGAACATACCGTTCATCACCTTGTGCTTGCGGGCCTCGGTGGTGTTGACAACGACCACATCAGGCAACTCAAGGTCGCCGTATCGGGTCATTAGCCTCACCAGCCCGTAGTCGCCGGCCAGGGCGCGGGTATACACCTCGACAGATGGTGTGGCGCTGCCCAGCAGAGTCTTGGCGCCGTGCATCCGCGCGAGCATCATGGCGACGTTGCGGCCGTTGTATCGTGGGGCGGGATCTTGCTGCTTGTAACTGCTGTCGTGCTCCTCATCGACTATTACCAGCCCTAACTTGGCAAACGGCAGGAACACCGCGGAGCGCACTCCGATCACGACCGTCGGCTCGGCGCTGTGGAGCAGTTGCCGCCAGATGTCCACGCGCTCGTTGTCGCTGAAGCGTGAGTGATAGACCAGCAGCCGGTCACCGAACACGCGCCGCAGGCGCTGCGTGAGTTGGGTGGTGAGCGCGATCTCCGGCACGAGATAGAGCACTTGGTTGCCGGCGGCGAGCACATCGGCGATCATGCGCATATAGACGGTCGTCTTGCCGCTGCCGGTGACACCGTGCAGCAGGGCGATGTCGTGGGCGCGCAGTTGGTTGTGGAGTTCAATGTGGGCCTGCTGCTGGGCTTCGCTCAGCGGCGGGATGTCGGCCGTCATGCCGCCCGTGGTGGCAAAGCGGTTGATGGGGCGCTTGTAGGTTGTGAAGACGCCTTTCTGGACAGCGGCTTGGAGGATGGCCGCCGACACGCCGGCCCGCTCAAGCAACGCCTCGCGGGTGACCTCTCGCGGCTCCTCACCGCGCTGCAGCCATCGCGACTGGTCCAAGTAGGCAAGCAACAGCGTCTCTTGCTTGCGGGCGCGGGAAACCATGTCGAGCAGGCCATGTAGGGCGTCCTCGTCGCCATGCTCAATGGACAGGCACACGCACACCTCGGTCTTGGGCCGGTAGTTGTCCACCACACGCTCGCTCACGTGCACCGCATCACGCTCGAGCAGGCGGCTGATGGTGTGCTCCACTGTTTTGATGCCGGTGGCTGTGGAGATGTCGGTCACCTGCACGCGGCCACGCTGAGCGATCACGTCGAGCACGGCGCGCTCGCGGTCACTCAACCGGTCATCGAGGCTCTCCTCAAAGTCGGCGTTGGGGCTGACGAACGTCTCGCTCTCCACCTTCAACCCCGATGGCAACGCCGCGCGATAGACCTCGCCGGGAGTGCACATATAGTAGTCGGCCACCCACTCCCACAGTTTGAGTTGCGGGTGACGGACGATGGGCTCGCTGTCGAGCACCATCAGGATGTCCTTCACCGCGTAGCCCTCCGGCTTGTGGTCATGGGGCAACACGACGATGGCGGTGTAGATCTTCTTGCGGCCGAACGGCACGAGCACACGGCTGCCCACCCGCAGGCGGTCGGCCATCTCGTCGGGCACACTATAGGTGAACGTGCCCGGAATCATCAGCGGCACCAGCACATCGACGTAGCGCATCTCCTTGAAAGGTTGAGGGGGTTTAGCGTTGAGGGTTGAGCGTTGAGGGGTTGAGCCTCGCGCTATCGCGCTCGGTAAGAAATGTATGGCCTGGCCTTGGCCTGGCCGCCTCGAAGTGGGCAGAATAAATTCTGCCCCTACAAGCGCTCGGGGATAATGGATTTGACTTCGGAACGGCCACGCTGTAGGGACGAGGCTCCTCGTCCTTTGCCAGGCCCTACATTTCTTCCCATTTGCGACAGCAAATGGCTCAACCCCTCAACGTCTAAACGATAAATAACTACAGTTCGAGGTCGATGTTGAACCGCTCATGCCAGGGCAGACCGGCCTCGGCGACCTGCTCGAGGAACGGGTCCGGGTCGAACTCCTCGACGTTGTGCACGCCGGGTTTGAGCCACAGGCCCTTGAGCAGCATCATCGCGCCGGTCATCGCCGGAACGCCGGTGGTGTAACTCACGGCCTGCATGCCGGTCTCCTCGTAGGCGGCGTGATGGTCACAGTTGTTGTAGATGTAGTAGGTGAGCGGCTTGCCCTGCTTGTCCAGGCCGCTGATGCGGCAGCCGATGCTCGTCTGGCCCGTGTAGTTCTCGCCCAGTTCCTTGGGATTGGGCAACACGGCCTTGAGGAACTGCAGCGGCACAATCTTGTGGCCCTCATAGTCGATGGGCTCGATGCCGGCCATGCCGATGTTCTGGATGACACGCAGGTGAGTGAGGTACTCCTGTCCAAAGGTCATCCAGAAGCGGGCGCGGCGGATGCTCGGATAGTTGAGTACCAAACTCTCCAACTCCTCGTGATACATCAGGTAACTCTCGCGCGGACCAATCTCGGGGTAGGTGAGCGGCCGGTGGATTTCCAGCGGGCCCGTGGTCACCCACGCGCCGTCCTGCCAGTAACGCCCGTTCTGCGTGATCTCGCGGATGTTAATCTCGGGGTTGAAGTTGGTGGCGAACGCCTTGCCGTGGTTGCCGGCGTTGCAGTCCACGATGTCAAGAGTGCGCATCTCGCTGAAGTGGTGCTTGGCGGCGCGTGCCACATACACGCCGCTCACGCCCGGGTCAAAGCCGCAGCCGAGGATTGCCGTCAGGCCGGCCTGCTCAAAACGCTCGCGGTAAGCCCATTGCCAACTGTACTCAAAGTGGGCCTCATCGCGCGGCTCATAGTTGGCGGTGTCAAGATAGTGGACGCCGCAGCGCAGGCAGGCCTCCATAATCGTCAAGTCCTGGTAGGGCAACGCGAGGTTGATTACCAGAGTGGGCTTGTGACGCTCCAACAGCGCCACCACCTGCTCCACATCGTCAGCGTCAACGCTGTCGGCACTGAAGTTTGGCTTGCCGATTGTCTCGACAAGGGCTTGGCACTTGCTCAAGGTGCGCGAGGCGATTACCACCTCGTGAAACACGTCGGGATACTGGGCGCACTTGACGGCGCACACGGTGCCGACACCACCGCAACCGATAATCACTACTTTATTCATCGTTGTAATATGTTTTTAAGTCTACCTGAATGACGCAACCTGGAATTTTCCTCTTGAAAATTATCGAAACTTCCCGACAAACGTTATTATTTTCGAAAATTGCGGAGATTTTCGAGAGGTTTTTCAATGTTGCGGATTTAAGAGTCTATGCAAAAGTGGCGAGCATGGCGTCGAGGGCTGCGCCGAGGCCACCGGCGTCACGTCCGCCGGCCTGGGCCATACGGGGCTGTCCGCCACCGCCGCCCTTGATGTGGGTTGCCGCGGCGCGCACGATGTCGCCGGCTTTGAGGCCTGCCTTGACGAGGTCGTCGCTCAAGGCGACGGTGAGCATGGGCTTGCCCTCCTCCTGGGTGGCGGCGACAAAGGCGGTGGCCTGCGGCTTGTCGGCCAGCATAGCGTTGGCCACACCCTTGACGACCTCGCCCAGCACCGGTCCGCTCAGCACGAGCACCGTGGTGGTGCCCATCTGGCGGGCGTCACGCTTGAGATAGTCGTAGACGGTGGCGATGCGCTCGCGCACAAACTGCTCGGCCTGCTGACGCAGGGCGGCGTTGTCGGCCAGCGACTTGCGCAGGGCCGTCATCACGTCGGGAGCGTTGCCCAGCAGGGCGCGCACGTCTTGCAGGGTGTCTTGCATGGCGTCGAGCGACAACTCCACGCGCTCGCCGGTGATGGCCTCGATGCGGCGCACTCCGGCGGCGATTGAACTCTCGCTGATGATGCGTATCATGCCAATCTGGCCCGTGTTGGCCACGTGGGTGCCGCCACACAACTCAACGCTCTCGCCGTATTTGATCACGCGCACTGTGTCGCCATATTTCTCGCCAAAGAGGGCCATGGCGCCCATGGCGCGGGCCTCGGCGATGGGCATATCGCGGTGCTCCTCGCGTGCGGTGGCCTCGCGCACCATGCGGTTGGCAAGGTGCTCCACCTCGCGCAACTCCTCGGGCGTGACTTTCTTGAAGTGGGAGAAGTCGAAGCGCAAGCCGCGGGCGTCGACGAGCGAGCCCTTTTGCTCCACATGGTTGCCCAGCACGTGACGCAGGGCGGCGTGCAGCAGGTGGGTGGCGGTGTGGTTGCAGGCGATGGCGTTGCGGTTCTCCACGTCGATGGCGGCGGTGAACACGGCGTCAACATCCTCAGGCAACTGCTTGACAATGTGCACCGGCAGGTTGTTCTCGCGCTTGCAGTCGGTGACGGCCACCGCGCGTCCCTCGCCGTCGGTGAGGGTGCCGTGGTCGCCCACCTGTCCGCCCATCTCGGCATAGAACGGCGTGCGGTCGAGCACAATCTGGTAGATGGAATTGCCCTTCTGGGTCACCTTGCGGTAGCGCAGAATGCGTGCCTGGCAGGCCGTCAGGTCGTAGCCCACAAACTCGGTGACGCCCTCGCGCAGTTCCACCCAGTCGCCGGCCTCGACGGCGGCGGCGTTGCGGGCGCGCTGTTTCTGCTGCTGCATGCACTCGTTGAACGCGGCCTCGTCGACGCTCATGCCGTTCTCACGCAGGATAAGTTCGGTGAGGTCGAGCGGGAAACCGAACGTGTCGTAGAGCAAGAACGCCTGGCTGCCCTCGACAACGGTCTTGCCGGCGGCTTTAGCCTCGGCGATGACGCCCTCGATGAGTTTCATGCCGGTCTCGAGGGTGCGCAGGAAGGCTTCCTCCTCCTCCTTGGTGACCTGCTTGATGATATTGGCCTGGGCGGGCAGTTCGGGATAAGCCTCGCCCATGCTCTCGATGAGCGTGTCGATGAGATTGTGCATAAAGGCCTGCTTGAAGCCGAGGAAGGTGTAGCCGTAGCGGACGGCGCGGCGCAGGATGCGGCGGATGACGTATCCGGCCTTGGCGTTGGAGGGCAGTTGGCCGTCGGCGATGGAGAAGGCGATGGTGCGCACGTGGTCGGCGATGACGCGCATTGCCACGTCCACGTCGTTGTTGTCGCCATAGCGCTTGCCGGCCATCTTGCCGATGGCCTGGATGAGCGGCTGGAAGACGTCGGTGTCGTAGTTGCTCTGCTTGCCTTGCAGGGCCATGCACAGGCGCTCGAAGCCCATGCCGGTGTCAATCACACGCTTGGGCAGCGGCTCGAGGCTGCTGTCGGCCTTGCGGTTATATTGCATGAACACAAGGTTCCAGATCTCAATCACTTGAGGGTCGTCCTTGTTGACGCGCTCGCGGCCGGACACGGCCTGCCGGGCGGCCTCGTCGCGCAGGTCGATGTGGATCTCGCTGCACGGGCCGCAGGGTCCCGTGTCGCCCATTTCCCAGAAGTTGTCGTGCTTGTTGCCGTTGATGATATGGTCGGCCGGCAGGTGCTTCTCCCAGATGGCGGCCGCCTCGTTGTCGCGCTCGAGGCCGTCGTCGGCGCTGCCCTCAAACACGGTGGCGTAGAGGCGTTGCGGGTCCAGTTTGAGCACGTCCACGAGGAACTCCCACGCGAGGTCGATGGCCTCCTGCTTGAAATAGTCGCCAAACGACCAGTTACCAAGCATTTCAAACATCGTGTGATGGTAAGTGTCGTGGCCCACCTCCTCGAGGTCGTTGTGCTTGCCGCTCACGCGCAGGCACTTCTGTGAGTCGGCCACGCGCGGCCACTGCACCGGTTTGTTGCCCAGAATGATGTCCTTAAACTGGTTCATACCGGCGTTGGTAAACATGAGCGTGGGGTCATCCTTGATGACCATGGGTGCCGAGGGAACGATGTGGTGTCCCTTGCCGGCCATGAAGTCCTTGAAGGCTTCGCGAATCTCTTTGGCTGTCAGCATATTATATTGTTTTTTGTTTTTCGTCTTTTATTCTTCGCGCCATTGCGACCCGAAAAAATCATGCAAAGTTACAAAAAAACTTTGAAAGGGAGGACTTTGGCTATAAATTGCCGTGCATGGCCCGAAGGGTGAGGATGGCCTCGCGGCCGGTGTTCATCAGCAAGTCGAGTACGCTCAAGTTTGGCGTGAAGCCGCCGGCACGCCGCTGCCATACCTGATAATACGGCACATCAATGATGTCAGCCTCCCGGGCGCTTATAGGGGCGGAATTTTTTCCGCCAACCGCCGGAGCCGGTTTGTCGGTGAAGCGTTGCCGCAGGTCAAGCGTCTCGCTCCCGTCTTTCGGGATGGGGTGGGGGAGGACACCGGATGTGTGGCTGAACTCGACGGGTAGGGCAGCCCAGTCAACGATGAGACGCTGCAGGTCGTCGTTGAGGTCGAGCAGGTAGTGCTGCCGGCCGTCGACGAGCACGCGGTGAAGGTCGTCCGCGAGATAGTCAAAGAATGGCGAACGGCCGTAGGCCGAGTAGATTGCGCCCCAGTGCTGCCCGCGCCAGCGGCCGTGCTCGGCGACGCGCACCTCGCGCATCGGCGTGGCCATCGTCGTGGTCGAGTGGTCGAGAGGAATGGTGAGGGTCTGTACGGTGCCGTCCGGGGCTTGCAGGCGGTAGCGGTGGTGGCTGTGCCGTAGCGGCAGGTGGGTGAGCGTGTCATCAATGGTCACACTGCCCGCGGCGAGCGCGGCGGCCCAGTAGCGCACGCTACCAGCCGCCGCACTCGCCATTATCGCAAAACTTTCTCCCATCTCGGCACGAATTTCTTAACCCCGATACAAATGGCTATAGAAGTTTCTAACATGAATTACCAAGAACTGTCCACTGACTTTTATTCCATCGATGTGGCAACAATTCATGGATAATTAATGGGAATTCATGTTAAAGACTGAGCCGCGGCTATTTGAGTTGAAAGGGTGGCGGTGTGGTGGTTGTGGTCGAGTTATCGGCCTCCGGGTCGTCGCCCTCTTGCTCGGCGAGGATGTCGTTGCGCGACCGCCATTGGCGCGGGCCGAAGATGCGCTCGGCGTCCTCGGCGAAGATTACCTCGCGCTGCTCGAGCAGGTCAGCCAACTCGTGGTGACCGGCCTTGTATCGCGTGAGGATAGACTTGGCGCGCTCATACTCGCCGTCGACAATCTTCTGTACCTCGGCGTCGATGGCGCGGGCACGCTCCTCGCTATAGGGCTTCGTGAAGCCATAACTGTCGCTGCTCGAATCGTAGTAACTGATGTTGGGCAGCGAGGCTCCCATGCCGTAGTAGGTAACCATGGCATAAGCCAGTTTGGTGCTGCGCTCGAGGTCGTTGAGGGCACCGGTGTCGGTGTAGCCGATAAAGAGTTCCTCGGCCGCGCGGCCGGCAAGCAATTTGCAAATCTGGTCGAGGATCGCCTGCCGCGGCTGAATCTGTCGCTCCTCGGGGGCATACCACGCCGCGCCCAAGGCCTTGCCGCGAGGCACGATGGTGACCTTGATAAGCGGGTCGGCAAACTCGAGGTGCCACCCCACTGTGGCGTGACCGGCCTCATGCACGGCGATGGAGTGGCGCTCGTCGGCGGTGATGACTTTGCTGCGCTTCTCCAGACCGCCAACGATGCGGTCGATGGCGTCAGTGAAGTCCTGGCGCTGCACGGCCTTCTTCTTGCGTCGCGCGGCAATCAGCGCAGCCTCGTTACACACGTTGGCGATGTCGGCACCCGAGAAGCCGGGGGTCTGGCGAGCGAGGAAATCAAGGTCGACGCTGCCGTCGGTCTTGACGCCACGCAGGTGCACCTGGAAGATTTCCTTGCGGTCGTTGAGTTCGGGCAACTCAACGTAAATCTGACGGTCGAAGCGGCCGGCGCGCAGCAGCGCCTTGTCGAGGATGTCGGCACGGTTGGTGGCGGCGAGCACGATAATGCCGCTGTTGCTGCCAAAGCCGTCCATCTCGGTCAGCAACTGGTTGAGCGTGCTCTCGCGCTCATCGTTGCCGCCCAGACTGGGGTTCTTGCCGCGGGCGCGGCCCACGGCGTCAATCTCGTCGATAAAGATGATGCACGGCGCCTTGCTCTTGGCCTGGCCAAAGAGGTCTCGCACCCGGGAGGCGCCCACGCCAACAAACATCTCGACGAAGTCCGAGCCAGAGAGCGAGAAGAACGGCACCTCGGCCTCGCCGGCCACCGCCTTGGCCAGCAACGTCTTGCCGGTGCCCGGCGGGCCCACGAGCAACACGCCCTTGGGAATCTTGCCGCCCAGGTCGGTGTAGGTACGCGGATTTTTCAGGAAGTCGACAATCTCCGCAATCTCCACTTTGGCCTCGGCCAAGCCGGCGACATCGTTAAAAGTCACCTTGTCGGCGTTATCGCCGTCAAACAGAGTCGCCCGGCTCTTGCCCACACTGAAGATGCCTCCGCCGCCGGCTCCACCCATGCGGCGGAACATGAACACCCACAGCAGCACCAACAGCACCACCGGGCCGAAGTACCACAGGATGTTGCTCAGGCCGCTGTTGTCCTCATAGTTGTAAACACCGGTGTATTTGCCCTCTTCTTGTGCCTTGCTGATAAGTTTCTCGGCGGCATCGGTGCTGGGGATCTCGACACTGACGCGCAACTTATCATTTGTCGACACAGACTTGCCGTCGGCCGGTTTGGGGTCGTCCTTGGTGAGCACGCGGCGCAGCGAGTCGCCCACCACTTCGGCCTCGGCCTTCTTGTCGCTGTAGATGACGATGTTATCGACGGCGTTGGCGTTCACCGCGTCCTTAAACTGGCTCCACTGCATCTGCCGTGTGGCGAAACTCGCGTCGTTGCGCATCATCCACAGGGCGAAAATAGAGGCGAAAATCAAGACGTACATCCACATGATGTTCATCTTGGGCTTGCTGTTCTGTTTCTTTGCCATTTATTCGGGCTGTTGATAAAACGTTGAGAGGTTTAGAGGCTGAGGGGTTGAGGGGTTGAGAGGTTGAGCATCGCGCCGTCGCGCTCGGGGATATTGGATTTGGCTCTGGGGCGGCCAGGCTCTACATTTATTCCCATTTGCGGTAGCAAAGGGCTCAACCCCTCAACGCTAAACCGCTAAACCTTATTAATATATGTCCGGGACGATGGTGAGTTTGGCGTCGGCCCAGAGACGCTCGAGGTCATAGCGCTGGCGCAACTCGCCAAGGAACACGTGAGCAAAAACCATGCCATAGTCGATCACAATCCACTCGGCGTTCTGATAGCCGTCGTAGTTGAACGGCCTCACGCCGATGTGCTCCTCGACATACTCGCGGATGCTGTCGGCCACCGCCTCGACTTGCATCGAACTGTTGCCCGTGGCGATGACAAAGCCGCCGGTAGCGGCCTCCTCAATATCGCCGAGGTCGACATAGGCGATGTCGTGACCCTTCTTCTCTTGAATCGCCTCAATGATGGTGTTAACCAATGTCTGCTTGTCTACTGCCATTATTGTTCTTTTATCGGTGATAAGTATAGTGGTTATAATAGTAATTTGCAAAGATACAAAAAAAGTGCGAAGTACAAACTACAATGCGCGAAGTATTTCACGGCACGCTCGTGAGGCAGGCTGTAATTGTGATGGCTTTTACTGCTTCGGTGGCAAGCGTGGAAACATAAGAACCGTCTCCGGATGCCGGACATTATTGCTTACGAGTTGCTTATTGAATGGAAAAAGGCACCGCAAGTTGTTAAACTGCGGTGCCTTGCCAGCTGTCGCTGTACCCAGAGCCGGGGTCGAACCGGCACGGGTGTTACCCCATTGGTGTTTGAGACCAACGCGTCTACCGATTCCGCCATCTGGGCGTTTGCGGCTGCAAAATTACATATTTTATTTTAATTACAAGCAAAGAAATGGTAATTTTTTTCCAAAAATACGTATCTTTGCGGTATGAAAGGCGAAAAAATTAATTCTTTTTCCACCGGTGGCGAGTTCTCGCGCACGGCTTTATTGTTAGGTTCAGAGGCCATGGAACGGTTGGCGCGGGCCCGCGTGGCGGTGTTCGGCGTGGGCGGCGTGGGCAGTTATGTGGTGGAGGCGCTGGCGCGCGGCGGCGTGGGGGCGCTCGATTTGTTTGACAACGACGTGGTGAGTTTGAGCAATATCAACCGCCAACTTGTGGCGTTGCACAGCACCGTGGGACAATATAAGGTGGACGTGGCCGCCGGGCGTGTGGCGGACATCAATCCGGATTGCCGCGTGAGCGCGCGCCGGATGTTTTATCTGCCGGCGAACGCCGACGAGGTGGACTTGACGGCCTATGACTATGTGGCCGACTGCATTGACACGGTGAGCGCCAAGATGGAACTGATACGCCGATGCACGCGCTCGGGTGTGCCGATAATCAGTTCGATGGGCGCGGCATACAAGTTGGACCCGACGGCCTTCCGTGTGGCGGACATCACCAAGACGATGATGGACCCGTTGGCGCGCGTGCTGCGCAAGCGCCTGCGCCGCGAGGGCATCCGCCATTTCTTGACGGTATATAGTCCTGAGCCGCCTGTTGAGGTCACCTACGGCGACGGCGAGGAGCATGTGCCGGCAAGCAACTCGTTTGTGCCGGCAGCCGCCGGACTGACGCTTGCCGGCGAGATTATCCGCGCTTTGGCCGGTGTCGCTGCCCCTGCCCGAACGGATATTCCTTAATCACGCCATCGGGCGGGATTATTGCTAAAAAAGCGTTAAAGAACAGGCAAAAGTATGATTGTAACCAAATTTTGATTATCTTTGCAGGTTAATAGGTAACTGACCGACTGATGAAGATTAAGATGCGAGGATTGCTTGCGGTGGCTGCAATCATGTTGACTGCCGGATGTGGTGGCGGCGAGCAGCCGCGGTCCACACAGGCGGCGGTTGCCGACCGGCAGGGCGCTGAGGCGGCGGCGCGGCTTGTGGCGGTTGACCACGGCGACACGCTGGCCTTGCAACGTGCTATTCTGGACGCGAGAGCGCGTGCCGACAGTTTCGCCATCGCCGGCGACACGGTGGCTACAGCGGCTTTTGATGCCGCTTTCGAGAACTACCTGAAGGAGCATGACGCGGCGTTGCACGCGGCTATTTTCAATTCAAAGTGACTATATGATAAGGAAATTAAAAACAATAGCGATGGCGCTTGTCGCCTGCTTGGTGTTGACCGGCTGTGATGACCGCGTGGCGGAGCGCGCCATGCGCCTGAGCGAGTCGCTCGCCCTCGAGTGGCAGCGCGGCGACACCGAGGCTCTGGCCACGTTCAAGGCCAAATACGACGGCCATGCCGATAGTTTGAGCCTGCCGTGGAGCCGCGGCACTTTGGAGCGTCTCTTTATCGAGAACGTGGAGGCTCACGGCAACGACACGCTGACTGCCGCCGCGCGCGCCGTGGCCCTCGAGCCGGATGAGTTTGCCGACTTTTACGCGGGCCAGTTGTTAGACAGCCTGCGTCACAGCACGACCATCACGCCGGAGCAGGCGCTGTCACGGATGACCGTGGTGGGCACCGGAGCCGGACGGGTGGGCGCCGTGGCGAGTGCCGAGGCCTATTCGCTCGAACTCGACCGCCGCACGCGCCAGTTGCCCGTCGACGAGCAGATGCGTGTCTATGCCCGCGCCGCCATCACGCCCGAGGAGTTGGGACACGCTTTGGCCGAGGAATACCGTATGCCCGGGGCCGACACCACACTTGTGCGCCAGCGTCTCGAGGCGTTGCGCCAAATCTACGACACCGCGCGCATGGCACGCTGCGAGGCCGAATTCAATAGAAACATTAATTGAGCATGTAGCACGTAGCATGTAGCACGTAGCACGTAGCATGTAGATAAAATATCATTAGACGATGAAAACATTTGAAGAATATCTTGACATGGTCAATCAGGCCGTGAGCAGCATCAAGTATCCCGAGCGACCGGCCAACCTCTACGACCCGATTGCCTACACGATGTGTCAGGGCGGCAAGCGTGTTCGTCCGGCGTTGGCGCTGATGAGCGCCGACGCGCTGGACGGTGACTTGGAACTCACGCTGCCGGTGGCTATAGCGGTGGAGTTGTTCCACAACTTCACGCTGCTGCACGACGACGTGATGGACCGTGCCGACGTGCGCCGCGGCCAGCCCACGGTGCACACCAAGTGGAACGACAATATCGCCATCCTCAGTGGCGACGCGATGCTCTCCTTATCAATGAAGTATCTGGCGCAGGCTCCGGCCTATTGTGTGATTCACGCCTTTGAACTCTTTAACCGCACCGCCATGAAGGTGTATGAGGGTCAGCAACTCGACATGGACTTCGAGAAGCGTTACGACGATGTGACGCTCGAAGAGTACTTGGAGATGATACGCCTCAAGACGTCGGTGCTGCTGGGCGCGGCGTGCCAGTTGGGCGCGCTTGTCGCGGGCGCGGCCGAGGCCACCGCGCGCCGCATCTATCAGGTGGGCGAGAACATGGGCATGGCTTTCCAGGTGCAGGACGACGTGCTGGACGTGTGGGGCGACCCGGCCACATTCGGCAAGGCTACCGGCGGCGACATCATGTGCGGCAAGAAGACGTTCCTGCTCATCAACGCGTTGCACATGGCCACAGGCGCTGACCGCCGTGAACTGGACTACTACGTGACCGGCGAGGGCAAGGACGCGACGCGCGAGCAGAAGGTTGCCGCCGTGACGGCCATCTATGAGCGGCTCGGGTTGCGCGAGCACGCCACCGAGGCCGTGCGCAACTATTCGACGCGCGCCATCGAGGCGTTGCATGGCTGTGGCATGGGCGCCAAGCAGCACGATGTGTTTGTCGAACTCATCGAGCGCCTCACGTCCCGCACAATGTAAGCCGCCCTCCCCAACCGAAACTGTATCATAATTTATATTTTGGGATTTAGCCGCCCTAACGGGCGGGAAATCTTTCAAAATCTAAAATAAAAATAAATAATTAGTATTCTAATTTTTAATTATTTAATAGATGTGAGATTTAGAATAAGATTTTGAAAGATTTCCGCACGCAACGCGTGCGCTAATTATGATACAGT
>CAMHQD010000018.1 GCA_946187345.1 uncultured Porphyromonadaceae bacterium | reverse complement strand
CGCTATCGCCGCCCTTGGGGTTGATATTACGTGACTTCAGGGAAGTTATGGATAAACCGCTGTGCGACCTCGCCAAAGAGGAGCAGCGACGCGGCGAGTTGCCGCCCTATGAGGGCACGGTGGACGTGGCGGCCTATGATACAGTGTTCATCGGTGGCCCCGTGTGGTGGGGCACCTATCCCCAGGTGATGTTCACATTCTTCAAGCAGGTAGACCTCAACGGCAAGACCATCATCCCCTTCACCACGCATGAGGGCAGCGGCCTTGCCAACTGTGTGGACGACGTGAAGGCGGCCCATCCTGGCGCGACCGTCACCGGCCAGTTCTCAATCTACGGCCACGATGTGCGTTCCGGCAAAGCCACCGTCGAGAAGTGGCTCAAACGCGTCGGCTTCTGACAACATGAAAAACTCGATAACCTAATAAATAATTATTTGACAATGGATTTCAGAATGCAAGACCGCATGGAGTTGAAAGCATTGGTCGACTTCTATGCAACCGAGAGTGACAGGAACAACCAGGACTGCTATGTTGAGATTTTCCGACCGGACATCAAACTTGATGTCTACTTCGGCGATACTCTTGGCATGCAGGCACGCGATGTGCAAGACATGATCCGCCAGTATAAGGCGTTCGGCGCCGCCAAGGTGTCGTTCCACATGAACGGCCAGCAGAGTGTCGACTTTGTCGATGACACTCACGCCACCGGCACCTGCTACGCTCTGGCGACCCTTGTGACCGAGCAGGACGGCAAGGACGTGCTCACCACTCATGCCGTGCGCTACTACGACAAATACATTAAAATTGACGGCCGCTGGTGGATCGCCGAGCGTGAGCAACACTTCGAGTGGTCGACCAATCAGGTGCTCAACGCCTAATGCGACTTCTCATGGAAACGATTAAGTTATCAAATGGACTGGAGATGCCCGTGCTGGGCTACGGCGTGTTTCTGGTGCCGCCCCAAGAGGCGGAGCGGTGCGTGAGCGACGCGCTGCACGTGGGCTATCGCTTGATTGATACCGCCCAGGCCTACTTTAACGAGGAAGGCGTTGGCGCGGCAATCGCCAAGAGCGGCATCCCTCGCGACGAGATTTTCCTGACCACCAAGGTGTGGATTAGCAACGCCGGCGAGCAAAAGGCCGCACGCAGCATCGACGAGAGCCTGCGCAAACTGCGCACCGACTACATTGACCTGCTGCTCATCCATCAGGCCTACGGCGATGTGTTCGGCTCATGGCGAGCCATGGAGCGGGCCTATCGCGACGGCAAGGTGCGCGCCATCGGCGTGTCGAACTTCCAGGCCGCGCGCTTCTTTGACTTCGCCCACTATGTTGACATCAAGCCCATGGTGAACCAACTGCAGTGCAACGTGATGACGCAGCAAACCGGCATCGAACCGCTGCTGGGCGACTTCGGCACCCGCATGATGGCTTGGGGCCCGCTGGGCGGACAGGGCGTGGACGGCATCGTCAAGAGCGAGGCGCTCGCCGCCATCGGCACCAATTATGGCAAGAGCGCCGCGCAGGTGGCGTTGCGTTGGCTCACCCAGCGTGGCATTGTCGCCATTCCCAAGTCAAGCCATAAGGAGCGCATGGCGCAGAACCTCGACATCTTTGACTTCACCCTCACCGCCGACGAGATGGCCACCATCGCCACACTCAACCGCCACGACACCGGCACCATCAACTTCGCCGACGTCCCCTTTGTCAAGCACCTTATCGAGACTTATGGATAGAAGCGGGTAGCATGAGCCGCGAATAAACGGGGCGGAATCACCGGGGCGGTTCATGTGTTTTACTTACTGAGAAACAGGAACCGCCCCGGTGAAATATTCTTTTGTCGCTTTTGGCTTTTTGGTGTGAAAACTTTTTTGTAACTTTGCGACATAAAGTGAAAATGTTACCCATGGCAGTGTCCCAAAGAGAATATTTCAATGCCATCGAGGCCCGGCGCGAGATCTTCAAGAAAATCGTGTCGGTGGCGGCGCGTCTGCATGATGTCGATGCCAATCAGTGTTATGGCAACGGTATCCCTTATAGTTTTCATATAAAGAATGTCGCTGAACTTACCATGATGTACGCCCACGAGGTGCTTGCAAGTGTCGATGATATTGATGCTCTCTACTTTGGCGCGTGTTTTCACGACAGCATTGAGGACGCGCGGCAGACCTATAACGATGTCATGAAAATAGCCCGAGGCTTCCTTGACGAGGCCCACGCGTTGATGGCAACAGAGATTGTTTACGCGCTCACCAACGAGAAGGGTCGCACCCGGGCCGAACGGGCCAGCGAGCGATACTACGAGGGTATCCGCACGACGCCTTACGCGCCGATTGTGAAACTTGCCGACCGTCTTGCCAACTTCACCTATTCGTTGGGCCACGGGGCTGACGATGGCTATGAGGCACATATGATTGATGTTTACCGGCGCGAGATGCCGCATTTTCTTGAGGCAATCGCCGGCGACAGTGCCGCTGACCGGCGCCTTGCCCTGCCGCCTGCCATGCTTGAGAGAATAAAAGAGCTTAGCAAGAGACACGACTAATCGACAAACAACTAATATGGAAGAGATTACAGTAAGACCGTTGTACATTGTGACCGGTGCCACCGACAACACCGGCAGCGTGATCGCGCGCCGACTTGCCGAGCAGGGCAAGGCCGTGCTGCTGGCATGCCGCGACAACGACAAGGCCGCCGCATACGCCGACCAGTTGCGTCGCGAAACGCGCAACAACGACATCACGACGTTGCAACTCGACTTGAGCTCGTTTGAGCTGGTCAAAGACTTTGTTGAGCGTCTGAAGGCGTTGCAACGTCCCATCGCCGCGTTGATTAACAACGCCGGCACGCTGCCGCGGCAGAGCAAGTTGTCGCCCGACGGCTATGAGCACACGATTCAAGTGAACTTCCTGAGCACGGTGTTGCTCTCGATGCTCATCTATCCGATTATCAACGAGGGTGGCAAGATTATCCTGTCGACGAGCGTCAGCCGCCGCTTTGTGTCGCTGCCCTATGAGTTTCCCGCGGTGTCGCACTTCACGCAGATTGGCGCGTATGCCCAGAGTAAACTGGCGCTGACGCTGTTCAGCATCTACATGAGCACGACGATGAAGCAACGCCATGTGGCGGTGAACTGCGTCAACCCGGGTATGCTCAACACCGGTATGCTGGCGCTGCACCGCTGGCTGGACCGCGCGGCCGACTATATCGTGAATCCGCTGCCCAATCCGTCGCACGCTGTCGACTCGACGATGCTCGCTTTGGAGAGTGCCGACACGGGCTTTATCTTCTCTGGCAACAGTCAGGAGAAGGCGTCGACGATGCTCAAGAACCGCGAGGTGTTTATCAAGTTGTGTAACGACACGATGCGCATCATCAAGCCGTTGTTGGGTTGAGTAATTAGTAATTAGAGAAACTAACATCTAAAATCTAACATCTAACATTGAACCTGCATTTCGCTGAAGATAGGCTGCCCGAGGGCACTATGTGTGCCACGATAGGCTTGTTTGACGGGGTCCACCTCGGGCACATCCACACGCTCAACATGTTGCGCCTGCAGGCTGCCGCGTGTGGCCTGACGCCGATGGTGGTGACCTTTGATCAGCATCCGCAGCACATTTTGCACCCCGAGCAACCACCGGTGGCGCAAATCATGACGGCAACCGACCGCATGATGTGGCTCGAACAGGCCGGCGTCAGTGATGTGCTCGTGCTGGAGTTCACCGAGGAGTTGGCGGCGATGACGAGCACAGAGTTCATGCGGCTGCTGCACGACCACTACGGTGTGGCACGCCTCATCGTGGGCTTTAACAACCGCTTTGGCAGCGACCGCAGTTCGACATTTGACGACTACAAGCGCGCGGGTGCCGCTCTGGGGGTAACAGTGCTGCAGGCGACGCGCAACCCTCACGGCCCCGTGAGTTCGAGCATGATACGCGACCTCATCGCCGGAGCCGGTGACGTCAGGCGTGCCGCGTTGCTGCTGGGACGTGACTTCTATGTTGACGGCAAGGTGGTGCACGGCAACCACGTGGGCTCTCAACTTGGGTTTCCCACCGCCAACGTGGGCGAAATGAACCATTATCAATTGATGCCCGCCGCCGGAGCGTATGCAGTCTATGCTCATCTTATTGATGAGAATGGCGAGAACCAACTCTCGTTGCCCGGTATGGCAGGGGTAGGACATCGTCCGACGTTTACGGCCTCCCACACCGCGAGCGTCCAGGCCAAGGCCAGACCCTACAAGGAGGGGCCTATCGGTTTGGAGGTTAACTTGTTTGGTTATGAAGGTGGGGACCTGTACGGCAAGGACATCACAGTTTTCTTTGTCGACCGCATTCGTGATGAGATTAAGTTTGACAGCACCGATGGCTTGCGTGCCCAACTCGAGCAAGACCGTGAGGCGGCCGAGAATATTTTACGAGAACATTTTCCAAATGCCTAACTTGGCATCCCTCCTTTGGGAGGGGGAGACTATAAAATTTGATTAATATGGAAGTAATCAACTTGTGTGAACAGAATTCGCTCGTTGGACAATTCATGAGCGAAGTGCGTGACAAGGAATTGCAGCAGGAGCGCCTGCGCTTCCGCACCAACATCCAGCGTCTGGGTCAGATTATGGCCTACGAAATCAGCAAACGGCTGAACTACACCACTTCTAATGTAGCCACGCCGCTGGGTGTCAAGCCCTGCAATGTGCTTGCCGACCGTGTGGTGCTCGCCACAATCTTGCGTGCCGGTCTGCCTTTCCATGAGGGCTTCCTCAGTTACATCGACGGTGCCGACAACGCTTTTGTGAGTGCCTACCGCAAGTATTTCCCCAAGACCGACGACTTTGTGGTCCACATCGAGTACATCGCCAGTCCGCGCATCGACGGCAAGACGCTTGTTATCGTCGACCCGATGCTTGCCACCGGCTCGAGCATGGATCTTGCCTATCAAGCGCTTGCCACCAAGGGTACGCCGGAGCACATCCACGTCGCGAGCGTGATTGCCACTCCACAGGCCATTGACCTGATTCGCCAGCGTCTGCCCGAGCAGAAGACCACGCTCTGGACGTGTGACATCGACGACGAACTCAACGAGCACAGTTATATCATTCCCGGTCTCGGCGACTGCGGCGACCTGCTCTACGGCGAGAAAGAGTGATTAGATGTTAGATGTTAGATAAGTCTAAAGTCTAAAATCTAAAATCTAATCAGATAAATGTTGCGGGAATGACAAAAAAGTAGTAATTTTGCACCGTCAATGCTGACGCCTGGATGGTGGAATGGTAGACACGAGGGACTTAAAATCCCTTGGCCATAACGGCTGTGTGGGTTCAAGTCCCACTCCAGGTACGAATTGCTGCGCCATTCCTGAGTCAGGGATAGTGCAGTTTTTTTAATCCCTATAAATCTTAGAATCCTTAGAAAGTCGACGTTCTATGATAAAAGGTATAATATTTGATTACGGCGGTACGCTCGACAGTCGCGGCGTCCATTGGAGTGAAGTGCTCTGGGACGGGTTCTCGCGCTTTTTTGAATCTGTTTCTGATTGCACGATTGATGTCTCTAAGGAGCGGTTTCGCGAGGCATATGTCTACGGTGAGCGGAAACTCGCCCGCGAGCGCATCATCCTCCCGCAGGACGACTTCGGCACGCTACTGTTCAAGAAGGTGACAATCGAGGTCGGATATATGGCAGACAAAGGGTGGTTGCCCTCCAATGTTGATGAGGGAAGCCTCCGCGACTTTGTGGCCACCTACTGCGACTCGCGTGCCCGGGAGTGCATTGATGAGGCGCGACCTGTGCTGGAAGCACTTGCCGCGCGCTACCCGATGATGCTCGTGAGCAATTTCTATGGCAACATCGACAGTGTGCTTAGAGGATATGGCGTCCGAGATTACTTCCGTGGCATCATTGAGAGTGCCGTCGTGGGGGTGCGCAAGCCCAATCCCACGTTGTTCCGCCTCGGCGTTGACGCGCTCGAACTACCGGCCGACGAGGTCCTCGTTGTGGGCGATTCGCTCAAGAAAGATATTCTGCCGGCCGAGTCGCTCGGTTGCCGCGTGTTGTGGCTCAAGGGAAAAGGTTGGACCGCCGAGGAGGATGCTCAAACCCACTCGGCCATGATTAAATCAATCACTGACGTGCCGGGCAGGATAGATGTTAGATGTTAGATGTTAGATGTTGGATGTTAGATGTTGGATGTTAGATGTTGGATGTTGGATGTTAGATGTTAGATTTTATATCTCTGACATCTAAGATCTAAGATCTAAAATCTAAAAACCTGTGGTTATGGAGGAGAAACGTTGTACACTTGTGGGCCTGCTGGCCGATGTGCTGCTCACTGTCGCCAAGATGATTGCCGGCATCATGGGGCGCTCTGGCGCCATGATTGCCGACGCGGTGCATAGTGCCGGCGACTGCCTCACCAGCGGCGTGGTGGCGGCGATGGTCGCCATGGGTTCCCGTGGAGCCGACGACACATATAGTTACGGCCACGGGAAGTTCAACACGCTGGCGGCGCTCATCATGGGCATCATATTGCTCATTGTGGGCGGACATCTGCTGATAGACGGGGCTACCGACGTGTGGCAGGCGCTCGCCGGCGGCACCACGCTCGAACGTCCCGCGCCTCTGGCACTCGCGGTGGCCGTGGCCGCTATCCTGACCAAAGAAGGCCTCTACCACTATACCAAGGCTGTGGCGCGTCGTGCCGACAGTAAGGCACTCGGGGCCTACGCTTGGCACCATCGCGGCGATGCCCTGTCGACGTTCACCACGTTGGCCGGTGTGACGGGAGCGATGTTCCTGGGCGAGAAGTGGCGCGTGCTCGACCCACTGGCGGCTATGGTCGTCAGTGTGCTCATCATCGTGCTGGCGGTGCGCATCGCCAAACCGGCCATCGAGGAATTGTTGGAGATTTCGCTGCCGCGTGACGAGGTGGAGCGCATCAAGCAAATTATCGGCAACACGCCGGGTGTGCGCAGTTTCCATAACCTGCGCACTCGCCGCAACGGCCCGATGCGCGTGGTCGACCTTCACATCAAGGTGGACGGCGACCTCACCGTGGCTGCTGGTCACGACATTAGCAATGCCGTTGAGCACGCTTTGACCGATGCCTTCGGCCATGTGATAACCTATATCCATATCGAGCCTTACCGTGGCCAAAACGGCTGCGAGAAGATCAATTAGTAATCCCTAATTACTCAAAGATGACCAAGATAGAGATAGACAACGTGTTGCCGGACGTGTTTGCCGGCACGCGTCCCGCGAGCGACGTGTGGCTCACCGGCTGCACCATCACGCGTGGCGAGCATGTGGAGGTGGCCGCCGCCAGCGGTGAGGGCAAGTCAACGCTCTGCGCATTCCTCTATGGCTACCGCAATGACTATAGCGGCAGCATCCGCTTTGACGGCGAGGACATCTCGACGTTTGACATTGAGCGGTGGAGCGCCCTGCGCCGTCGTCACTTGTCCTACGTGCCGCAGGACCTGCGCTTGTTTGACAAGTTGACTGCTCTCGAGAATTGCATGATTAAGAACACGCTCACCGACCATAAAACCGAGCGTGAAATCCGCGATATGCTCTCGGCTATCGGTCTGCAAGACCGCATTGACTATCCTGCAGGGCGTCTCTCTATCGGCCAGCGGCAGCGTGTGGCAATCGTGCGCGCCCTGTGTCAGCCGATGGACGTGCTACTGCTCGACGAGCCCGCCAGCCACCTTGACGAGGCATCAAACCGCGCCGCGGCCGGCATGATTGCCGCCGAGGCCGACCGGCAAGGGGCGGCCGTGGTGGTGATGAGTGTGGGCGCACGGCTGCTCATCGACTATTCCCGCAACTTGCAACTATCCCGCAAACCATGAGCGCAACCATGACGACAAATAACGAAAAACGAGAAACGAGAAACGAAAACCTGTTGTGGCGGCTGCTGCGCTCGGGCATGAGCAAGACTCAACTCGTGGCGTTCACCCTGGCGTGTCTGTTGGGCGTGACCATCATGATGGTGGCGGTGCAGTTTTATCACGACGTCAAACCCGTGTTTGGCGGTGGCGATGATAGTCTGGGCGGCAGTGACTATTTAGTTATCAACCGGCGCGTGACCAGTGCAGGCGCGCTGCTTGGCGACCACACCGGTTTCACGCCTCAAGAGGTTGATGACCTGCTGGCGCAGCCGTGGTGTCGTGGTGCCGGCGCCTTTGAGGCCGGCAACTTCTCGATTACCGCGCGCATCGGTCTGGGGACGGGAGGACGCGCGCTGCGCACGGGGCTCTTTTTCGAGGCCGTCGACGAGCGTTACCTTGATGTAGACCCCACGCAGTGGGGCTTTGACAGTATCCGCCCTGTCATCCCCATCATTATCCCACGCGACTATCTCTCGTTGTATAACTTTGGGTATGCCTCGTCGGTGGGGCTGCCGAGGGTGAGTTACGGCCAGGCGTCGCTGCTGCCTATAAGTTTTGAACTTGCCGGCAATGGATATAATGACGTGATCGAGGGCCGCATCGTGGGCTTCTCGGGCAGGTTGAACACTGTCGTAGTGCCCCAGGATTTCATGCGTTGGGCCAGAGCACGTTATGGCGACGGCTCAACGCCGCAGCCCACACGCTTGGTTGTGGAACTTAACGGCGCACCCGATGCCCGCGTGGAGCGTTACATGGAGGACAACAACCTCGAGGTGGCCGGCGACAAAATGAACGGCAGCCGCGCGCAGTCGCTCATGGCGCTCGTTGTGACCGTTGTGGTCGCTGTGGGGCTCATCATCAGCATTCTCGCCCTCACCCTGTTGTTGCTTAGCATCCTGTTGCTGTTGCAACGCAACTCGCGTCAAGTGCGTGACGTGATGCTGCTGGGCTACACTCCGGCGATGGTCGCGCGGCAGTATGGCCGCATCGTGGTCATCAGTGCTGTTGTGGCGCTCGTGCTGGCCGCGGCCGCCACGCTGCTTGTGCGCTTCCTCTACAGCCCCGTGCTGGCTGATGTAGGACTGTCCACCGGTTGGAGTGTTTGGCCGTTTGTCATCGGTGCTGCCGCGCTCGCTATACTTGTGGCAATCGACTTTATCGTCATCCGTCGCCACGTCACCCGCCTGCTTGCATAAAACCAATCCCCTTTATCACATAAACGCAAAAGAGACAAAAGAGCAAAAGGGCAAGCAATATGAGCCCTTTTGCTCTTTTGTCATAATTTGTATTTGTTGACCTTATTGCCTTTTCGAAGACTGTTTTTGATTGTCTTTAATTGTCCAAAATGAGCTATTGAGCAATTTCAACCGTCGATTTATTGCTAAAGGTAGCTTGATTGCGCGAAACGCCAGTATATCAGGCTTTGAGAAAGGTTTCAGCCTGCAAATTGAGCTATAGGTCTGTTTTCCATGCCAAACAGATTTGGAGGGAAAGTGTTTGACAGGGGAAACACGACGCGGGCGGCAGCCCATAGGTGGGGGCGCAAGCGTCCGTAATAGAGATGGTTACCGCGCAATTCAAGCCCCGTAGGGGCGACAGTCTCCGAATGGTTCTGTCGCCCCCTACGGGGCTTGAATTGAGAAAAACTTGCGCCATAGTCACGGGGGCTTGCGCCCCCGCCTATGGGCTGTCGCCCCTGACGGGGCTCACTTGGGGAGGATGAAACTGTATCATAATTTATATTTTGTGATTGAGCCGCCCTAACGGGCGGGAAATCTTTCAAAATCTAAAATAAAATCAAATAATTAATTTCCTCATTTATGATTATTTAATAGATGTGATATTTTGAATGATTTTTGAAAGATTTCCGCACGCAACGCGTGCGCCAATTATGATACAGTTTCTCACTTGCTGAGGATGGCGGCGAGGATGGCGTTGACGTCGCCGACGTCGACGTGGCCGTCGTGGTTGACATCGAGAGCGGTGTCACTGTCGCCGGCGAGGATGGCTGCGAGCACAGCGTTCACGTCGCCGACGTCCACCTTGCCGTCATTGTTGATGTCCATCGGGTCGGCACCGCTGCCGGCGGTCACCACGAGGGTGCGCGCGGCGCGGTTGACCACGAAGTGGTAACTGCCGTCGGCGATGCCAAAGGCGAGGGCGCTGCCGTCACCGCTGAGGGTGAGGGTGCTGCCGAGTTCTGTGGCGAGAATCGGACGGTTCTCGGCCTCCGGATCATCGCTCACGGCACCGAAGCGGTAGGGCGTGATGCCGTCCCAGTCGGTGGCGGTGCCGGCGAGTTTGGTGGTGAACGAGAAGTAACTCGTGCCCGAGCCGTTGCCCGTGGTGGTCACATCGGCCTCAAACACGTTGTCGCCCTTGGCCGTCATCTTGTAGCCCACATTGGGAGCCCAGCCGTTGCCGTTCACCTCGCCCATGATGTAGACGTCGGTCTCGGGTTGCGGGATGGGAGTACCGTTAGAGACGATGGTGAGGGTGCGCGCAACCAGGTCGAGCGACAGGTCGTAGGTGCCGGCGGCGATGCCGAAGGCCAGCGCGCTGCCGTCAGCGCTGACGGCGATGGGCGTGCCGAGCATCTCCTCGGTCACGGGGAAGTTTTCGGCTTCCGGGTCTTCGCTCACGGCACCGAAGCGGTATGCGCCGATGCCGTCCCAATCCTCGGCCGTCTCGGCGAGCACCTTGGTGAACGAGAAGTAACTCACGCCGGAGTTCTCGCCCTTGCACTCGATGGTGGCGGTGTAGATGTTGTTATCGCCCTTGGTCATCTGGTAGCCCACATTGGGAGCCCAGGTGTTGCCGTTCACCTCGCCGAGGATATAGACCTCGCCGGTGGGTTCCGGAATCGGGGTGCCGCTGCCGGTGACGGTGAGGGTGCGCGCCTTGAGGTCGATGGTGAACTCATAGGTGCCGCGGCCCAGGCCGAAGGCGAGGGCGTAGCCGTCGTCGCTCAGCGGGAGGGCGGTGCCGAGTTCGCTGGCGAGAATCGGACGGTTCTCGGCCTCCGGGTCGTCGCTGAGGGCTCCGAAGCGGTACATGGCGATGTCGTCCCAAGCGGCCTCACCGGCGGTCTCGGCCAACTTGGTGGAGAACGAGAAGTAGCCCACGGCGTCGGTGATTGTCACGCCGGCGGTGTGGACGATGCCGTCCTCTGTGGCCATCTCATAGCCCACATTGGGAGCCCAGCCGTTGCCGTTCACCGAGCCCATGATGTAGACGGTGTCGTGGGTCGGCTCCGGCTTCTCGGTCGGCTCGAGGCAGCCCACGGTGCCCATGAGGGTGTAGTAGCCGCCGTTGACAAAGGTGAGGTCGGCCGTCTGGGCGGCGTTGCTCGTCTTGCTGTCGTTAAAGATGATGTGGTCCGGCATATCGCTCTGGTCGGTGCCGCCGTCCCACAGCCACACCTTCTTGCCGTTGGGCGCGGTGCCCACGCTTGTCATCTTGGTGCCGGGCCACGCGCCGCTGTACTCCTTGTTGCCCTTGAGGGCGTTCCAGGTGTAGACGCTCGGCGTGGCGTAGTCGTTAGTCTCGAGGTAGGCGTACACGTGTCCCTCCATGCGCGGGGCGATGTCGGGAATCTGGTAGTCGATGTAACCGGCCACCTCGTTGGTGACGTTCTTGTAGTTGCCGCCACCGCTATAGGTGAAGAAGGCACTGCTCGTCAGGCCCTTGATGTCGATGGTCTGGTTGCCGTCGCCACCGTTGCCGTTGTTGAAGATGATGTTCACCTTGCTCACGTCAAAGGTCTTGTAGTACCACACGCTGCCGGCGACCTCTGTGCGGCCCAGGCTGCCGATCATCGTGCCGGGCCATGCGCCCATGAGTTGTTTCTCGCTGTCGTCCCAAGCGTAGAAATAACTGCCGCTGGGGTCGCTGGGCTGCACGTAGATAGTGAGTTTGGATGGGTCGGGCGTGGGGTCAATGGTGCCGCCACCGCCGATGTTACCGCCCTGCTTGGTGCTGTTGCGCCAGTCGAGGCCTTCGCTGACAAAGTATTTGTAGGCGGTGCCGCTCTGCACGAGTTGGAAGCCGCTGGGCGTACCGTTGTTCACGGCGTTGCCTAGTTGGAGGTAAGCCTTGCCGAACTTGCCTTGAGTCTCGATGATGTAGCCGCCGTTGCTCTCTTGCTGGACGGTGATCTCGCTCTGGTTGTGGATGCCGGCGGCGCGGCGACCGCGTATCATGTTGCTGATTTCACGCTTGTAGTTCTGGTAGTGTTGCAGAAAAACGCAGGGCGTGCCGGGCAACGCGAGGATGATGGCGTTTGCCGCGGCGATGTTGCTGCCGCACTTGTTCCAATCGTCGCGCGAGGTGTCGTGGTTGTCGACAAAGGTGACGGCGTAGCGGTTGTAGGCTGGGTCGGCGCAGAGGCCCTTGTCGTTGAGCGCGCTCCACGTGCCGCTGCAGGCCTCGTTGATGCGATACTTGAGGGCGAAGTCAAACGTCGCGCTCTGGATTTCGTTGATGTCGTCACGCCACTGGTGGGTGTCATCGAGCCACTTGCGCAGCACATCGGCGTTGCCGTCCCAGTACTCGCCCACGCTGAAGGTGGGGTGGGTCGCGTTGTTATAGATGCCTGTGTAGTAGCCCGCGTATCCTTTGGTCATGTCCAGACGGAAGCCGCTGAAGCCCAACTCGTTGAGCAGGAAGTCCATATAGGTAATCACGTTGGCTTGGGTCGTGGCGTTGGTGTGGTCGAGGTCGCGCGAGCCGTCAAAGTTCTCGCCCTCGTCGGCGGCGCCGGTGGTCTTGTAGCCGCTGGCGTTGCACTCATCGGTGTTGCAGATTTGCGAATACTTCTCGTTGTCCCATGTTACCTGGTAGGTCTTGCCGGTGTTCTTGCCGGTGACCGTCTCGTTGGCGAAGTCACACCAATCCTTGACGCCGCTCTTGTGGTTGAGCACAAGATCCATCAGGATGCCGGTGCCCATAGAACGGTAAGTCTCAATCATGCTGCGCAACTGGGTCTCGTTGCCAAAGCACGAGTTGTGGCGCAGCCAATAGACGGGAGCGTAGCCCATCTGCCGGCTCGTGCCGCTGGCGTCGCAACTGCCCGAGTTTGGAATCCAAATCAGGTCAAACAGGTCGCCCAGTTCGGCGGCGTTGCTCTCAAGGGTTGTCCACTTGGTGTCGTCGTAACTGTCCCAATAAAAACCTTGTAACAACACACCCGCATAGTTGGCGGGCCATCCGGCCGCGAGCGCCGGCATCGCCATCCACGCGGCGATGAGTAACGTCCAAATCTTTTTCATCAGTTTATACTATAATGGTTGTTAATTGTTTGTCGGTAGTCAGCAAACAAAATTACTAATTATTCCACGACTCGCCGCCCCACCATAATAATTAATTAACTGATTTTGATTGCAATCGTTTGCACTTGCCACTCTTTCAACCCAAAAATTTACCGAACTATTGCTTACAGCATCCATTCCGATGCAAATCAGACCCGAATTGACTTGGATGAAGTGGATGTCAAATGGACAGATTGGACGATTGTTATCTGTGGAATTTGATATATTTTTGCAAGCGATATTCATAATTATTCAATTTTATACCAAACACTATGAAGAGATTATTTATTGTTTTGCTAATGGCCCTCGCGGTGTCGACGGCGAGTGCCCAAGGTGGTTTCAAGGGCTTTATCAGCGACATGACCATCGACCTGTCTGTGGGATTGAGTTGGGCAAGGTGCAACAAGATTTATGATTCACAAAAGTTGGGCTTCACAGCCGGACTGGACTTCACAAAGCCGATTTCCACATTCCACGGCAGCCCGTCCACGCTCTACGGACTGCTTGGTTTCCATGTGGTTCAGAAAGGTGGCAAGATAACTGACTCCGCCTACGACTTGCGCAACATGTTGTCGACCCACATCGCCATCCCTCTGCACGTCGGATACCGCTACAGTTTCTCGAAGTGTTCGCTTTTTGTGCACGCCGGACCATACGTCTCGTTCAAGTCCGGCGAAGGCGATGATAATAGGTTGCCGTTGCAGTCTCTAACGTCCACCGAGTTTGGCCTCAGCGGTGACTTCGGCATCCGCTTCCGCAAATTCCAATTATCCTATGGTCTCGACTTTGGCCTATCGAAGATAGGCACTGCCGATGATAAGAATGGTCATCTCGTGAATCTAAAGTCAAACACCGGTCATGTGAAACTCACGTGGAGTTTCGGTGGCAAGTGACCGGTAGCCTTAAACGGCAGTGTGAGCCTCCCGAATGGTATGAAGCCGCTACGGGAGGCTTTATTGTGCGCAGGCGTGTCGCTCTTGCAAAAGATTTCACTTGAGCGGATGGCTATTTGGTGGAATGGCAAAAGTTTAGTAATTTTGCAGCCTTGAATGCTTTACAATGATGGCAGGTGACCAGAAGACGATAGTGGAATGCCGGTGCGACCGTTGCGGCCGCGTGATCGGTGTGAGTGACGGGGAACTGCGAGCCCACGGCGGCGTGGTTGTGTGCCCCGTGTGCCTCAACCACATTGTTGTTGATGGATATGAGTCGGCCGCCGCGCTTGAGAAGCCGGCTACGGCTACCGCCTTCCGCTACTGCTTCAACTGTGGCGAGGCGTTGCCTCGTGACTTGAAGATTACTTATTGTCCTTATTGTGGTGTGCGCCAAGTTCCGGATGAAGAGCAAAAGCAGACGCGAACAGGCTACATGCAGAATGATAACCTGACGGCAGGCGATGTCCCTTCAGGAGAGAGAGAACGCCCCGTCCCTACTGCGGCTGAGAGTGAAAGGATTCCTGAGCCGGAGGTGACCTCGTCTTTTTTCTTGCCAGGCAGTTTAATTCCGGCTTGGATGGATGGAGAGCCGAACAAACCGGCTTCGTTGCGTTTCCATATTTTTGCCGGCATTATCATAGCCGTCTTGCTTGTCGCGCTTGGAATGATCTTTAACGCAATCGCGGCATTGCCGTAGTCTTCTCTCCGGCTAATCTCATCCGAGAATGCGTTGTGTGACGAATGTGAGGCTTGTGGGTGAAATTAGCAGCCGATGAGGTTGCGCAGTATCATCCAGCCAATCATGACGGCGAGGATAATGAAAGACGTGACCGGGTGTGTGACGATGAGCCACAAGCGGCCGTTGCGGTCTCCACGCCATTCGTTAAAGATACAAATGAACAGCGTCAGCACGATAAGCGGCATCAAGGCGTTGTAGTGCAGCGCACCCGTTATGTCGCCGTGCAACAAGGCGTGTGCGGCCCGCTGCATGCCGCAGCCGGGACACCGCAGTCCGGTGAACTTGTATAGGGCGCACTGCGGGAACCATCCTCCCCCCTGCGCGGGGTCGAAGCGGTAATATATGACAGCCAGAGCGACTACCACGATTGTGGCAATCGCCGGCAAGAGCCACCGCTTGGCTTTCATCACATTGTCAGCAACGATAGGAACGGTTGTGAGATGATGCCGAGCACGATTGTGGCGATGCACCACCACGCGCTGGTCTCGCTATAGCGCTCAGCCGCCTCGTAGTCGCCGTTATAGTAACTGGTGCTCACCTTGTTGCTATAGATGATGGCAATGATACCCAGCGGGATGCAACACAGAAGCATCGAGCCGATTGCCCAGCCGAGGTTGGTGGGCGGCATTTTGGGCATGGCCTGTTGCGGCATGGGCTGCTGCGGCTGATACTGCGGTTGCGCGGGCTCCAAGGCTTGTTGCGGCAGGTCAGGCATCGCGGCCGGTTGCTCATCTTCGGCCGGTAATTGCGGAGCCTCAACAGCGGCCTCGTCGGTCTGGCCGGGGGCAGGCTCAGATATAGGCTCGTCGCTTCGCTCCTCGTGCTTTGTATTTTGTGCTTCTCCGATGAGGGCTGCCACCTCGGGCACTTGCGCAACGGGCAGCCAGTCGGGCATTCCCGTGCACCACATGTAGGCTTCGGGCTTGACACCCAGTTGGCGCAGTTGGTCGAGCGTCATGGGACCTTGCTGCACTCCGTCTTGATTAATCCAGAATTGTTGCATATCGTTAGTCATTAGTTGTTAGTCATTAGTTGTTAGAGGGGTGCGCTTAATTACCAAGTGGTAGTGGACAGTCTGTACCGCACCCCGCATTGCCAAGAAGACAATATAAGCGAGCCAGAGGCGGTTGTTGCCCCAAGAAGACGGGACGAGATAGAAGACCGCAAAGAAAGCAAGGAATGCCACCACCACAGCCATGAGCATACCTCGGGTACGTGTCAGCCCGATAAACACTCCATCCCACACAAAAGCCGCCATGCCGGCAACCGGTATCAACGCGCACCACAGTCGATAATCCATGGCAGTGCGCACAACGTCGGTATTGTCGGTCAGAAGGGCAAACACATCATGCGGGAAAGCATAGATTAACGTGAAAATCACGGTGAGCACTGCGGCCCAGAAAAACAGATGGTGCACGCTACTGTCCACATGGCGGTCATCGCCGCTGCCGCTGTACTTACCCACGATTGCTTCGCCGGCAAAGGCGATGCCGTCAAGGAAGTAACTATAGAGCGTGAAGAGTTGCATGATGAGCGCGTTGACTGCCAGCAGCAGGTCGCCGCTGCGCGCGCCCACGGCCATGAAGAAGAGCATGACGACCATCATCAGCGCGCTACGCACAAAAATGTCGCCGTTGACCTTGAAGAAACGGCTATAGTCCTCGCGACTGATAGCCATATGCCAGTCTAAATGCGTCTTAAGCCACCCGTGGCGTCGCTGCAACAGCCAGCAACTATAAAACAAGCCGAGCCACTCGGCAGTGACAGTTCCCACGGCTATTCCCATGAACCCCAGGCCGATGCCGTAGACGGCGATGAGGCAGACAATGATGTTGAGCACGTTGACGATAACAGAAATCATCATCGCTCCCCACGAGTCCTGCATCCCGAGCATCCAACCCTTGATGGACATCATGACTAACAATGGCGGCGCTCCCCAGATGCAGATGTAGTAGAATTGCAAGGCGAGTTGTCGCACGGTGTCGCTTGGACCGATGGCCAGCAGAGTGATTTGCTGCAAGGGCGTTTGCAGCAGCAGAATACCAACCGAGATGAGCAACGCGAGCATTACAGCCTGATGGAGCACACGCGCCTGGTTGTGGCGTGAGCCTTCGCCGTAGGCTTGGGCTGTGAGGCCGCTGGTGCCCATACGCAGGAAGCCGAAGTTCCAATAGATGAGGTTAAACATCATTGTGCCCACCGAGATGGCGCCGAGATAGGCAGCCGCGCCGAGGTGCCCGGCAATCGCAGTGTCGAGCAACCCTAATAGCGGTATTGTGACGTTTGCCACAATCGCCGGTAGCGCTATCTTGAATATTTCCCGGTTCATAAGGCTTTCCCTTACCCCTCTTAAATGATGGGTCAGGCAGATGCTATATTTCAGTCTTTCCATTACCTCTCCTGAAGGAGGGGAGTTTGGTGGTTTCTTAAATTCAAACTACAAAATTACACATTTTTCAAATATTAATCGCAGTTTTGGTTGTCACTTTTTACAAAAATACCTAATTTTGTACCCCCAACTATCGTTGGTGGCTATATAAATAACGCCCTTCGGGCTGATATTTCATTCATGAAGATTGGCAATATAGACTTGGGAGAGCGCCCTGTGGTGCTTGCCCCGATGGAGGATGTGACCGACCGCTCGTTCCGTCTGCTGTGCCGCGAGCAGGGTGCTGACATGGTGACGACCGAGTTTGTCTCGGCCGACGCTGTGGTGCGAAGCATCGCCAGCACGATGATGAAGATGGAGATTAGTGATGGAGAGCGTCCCGCGGCGATACAGATATACGGTCGCGACGTGCCGTCGATGGTAGAGGCTGCGCGCATTGCCGCGTCGGCCGGCCCCGATGTGATTGACATCAACTTCGGTTGTCCGGTGAAAAAGATTGCCGGCAAGGGTGCCGGCAGCGGAATGTTACGCAACGTGCCGCTATTGCTCGAAATTACTCGTGAGGTTGTCAAGGCAGTCAACCTGCCCGTCACAGTCAAGACTCGCTTGGGTTGGGACCACGACAGTAAAATTATTGTTGACTTGGCTGAGCGTCTGCAGGATTGCGGCATCGCCGCACTCGCCATTCACGGTCGCACGCGTTCCCAGATGTATAACGGCGAGGCCGACTGGACTCTCATCGGCGAGGTGAAGAACAATCCACGGATGACGATACCCATCATCGGTAACGGCGATGTCACCACACCCGAGCGCGCCCGTGAGGCGTTTGACCGCTATGGCGTGGACGCGGTGATGGTAGGTCGCGCGTCAATCGGTGCCCCGTGGGTGTTCCGTGAAATAAAAGAGTATCTCGCCACCGGCGAGATACCCTTGATTGGCTGGCGTGAAAAAATGGCTATGCTACGGCGCCAGTTGATGAATAGTGTGGAACGCATCGGAGACGAGCGTCGCGGTATCTTGCACACCCGTCGTCACTTGGCTGCCACTCCATTGTTTAAGGGCATATATGGCTTCCGTCCCACGCGCATTGCCATGCTACAGGCTGATACGCTTGCCGAACTCAACTCAGTTTTGGACCGCGTGGAGCGGCTACTCGATGTTTGATACATCCGCAAGAAATCTCTCGTCTATTTACGTCTATTTATAATCAATGCGGATTTAATAAGGATAAACGGAAATAGACGAGAGGCATTCTACTTTGTACTGTGGAAGCGGACGAGGCCTTCCATTGGGGCGGCGACGATGGTGCCGATGGTGACGCCGCAGGCAGCCGCGGCCTCACGCAGTTGGTCGGCAAAGTGGCACGCGATGGAGCCCACGAAGTTGCAGGGCAGTTCACGATAGCCGGCATAGTTTGCCACGTTGCGCGTGAAGAATGCCTTGAAGGCGTTCACCACGAGTGCTTTGACCTCGGGCACGTTGAGGTGGCTCTTGATGAATGGGCCGAACTGTGCGAGGAAACGGTTTGCTGCCGGCTGGCGGTAGACGGCGGTGATGATTGCCGTGCGGTCGAGGTGATACTCGGCGTTGAAGTCGTTGATGACGCTTTGTGGCAGTTGCTTCTTGAGCAGGTCGCCCATGAGCAGTTTGCCCAACACGGCGCCGCTGCCCTCATCGCCGAGGATATAGCCCAGCGGCGACACGTTGTCGACGATGCGCTCACCATCGTAGTAGCAGGAGTTGCTGCCGGTGCCGATGATGCACGCCACGCCCGGCTCACGGCCGCAAAGTGCGCGCGCGGCGGCGAGCAGGTCGGTGTCGACCTCGACGCGCGCCGCGGTGGGAATGTTCGCCACGAGAGCGCCGATGACGTGTTGCTTGATTTCGTCGCTGATAATGCCGGCGCCATAGTAGTAAATCTCGTCCACACGATAGCCCTGCAGGTGGGGGAGCAACTCGTCGTGGATGCGGGCGGTCATCTCTTGCTCGGTGAGCATGAGGGCGTTCATGCCCGTGGTGAAAATCTGGGCAACCTTCTCGTTGCCGTTGAGCAGGCACCACTCGATCTTGGTGGAGCCGCAGTCTGCGATAAGGATCATATTTTTAGTCGTTAGTCGTTAGTTGATAGTCGTTATTATCAAAACGGCGTGGCCGTTTTGCACTCAACTCTTTTAATTGATTACTGGCTCATTATATTTTGATGTAGATCTTCTTGCGTTGCAGCAGCCATGCGGGCAGATAGTTGATGGCCACAAAGGTGATGGCAAAGAGGGCGCTTGCGGCCTTCTCGGGCAGCCAGCCGAGGTAGAAGTGGTGGATGGCGCTATGGATGGTGACCGGGTCGCCGTCGGCGTTATGCCCCAGGATGATGGTGTTGAAGAGGATGGCGAGCACGGTGCCGAGGGTGTAGATTGCCAGCGGGTTCATGCCGAAGGCCTGCAAGGGTCGGCACCACCGGTCACGGCCGTTGATGTCGATAATCCACGTGAGCAGCCCAAGCACGCTCATGGCCAGTCCGGCGGTGGCGAGCACAAAGGTGCTGCTCCACATCTTCTTACCCACGGGGATGCCGTAGGACAGCAGCCACGCCGTGAGCATCATCACAAAGCCCCAAAGCAGCAGTTGGCGCAGCCTCTCGTTGTTGTCCTTGACGCGCAGCAGCATTTTGCCGGTCATGAAGCCGATGAGCACATGGGCGATGCAGGGAATGGTGCTGAGGATGCCCTCGGGGTCGAAGGCTATCTTTTGGCCAAAGGCACTCTCGTGATACATGTGTTGCTCGCCGAGCACGGCGCCGTCGACGCGCGCGATGATGTTGTCGAGCGAGAAGTCGTATCCCTGTCCGAGGCCCAACAGCAGGGCGTAGCCGACGAGGATGGCGGCCGACAGCCACGGCAGCCACTTGTGCTTGACAGTGATGACAATGAGCGAACCGAAGAGGTAGCACAGAGCGAGCCTCTGGAAAACACCCAAAATGCGCATCGTGTCGATGTGGTTGACCGCCTCGGCAAACGGTTTTCCGGCCTTGAGGCCGTACATCAGGTGGCTGAACCACCCCACGGCCCAGCCGATGAGGAAGAGAATGACGGCACGCTTGACAATCTTCAAGATTGTTTGTCGCGAGGGCTTGTAGTCAAGGCGACTCAGTGAGAAGCACATTGAAACGCCCATGACAAACACAAAGAACGGGAATACAAGGTCGGTGGGCGTGAGGCCGGTCCACTCGGCGTGAGCCAGCGGGGCGTAGAGGCTGCCCCATGAGCCAGGGTTGTTGACCAATAGCATTCCGGCCACGGTGATGCCTCGCAGTACATCGAGCGAGAGAAGACGGCCTCCCCCTCCTATAGGAGGGGTGTGTTGTTTTTGTTTCATTAATTACAGGAGTAATAGGAGAACTTGGAGAAATAGGAGAACTTGACACCCCCTCCTTTAGGAGGGGGTGGGGGAGGACGCTGCCTCGAGGACGAGGTAGACGAGGTGCTGATAGGGTATGCCGCCGTGGGTGGTGAGGCCGATTTCGCAGGTGCGGCTGTTGCTGTAGCCGCGGCGGATGTCGTGGCGCTCAAGTTCGGCGCGGAGGTTCCGCAGGGCATAGGCGTTCATCTCGGGGTGAGTGAAGCCCTTGTCGCCGGCAAAGGCGCAGCAGCCCACACCGTCGGGCACGATGACCTCGCTCGCGCAGCGTCGCGCCACGTCGAGCACCTTGTCGGCGATGCCCATCAGTCGCGTGCTGCACGTGAGGTGCAGCGCGACAGCCTCGTCCACGGGTGTAATCTCAAGGTCGTCGAGCACGTGGTCGTGGATAAACTCAACGAGTTCGAGCGGTTTGACGGTCTTGAAATGTTGCCTCATGTGGTGGAGGCAGGGGCTTTGGTCGCAGACCACCGGCCACCGTCCGCCGTCGCTTGCCTCGAGCAACGCTTGCTCGAGTTGAGAGGCCTTACGGACGGCGATGTCCGGCATACCCTTGCTTTCCCAAATCATGCCGCAACACATCTTGTCCATATCCTTGGGGAAGACGACCTCCCAGCCAGCGTGTTGCAGCAGGGTGACGACGGCTTGGGTGAGGTCCATGTTTTCAAAGCGGCGTGGCCGCTTTGCACTCCACTCCTTTGAAGGCATCTCGCTTTTAGTCTTGCCGTGGCCCATGGTCTGGTTGATACAACTCGGGAAATAGACGACGCGTTTGGGAGTTGCCGTTCCTTTCTCCCCATCCTTCAGGAGTGGGGAGGGGGGAGGACTGCATGGCCCCGGCAGTGACGGCGTCCATAGGGGCAGGCCGACGGCGTGCATGGCGCGGCCGACGGCGGCGGTGGCGCTGTCGCCCAGCAGGGAGTGGGCGGCATCGGCAACGTAGAGGAGGCCCTTGAGGGCGGTCTTGACGCCCTTGAAGTGGCGTGCGGCGAAGTCACCGGCGCCGTGGGCCAGCGTGCCCGGCTGTCGGCCGAGGGCGCGCAGGTGGTGGGTGAGTTCGCCCACGTTGATGCCCATCGGACATGACGTGGAGCACAGGCCGTCGGCGGCGCAAGTCTGCTCGCCCAAGTATCGGTATTGTTTCTCAAGTTTGGCGAGCAGGTCCGGGTCAAGGCCGGTGAGCCGCAGGCGCGCCATCTCGCGCTGCACGATGATGCGTTGGCGCGACGAGAGCGTCAAGCCGTTGGTGACGCAGTTCACCTCACAGAAGCCGCACTCGATGCAGCGGTCCACCACATCGTCGGCGAGCGGCATTGGCTTGATGTCGTGAATGAAACACTCCGGGTCGTCGTTGAAAATCACTCCGGGATTGAGCAGCCCCTTGGGGTCAAAGAGACGCTTGATGTCTCGCATGACCTCAAACGCCTTGTCTCCCCACTCGTGCCGCACAAACGGAGCCATATTGCGCCCCGTGCCGTGCTCGGCCTTGAGCGAGCCGTCATACTTGTCGACCACAAGTTTGACAATCTGCTCCATCAGGTTGCGGTAGCGCGCCACCTGCTCGGGAGTGTCGAAACTCTGGGCGATGATGAAGTGGTAGTTGCCCTCGAGGGCGTGGCCGTAGATGCACGCGTCGTCGTAGCCGTGGTCGATGAGCATCTGCGCGAGGTCTTCGGTGGCCTGTGGCAGGTCATCGATGTGGAAGGCGACATCCTCGATGATGACGGTGGTTCCCAAGGGTCGTGTGCCGCCCACTTGCGGGAAGATGCCGCTGCGGATGGCCCAATATTTGCCGTACTCCTTCGGGTCGCTCGTGAAGCGTGCCGGCACGGCGAGTTCATAGGGTCGCAGGGCGTCTTCAATCCACCGGATGTTGGCCTGGAGTTCGTCTTGGCTATCGGCAAAGGTTTGGACGAGCACAGCGGTGAGGCCTTTATTGAAAGGTTGACCGTTAACCGTTGATTGTTGACTGTCGCCCACGCTGGCGAGCGACTTGCTGTCGAGCAGTTCGGCGCAGTGGACGGGTCCCGGCTTGAGGGCGACGACGGCCTCGCAGGCGGTGCGCATACGGTTGAAGTAGAGCATGGCGCTGGCGCGGTGGGAGTGCAGCGGGCCGGTGAGCATGGTGAAGCGGCTGCCGAAGGCGAGCGTGCCCTCGCTGCCCACCATCAGGTGGGCGATGATGTCAAAGGGGTCGGAGTAGGTGACGAGCGGCAGCAGGTTCAGGCCGGTGACGTTCTTGATGGCATATTTGCGGCGGATGCGTTCCGTCAGTTCGCCGTCGGCGAGCACGCGGTCCCTCAGGTCCATGACGCCCTTGACGATGTGTGGGTGGCTGAGGCGGAAACTCTTGCGGCTCTCGGCGTCGCCGGTGTCGAGCACGGTGCCGTCGGCCAGCACGAGTCTCGCGCTGACGAGCATTTTGTCGCTATTGGCGTGGGTGCCGCAACTCATGCCGCTGGCATTGTTCATGACGATGCCGCCCACCATGGCGCTGTTTTTTGACGCGGGGTCGGGCGTGAATGTGCGTCCGACGGGTGCCAGCAGTTTGTCAACGCGCGCGCCGGTTAGTCCCGGCTGCAGCGTGACGGTGAGGCCGTCCGGCGCGATGGAGTAACCTTCCCAGTGCTTGGCGGCGACGATGATGATTGAGTCGCTCACCGTTTGGCCCGAGAGGCTCGTGCCGGCGGCGCGGAACGTGACGGGCAGGTTCAGTTCGTCGGCCGCGGCGAGCAGTCGGCTCACCTCGTTCTCGTTTGCGCTGCGCACCACCACTTGCGGCACGTGCCGGTAGAAGCCGGCGTCGGTGCCCCAGGCGAGGCGGCGCAGTTCGTCGGTATAGACGCGGTCGGGAGCGGTGATGTCTCTCGCGCGCCTCGCGAATTCGCTATAGTTGTCCATTCGATAGGAAGGAGTTGAGGGGTTGAGGGTTGAGGGGTTGAGCCTCGCGCTGGCGCGCTTGGGGATAATAGTTCTGCTCTAGGGCGGCCAGGCCAAGGCCAAGCCCTACATTTATTCCCATTTGCGACAGCAAATGGCTCAACCTCTCAACGCTCAACCTCTCAACCTTTTAATAAAGGTAGTATTTGGAGGATTTCTTTTTGAAGGACTCGTTGTCCTTGTTCCAATAGGGTGCGATGTCCTCCACGCGGTAACGCTTCATGAAGCGCTCGCGGATTTCCTTGGTGCCGCACACCTTGTCGAACATCGCGTGCCGCTTCGGGTTCTGGTCAAATATTTTGAAATCGGGGTACAGTTCGTGGATAACTTGGAGGAAGTAGAATTGGGTGAGGGTGAGGTTGGCGGCGTCAACATCGGTGATGTAGGTCTGCACACCGTGCACCTCTTTTTTCTCCTTGTTGACGTCGACACTCGTCACCCAGAAGGGCTTGACGTTGATTGGGCGGAAGTTGAGGCCCGGCAGCCGGAGTGCGTTCATCGCGTCGCAAACGCGGTCGGCATCGGCCCATGTGGCGGCAAACATCTCAAAGGGCAGGGTGTAGCCCACGCCGATGTTGAACGTGTAAAGTTCGCCGGCGATGCCGCTCAACGGGTAGAAGAACGCGCTCTCGGGAGTGGGGATATTGGGTGAGGGTAGAACCCACGGCATACCGGTGTCGCGGAATTTCATGTCTCGTGTCCAGCCCCGCATGGGGATGACGGTGAGTTTTGCCTTCTTGGCGATGAGTCCCTCCTCGTTGAGGTAGCGGGCGAGTTCGCCCGGCGTGAGACCATAGACGTAGGGGATAGCGTACTTGCTGACAAACGAGAAGTATCCCGGCTCCACCAGGCAGCCCTCCACCTTGTTGCCTCCCAGCGGGTTGGGGCGGTCAAGGACCATAAACTCCTTGCCCTGCTCGGCGCAGGCCTCCATACACACGCCCATAGTGGCGTAGAACGTGTAACTGCGGCAGCCCACGTCCTGGATGTCATAGACGAGCACGTCGAGGTCTCGGAGCATGTCGGCGGTGGGCTTGTGGGTCTTGCCGAAGAGCGAGTACATTTTCACGCCGGTCTTGGGGTCGACCGCGTCGGTGACGGCGTCGCCAGCGTGGGCGTTGCCGCGCACACCGTGTTCCGGTCCGAAGAGGGCGACGAGTTTCACGCCGGGCGCCTCGTTGAGGATGTCGACTGTGGAGCGCAGGTTGTTGTCGATGCCGCTTGGGTTGGTGACCAGTCCCACGCGCTTGCCTTGCAGTTCACGGAAGCCGCCGTCGCGCAGCACCTCGATGCCGGGTTTGACAGTCTGTGCCGCGGCCATCAGGGCGGCCATCGCCGCCACGATTGCTATTATTCGTTTCATTGTATTTAAGTTAATTTTAGGCCACGTTGTCACGTGGGAAATCTTTCTAAAATCTTTTTGTTTCAGTAACGGCCAGGCCAAGGCCAGGCACTACATTTATCTCCATTTGCGGCAGCAAATGGCTCAACCCCTCAACCTCTCAACCCCTCAACCCTTTTTTATTTGCGGCCGTAGTCGGGGTCGATGCGTCGGTCGACGAGCCAAGTGACGATAAGGGTGGCGACGCAGCAGGCGATGACCATCCAGAAGAAGTTGGCGTAGCCTAACTTCATCTGCAGCCATCCGGCGACCATTCCCGGCAACATCATGCTCAGCGCCATGAACGCCGTGCAGATGGCATAGTGGCTTGTCTTGTACTCGCCCTCGCTGAAGTAAATCATGTAGAGCATATAGGCGGTGAAGCCGAAGCCGTATCCAAACTGCTCGATGGCGACGGCCGTGCCGATGGCCCAGATGTTAGAGGGCAGGCACTCGGCCAGATAGCAGAACGTGAGGCATGGCAGCGTCATGCAGGCCGCCATTACCCACAACGACTTCTTGAGGCCCACGCGCGAGGCGTAGATGCCGCCCAGGATGCCGCCCACGGTGAGGAAGATGACGCCGATGGTGCCATAGACCAGACCGACGTCCTCGGTGCTCATGGCAAGGCCGCCGTGTTCCGCGCTATCCACGAGGAACGGTGTGCAGAGTTTGAGCAGGAAGGCCTCCGGCAGGCGGTATAGCAGCATGAAGATGATTGCCAACCATAGTCCGGGTTTTGTGAAAAATGTGGCGAATGTGTGGCCGAAGTCAATCAAGATGGTTTTGGCGCGTTGCGCAAAGCCGATGTGAGGGCCGTCTTGGCCGGCGACGCTCACCGGCTTGTCGGCCTCGGGGCGCGGTATAAAGAAAAGGTGGTAAATCGTGACGCAGGCAAAGATTGCGGCACTGATGCCCATTGTGACGGTCCACGAGAGCGGGATGTCGTTATACTTGGTCTCAATCACGCCGGCGATATATACCAGCACGCCCTGTCCGAAGATGTTAGCGAGGCGGTAGAATGTTGAGCGTATGCCCACGAACGCGGCCTGGTTTTTTTGCGAGAGGGCGAGCATATAGAAGCCGTCGGCTGCGATGTCGTGAGTGGCGCTGGCGAATGCGGTGACGGTGAACAGCAGCAGTGTGACATAGAACATGCTGATGGGCGTCTGCGTGCCGGCGATCATCGCCGGCTCGGGCTTGGGCATGAGCATTGTGAGCAAGATGAACGCGGCGGCCATAATCACCTGCATGGCCACAATCCACCATCGCTTGGTGCGTATAATGTCGACAAACGGGCTCCAGAACGGCTTGATGACCCACGGGAGGTAAAGTAGGCTGGTGAAGAATGCCATTTGGTCGTTAGGCACGCCCATCTTTGCGAGCATGAGCACCGAGATGTTGTTGACGATAAAATATGGGATGCCTTCGGCGAAGTAAAGCGTCGGAATCCACACCCACGGAGACACATTGCTGTTTGTTGGTTTCTCGCTCATAGTCAGTTAATGGTTGGTTACCGGAAAGAAGTTGTTTTTAGGATGTGCAAAGTTAATAAAAAAGTGTGAAGTGTGAAGTACGAAGTGCAAAGTTTTTGCGCGGCGATGTGGGGCGCGGTCTTGTCCCGGTCGTGAAAAATAGTTAAAGTGTAATGATTTTCGGTTAATTGTTTTGAGTAGGTGAGGAAAAAGTGTCGCACTTTGATGTGTCGCTTGTGGACCGCACCAGTTGGACCAGAGGTGACATTTTGAACGGCACCCGCGGCAGCAACGGTGCACCTCGTCGCGCTGCGGCCACGGTCGACAACGTGAACGCCAGCCAGGTGATTGGTGACATCCTTGTGCTGAAAGACATTACCGAGGACGGCGACAACGCCTCGGGCACTGTGACCTATAAATATAATGTGAAACTCGACAAGGATGCCATCGCTGTTGACGAGCATAGCGATTTCACGCTCAACTGGACTGCATCGACGAGTGTTGTCACGTCCGTTAACGACATCAAGGCCTCGGCCGACATCACCGGAGTGACCTACTACAACCTGCAGGGCGTTGCCTCGTCCGAGCCGTTTGCCGGCTTCAACATCGTGGTGACAACCCATTCCGACGGCTCTCAGACGGCAGTCAAGGTAGTGCGATAACTCACAGGCAAGCAACCACACACATTATCTGACTATAACCCAAGTGACGGGTGGCACCGCGTGGCGCGGCGCCACCCGTTGTTTTAGCCCACACTCTCTCTAATAGGAGGGTGGTGTGGGACTTTGACGCAATGAGGATGTGAAGACAATTAGGTCAACAAAGATAAGTTTTATTATATCCTCATTAAAATACATGATTAATTTATAGTAATTCATGTTTATAATTTAGGAGTGCGTTTGTCGCCTGTTTTGATGGTTTTAGTGGGCAAAAAGAGGCTAAAATGTGGCAAATTGTAACTTTTTTGGAGAAAAATTTTGTCAATTCAAAAGTTATTTATAATTTTGCAGCGTTTTTCAAGACAGATTGTTTTATTAGGTTATTAAATTTTTAGGTTTATGAACGCAGAACTTATTGGTACATGGGCCGGTCTGGTTTGGAACGCCCTTGATGAGGCAAAGGCTACTTTGGCACTGAAGGCTATCAAGAAAGCAACCAAGCTGAAAGTGAACGAGCTCTATGCCGCACTCGGTTGGCTGGCCCGCGAGGGCAAGATTGCCATCGCCGAGACCGAGGCCGATGTGGAGGTCACTCTGCTTTAAGGCTGACGGAATTTTTAAGGTGCTACAGATGACCGCGCCAATCGCTATGCCGTGAGGCATAACAGCGCGCCGGTCAAAAAAACAACAAAAGCCTCGTGGCTCGCGACTTGATGTCGCCGCCGCGAGGCTTTGTTGTTTCTAAAGGTTAACCGTTGACCGTTGACCGAAATGGCAACGCCCGGTTAACGGTCAACGGTCAACTTTTCATCAGAAGCGGAAGCCGGTGATGATGGTGAAGTCAATCAGGAAACTGCGGAAGCGGTACTCGCCCGTGTTGAAGAAGTGGGTATCGAGGTAGGCTTGCGGACTGATGAAGAAACTGCGGTGGTTGTAACTCACGCCAACGCGCACCTTGCCGTTAGCCGACCAGAAGTTGCGGCCGCCGTCGCTGGTCGATACCTTGTGGGCGTGCTTGAGGCCGGTGAACAGTTGCAGCGTGCCGTTGATGATCCACTTTGGACCGAGTACCCAGTTGTAGCCGTAGCCGCCGCTGAGGCAGTAGTCGGTGTACTCAAACATGGTCTCGTCCTTCATCTCTTTCAGTTCCTCAGGATAAAAATACTCCTGCGGCAGTTCGTCGACCTTGGTGTTGAAACTCTGGTGCGAAACCCTAAAGCCGGCCATCCACGTGCCGGCGCTTTTCATCTGCCGCTTTGAGCAGCCATAGACCGACGTGTGGGCATAACGGCGGTGATTGAAGAAATAGTTGGCGCTCAGCGACCATGATTTCCGCCTGATGCCGGTGAATTTCTCAATACGCGATTTCTCTTTGGCCTCGAAGTCGCGGAAGACCATCGTCATGGCGCCCTTGTTGGTCATGTGGAAGAACTCGATGTTGAAGCGGGCGTTGTTGTATCCGATTTCGATTTTCTTGCTTGTGCTGCGCTTGCCCACGATGCGGTCCACGTCAATCGAGTAGCCCAGCGAGAGGCCGAGGGCCGACAGGTAGAGGCCGATGCTGCTCGACGAACTGCCGAGGAACTCGATGCGCGTGTTCTCAAACGGCTCGCAGTCGTAGTTGTCGAGCCAGTTGTTGTTCTTGAGGGTGATGCGGAATTTCTTGCCGTAGCCCTGCACGTAGGTGGTGTCGTAGTTGTTGAGGATGCGGTGATAGAGTTTGACGGTGTTATAGACAAAGCGGATAAACTTCGGGTAGCGAATGCGTCCGCTCTCAAAGTCCACTTTGCCGCGCTTGAGTTCCTTGAACCAATGGGTGGTGTTGGCCGCCGCCACGGCCGCCACGCTGTCCACTCGATGTGCGACAACGCTGTCCATGGGCGTGACGGCCACGCTGTCCACCGTTGCAACGGCGACACTATCCGCGGGCGCAACTGCGACTCTGTCCACGGGCTGCGCGGCAGCCACCGCCGCCGTTAGAATTGTCAGTATCAATAGTAGATGTTTCATATTCGGATGTTTGATTTGCTGCTGATTGTCGATAGATGGCAGCCACGAGGTGACTGCATACAGGGCGGCGTTAGTTATCGGAAAAAGATGGAATCGCTGGCAGGGTGAAGGTGGCGGCGGGGTCGAAGTCGGGGCAGACGTCGTCCGGGGCATAGCCGAGTTGGTTGACCAGCAGGGTGGTGGAGCCAAGACGCCGGCCGCGGCCGGCGTTGTAGTGGGTGTGGCCGAAGACCCACGCGTCGGCGCCGCTGCTCTCCACAAAATGCTCGAGTGGCATGACAAAGGCGCTCGAGAGGTTATTGGTGCCGTAGCGGGGATCCTCGATGATGGCGGGGCAGTGGTGGGTGAGCACCACTTTGTGGCCGGTGTGACACTCGTTGAGGGCCTTGCCGAGCCAGTCAAGGCAACGGCGGTGCATTGCCGTCATACCGGAGGCGTTGAGGATGCCGTCGCCGTAGCGGATAAGGCGGCAGTCGTTCATACGGGTGTTGACGGCCGGCTCGTTGAGCGGGTCAACGGGGCTCCACAAGGTTGTGGCCAGCACGGTGAGGTCGAGGTCAGGCAACGTGACGGCGCGGTTGTTGACGTAGGTGACATTGTCCCGCACGTCCCACCGCCAGCCGTCGGGGGCGTTGACGGTGTCGTCGACAGCCGGCTCGCCGCCGTAGTACTCGTGGTTGCCCGGCACGATGACGGTGCGCTCGAAGTTATCGGCACACCAGTCCCAAAACCGGTGACCGGCAAAGAAAGGCGAGCCGATGACGTGGATGTCGCCGGCGAGCAGCAGCACCGGGGCCGACGGCACGAGAGGGTGCTCATGTATATAGGCGCTACAACCGCTCATTTCCAGGTGCAGGTCGCTCGCATATTGTATCTTGAGGTTGCTCATCAGAAAGCGTTATACATTTCAGGCCTCCCCCTTCCCCCTCCTAAAGGAGGGGGTGATAAGTGGGCTCTTTATTTCAAACCACAAAATTACAAATTTACGGCAGAATATTCGCACTAATTTTTGTATTTTTGTGGTCTCATTCATCAATTTGTAATTTTCATGTCTGAAAAGAATACAGATAATACTCAAGCACCCCCTCCTTTAGGAGGGGGAAGGGGGAGGCTCTTGAGGCGTTGTCTCAAGGTGGGTGTCTGGACCGTCGGCTCGATTGCGGTGTTGCTGATTGTGGCGGCGTTGCTGCTTAACTGCGGCCCGGTGCAGAACTGGCTGATGGGTCGCGCGCTGACGGTGCTGAGCGACAAACTGGGCACGCACGTGGCGCTCGAGAAGGTGAGCATCGACCTGCTGACGCAGGACGTGTGTCTGCACGGGCTCGCTATTGACGACCTGCAGGGCAGGCAACTGCTGCAGGCCGGCGAGTTGCGGGCCGATGTTGACGTGCGGCGCTTGATGGACGGCGAGGTGCGAGTGACCGACGCCATTCTCACCGACGTTAACGCCCGGGTTGTGCGCTCTGACAGCGATTCGGTCGCCAACTACCAATTCCTTGTTGATGCCCTAAAGCCCGGCGAAGAGGACACCGGCGGCACGAAGTTCACTGTGGACGTGGACCGCGTCAAGTTGGAGCGCGTCAAGGTGTTTTATAACTCCGACTCGTTGTGGCTCGGCAAGTTGGACTGCCGCCTGCACGGCACTGACTTGCCCACGCTGCGCGGTGAGGAACTGGGCTACAGTTGGGCTCGCGTCAACCGCAAGGGTATTATGGTTGACCGCAGCGTTGCCGTGGGCACGATTCACCTTGATGACGGCAAGTTGGACCTTGACGGAGTGCGCTTCGTCACCAATAACCACCGGCCGCGCAAGAATGCCGGTAAGCCTCACCGCGGTTTCTTTGACGTTGACCATCTGGACCTGACAGCCTCACTGCGGATGATAATCGACCACGCCGCGGCCGATAGCGTCCACGCCGTGCTCGAGCACCTTGAGGCGCGCGACACGGTGACCGGAATCGACCTGCGCGAGGTGCGCTGCACGGTGGCGGCCACGTCTCGTTGTGTGACGGCGAGCGACATATATGTCCGCCAGGGCGACACCGAGGTGAACGTCGGTCGCGGCGTGTTCACGCTGCCCGATAGCGCGACCGGCGCCAAACTGGGTTATCAGACGTCAACTATCACCGTCAAGGCTATCCTCAAAGACATCTCGCGGCCGTTTGCCCCGATTCTCAAGGGGTTCACGCTGCCGCTATATGTGAGCACGGTGATGAGCGGTGATAACGACCGCATTAACTTCGCGAACGTGGTTGTCAACACGGCCGACAAGCAGTTCCTGTTGCACGCCGGCGGGGCGGTGTGGGGCCTGGCGACCCACGACTCTCACCAGTTGCGAGTCCACTACGACATCAGCAGCATGACGGCGCAGACGGCAGCGGTTGAGAAGATTCTGAAGCAGTTCCCGTTCAAGCGCTTCATGATGACGCAGTTGCGCAATTTGGGCGCTATCCACTACATCGGCGCGCTCGACGTCTTTTGGAAGCGCGAGACCTTTGGCGGTCGCGTGCTCACCCGCCACGGCAATGTGGACTTCAACATGACCGTCGACGGGCTGAACAAATATATGTTCGGGAACATCAAAGCGCCGTCAATCGAAGTCGGGCAGGTGCTCGGCATGCCGGAAATCGGCGACGCTGGACTGTCGGCCGACTTCAAGTTTGACATCTCCGGTGAGCGCACCGCCGCCATCCGTCGCGGTCGCGGCGGCAAACTGCCCATTGGCGAGGTGACGGCCCACGTCGACAAGGCTGCATACAAAATCTTGAGCGTGAGCAATGTGGATGTGCACATGGAGAGTGACGGTGTGACGGCGACCGGTTCGCTTGTCGCTCCACGTCGTTTTATGGACGTTGGCTGCTCGTTCACGTTTACCGACACCGATAACCTTCACAAATTGAAAGTATCGCCCGACCTGAGTTTCCACGGCTCGCGCAAGCCCAAGCCCGGCGAGAATGTCGCGAAAGAGAACGACCTCAAGCGCAAGGCCAAAGCCTCCAAAAAGTAACTGCTTTATTTAACGTGAATTACCATAAATTATCCATGAATTTTAGACAGGAGAACAAGGGTTTTTAGGAGAACAGGAGATTATTTCCCGATTTAAAATTTTGGACTAACTCAAGTTTCTGATTTAAAAGTGATTGATAGTTATGTTAATAATAAGCGGTAACTTGTAGGGACAGAATTTATTCTGCCCACATGCCGCAAACGGGCAGAATAAATTCTGCCCCTACATTTCTCAAAACTATCCTTGTCTTTTTTTGTTAAAAAAGTGGCAAGATTTTTGCATGTCGGGAAATTGTAGTAAATTTGTAATTTGGTAGAAATTTCTAAGGTTATGGCAACTATTAATAACCCTGATAGAGTCGATGCCAAGCGGGTGTCGACAGCGGCCGTGGCCCCCTCCTGGGTGTCGCGGCTGATGAAGTTGCTGCGCGTGGACGTGTTGCGCGGTTTCAAGCGCGTGAGGCATCATAATTCCAAATTCTCCCGTAACCATTTCATAACGGAAGGGGAGAGTGTGCAAAACAATAAACGTTCACTGCGATGACATCCCAGCAGCCCTATAATCCGCAGAACGACGAGCAGGTAATCACCGATGCCTATAAGGTGCTGCTCGACAGTTACCTCAATAGCAATCATCGCCGCAAGGTCGAGATAATTGAGAAGGCCTATAACTTTGCCCGCGAGGCCCACAAGGGGGTCCGCCGCCGCAGTGGTGAGCCATATATTCTGCACCCCATAGCCGTGGCTACCATTGCGAGCGTGGAGATGGGCCTCGGCTCGACATCCATCTGCTCCGCTTTGCTGCACGATGTGGTGGAGGACACCGAATACACCGTTGACGATATCCGTCGCATATTTGGAGACAAGATTGCCGAGATAGTCGACGGCTTGACAAAGATTTCGGGAGGAATTTTTGGAGACGGTGCCTCGGCGCAGGCCGAGAACTTCCGCAAACTATTGCTCACGATGGGCAACGACATCCGCGTGGTGCTCATCAAGATGGCTGACCGCCTGCACAATATGCGCACGTTGCAGAGTATGCCGCCGGCCAAGCAATACAAGATCGCCGGCGAGACGCTGTACATCTATGCCCCGTTGGCCCACCGTTTGGGCCTGTTTGCCATCAAGACCGAACTTGAGGATCTCAGTTTCAAGTATAACCACCCTGAGACGTTCGAGACGTTAAAGCGCAAGATTGCCTCGAGCGAGGCGAGCCGTAACACGTTCTTTGAGGAGTTTGCGGCCCCTATCCGCGAGCGCCTCGACCGCATGGGGCTGCAATATGAGTTCAAGGCGCGCGTCAAGTCGTGCTATTCCATCTGGAAGAAGATGGAGACGAAACACGTTCCGTTTGAGGAGGTGTATGACCTGTATGCGGCGCGCATCGTGTTTGAGTGTGACGACGAGAGCATCGAGAAGCGTCGCTGCATGGATATCTACAGTGAGATTACCGACCTATATAAGTTGCATCCTAACCGCACTCGCGACTGGCTGAGCACGCCAAAACCCAACGGCTACCGCGCGCTGCACATCACCGTGATGGGTCCGCATGGCACATGGGTTGAGGTGCAGATACGCAGCCGCCGCATGGACGACATCGCCGAGCGTGGTCTGGCGGCGCATTGGAAGTATAAGATCGGGGAGGACGAGGACAGCGGCCTGACGGCCTGGTTGCGCACCATCCAGGATATTCTCAAGCAGCCCGGCCCCACGGCGATGGATATGCTCGACACCATCAAACTGGATCTGTTCAGTAACGCCATTGTGGTGTTCTCGCCCAAAGGCGACCTGTTCAATATGCCGCCCGGTGCGACGGTGCTCGACTTCGCGTTCACGCTCCACAGTGAACTTGGCGCGCATTGCATCGCCGGCAAGGTTAACCGTCAGTTGGTTCCGTTGAGCCAGAAGTTGGCCAGCGGCGACCAGGTGGAGGTGCTCACCTCGCAGTCGCAGGTGCCTCAGCCCGAGTGGTCCTCGATGCTTGTCACCGCTGTGGGTCAAGCCCGCCTGCGGCAGGCATTGCGTCACTCGCGCCGTCAGGTGGTGCATCGTGGCAAGGAGATGTATAACCGCTTCTTGGCTGACAACAACATCGAGCCGTCCAACGAGGTTATGATTAGGGTTATCGCCCTGCATCATGCGGCCAATAAAGATGACCTCTATCGCATGATTGGCTCAGGCGAAATCGTGCTGGGCGAATTGACTTTGCAGCGGTTGCGGCCGAAGAAGAATGGCACATTTTTCGGCTTTCTGCGCAATCCGTTCCGCCGCAAGGACACCGACACGGCGCAGACTGAGCAACCGGATGCTTCCGGCAAGGTAGACGTGAAGAAGGTGTATGACCTGCGATTGGTTGACGGCAAGCCTAACTATGAGTTGAGCGACTGCTGCAAGCCAATTCCGGGTGATGATGTGGTGGGGTTTGTGACCGACAACAACCACGTGGTAGTCCACAAGATGGACTGCCCCCGTGTGGCGCGCCTGAAAGCGACGCGCGGCCCCTTGCTGGTGCAGACGCGATGGGACGAGACCACGACAGTGAGGCTGCCGGCCTCGGTGCGCGTCGAGGGCATCGACCGGCAGGGTATCCTACTTGAGATTATCTCTGTTATTTCCACGACGATGGTGCTCGATATGCGCCGCCTCAACATCGAGGCTCACGATGGCGTGTTCCACTGCGACCTTGACGTGCTCATTGCCGACGCTGCAATCCTCACCGATATGTGCCGCCGCTTGCGTGCCATCAAGGGCGTAAATATGGCCGCGCGAGTCTCTTAGGCCTCCCCCCCCCAACCCCATCCTTCAGGAGGAGGCTATAGGATAAACAAACAAATCAATAATTGGTAAATTTCGACTCAATGAAATATGACAAGAGCATTTGGACGCCCATTGCGGTGATGGTTGCCGCCATCGCCATTGTCACGGCGACGCTGTGCTTGACCGACATGTCGTTCTCCAATTCATACGATATATCAATAGGGCAGAAGTGGAACTATGGCCAACTGGTGGCCACACGGCAGTTTGACGCCACCTACACTGGCGAGGCCGCCGACTCAATCCGTCGTCAAGTGACTTCGGCGTTTGTGCCCAAGGCCAAAGTTGACGCTGAGGCGTTGGACGAGACCCTCAAGGCGCATCCCGACGTGTCGAAACCCGTTGGTGAGGCGCTGCGCAAACTCTATACCGCCGGTATTGCCGATGACAATCTTGCCGCGGCCATTGCCGCCGACTTTGTCACACGCGTGTCAATCATGGGTAAGGACGGCATTTATCAACCTGTGAATGTGGCCACGCTTGTCAGTCGGCACACCGCGGTTCAACATTTGGCCTCAACCTTTGACCTGCAACCCGAGCAGGCTGCGGCACTCGTCAAGCCAAATGTCGCCATCGACACCGTCAATAACCGTCAACTGCTCGAGACAGAGATTGATAATGCGTTGTTTATAAAGCAGGTGGCTGAGAATGATGTGATTATTGAGGATGATGATGTGATTACCCCCGTCACCTATCATGTGCTTGTGTCCTATTACCACAAGAAACGGAGTGACTTTGAGCAACTTGCCTCCAAGCGCTGGCAGGTGATGATTGGTAAAGTGCTCATGGTGGTGCTGCTGATGCTGATGTTTAACATCTATCTCTTTGCGATGCGGCCCAACTTCTTGCGCGATACCAAGCGTCACATCTTCTTGCAGATGTTGCTTGCTTTGGCTATAGTGTTGGCCATTTATGCCATTACCCATGCCCATAACTACCGCTATGTGATTCCGTTAGCGTTAGTGCCGATTTTGGTGACAGTATTCTTTGACAGCCGCACCGCCTTTGCCTCATTACTCACGTTGGTGCTCACCACGTCGCTGGTGGTTGGCGACCGCTCGCAGTATGTGATAACGCAACTCATTGGCGGCTGGATGGCCATCGTGTCGATGCAGGAACTCACGCGCCGCTCGCAGTTGGTGCGCTGCGCCGGCATCGCCTTTATCGGTTACACGCTGGCTTATATAGCGCTGACGATGATGCGCGGCTTTGACATGACGCTGCTCTTCTCGAGAGGCTTCTTCACCGGCAATGAGAACCACATCTTTGAGTTGACCGTCATCAAGTATTTCGCCGTGAACTGTGTCACGCTCTCGTTCTCTTATGTCGCCATTTATGTGATTGAGCGTATGTTCGGTTTCACATCTATGGCAACTCTGGTCGAACTCACCGACATCAACACGCCGCTGATGCGTGAGTTGAGTGAGAAGTGCCAGGGTACGTTCCAGCACTCGTTGCAGGTGGCAACGCTGGCCAGTGAGGCTGCGCTCGCCGTGGGCGCCAACGTTCAACTGGTGCGTGCCGGCGCGCTGTATCATGACATCGGCAAAATCAACAATCCGGCTTTCTTTACCGAGAATCAGCGCGGTGTCAATCCCCACGACGCCTTGGTGCCGGAGCAGAGCGCGAGCATTGTCATCAGTCACGTTTCCGAAGGCGTGAAACTCGCGCGTGGCGCCAACCTGCCCAAAATAATCATCGACATGATTCTGCAGCATCACGGCCACGGCAGGGCCAAGTTCTTCTATAACAAGGCAATCAATGACGCAAAGCCCGGCACCGTTATTGACCCGACACCTTACACCTATCCCGGCCCGAATCCCGAGACGCGCGAGGCGGCAATCCTGATGATGGCCGACGCGTGTGAGGCGGCCTTCAAGAGTTTGCCCGATAGCAGCGACAAGGCCATCCGCGACATGGTGGAGCGCATCATTGACGGCCAGAAAGCCGATGGTATGTTTGACGACGCGCCGGTGACCTTGCGCGACATCAAAACTATCAAGAACGTTATCGTGGAGCGGCTGCGTTCGTTCGCAATACCTCGTGTCCAATATATCGAGGCCAAGACCGAACCGAAAGCCGACACTCAGACCGTAGATTCCCCAACAGCAACTCCGTCATGATTTCAACTGTATTGTATGTGATTGGACTTATAGCGATGGCTGCGGCTATCGTGCTGGCGTTTGTGCCGCGCTCCGGCTCGCCGTTGGCCGCTTTCGTCTCGTTGCTATTGTTGCACATGAGTTATCGCATTGCCGTGCCGCCGGGCTACTTGGCCTTCTGGGGCGTGGCGGCGGCTATCGCGGCAGCCTTGCAATGGCTGTCGCCGGCCGGTGAGCCGGATGGCCGTCGTGTGAGCAACGTCTATATAACCCTGGGTGCCATCGCCGGGTGCTTGCTTGGCATCCTGCTCGCGCCCCGTGTGATGGTGCTCGGTGTGATACTGGGTGCGGCAATGGGCCAGATGGCATACGCTTCAACGCCCGTGGGACGGTGGCTAAAGTTAGGCGGCTGGCCTGTGATGGTGCGATATTACGGCGCGAAATGCCTGCCGCCGGTTGTGGCGGTTGCCATATTGGGAGTTGCAGTGATGGGATTTTTATCATAAGAATTGATTCTTCCCAATCGAATAATCGAGCGATTGAGTAATTGATGTTTGGACGAAGTTGCCGGCAATTATTACAATAATTAAATATTTTTTTTGTTTGTTTGAAATATTGAAAGTTTATTGCTACTTTTGCGTTTTCAAACTACGTTTTCCTATGGTATTAAAAAGATTGTTACTATTACTGATGGCGGTTGTCGGTATAGCCGCGACGGCGACAGAGACTGCCGATAGTATTGCAAGTATTGATGAGCAGATTGCCCAATCAGTGTCTCTTGATGTGGTTTCGGCTGATGTGGAGGCTGCCGCTAAAGAGCCTGTTGCCGCTGATACTATTGTTGCCGATAGTGTTGCTCTGTCGCCGGTGCTAACTACAGGAGCCGAGTCCGCCGCGTCGACCTATCAGCCACACCGCGGCATGGATTGGCGTATGTTCAAGAGTGTTACCAATCCCGCCACACGGCCCTATACTTTCTGGGAGGATCAAACGTGGGTGGGTATCCCGCTCTTTTTTGCCGGCATGATTGCCAAGAGCGAGAAGACGGCCTTCCGCCAGAATTACAACAATCCGAACACTCGCATTCGCTTGATCAAGTATAATTTCCATAGTGAGATTGACAATTATACGCAGTATGTGCCTCTCGCGCTCACCCTTGGCCTGCACTTGGGCGGCTATGAGGGCCGCAGCGACTGGCCCCGTTTCTGGGCGTCGTCGGCGATGAGCGCCGCCATCATGGCCGGCTTGGTAAATGGCATCAAGTACACCGCCAAGGAGATGCGTCCCGATGGGTCGTCGCGCAACGCGTGGCCCTCGGGCCACACGGCCACGGCATTCCTGGCGGCGACTATCCTCCACAAGGAATACGGCATGACGCGCTCGCCGTGGTTCTCGGTGGGAGCCTACGCTTTGGCAACGGCTACCGGCGTGATGCGCGTGTTGAACAATCGCCATTGGATTAGCGACGTGCTCTCGGGTGCTGGTATCGGTATTCTCTCGGTGGAGTTGGGCTACGGTCTGTGTGACCTGATGTTCAAGGGCAAGGGACTGCTGCGCAATGATATTGTCACCTTCCCCGACCTTTATAAGAACCCGTCATTCTTCGATATCTCGATGGGTATGGGCTTCGGCAATAAGAACCTTGATATGCCGCTATTTGACTTTAAATTACCGGAGGGCGTCATTGACGAAAGCGGATTGACTGGCACCGGCACCGATGATCAATTGCACTTGAAGTTCCGTACGGCGACAGCCGTGGGTGCCGAGGCGGCATGGTTCTTCTGCCCATACGTTGGCATCGGCGGCCGGCTGCGTGTCAAGAGCACTCCAATCAACGGTTGGAGCGCGTTCGCCGTCAGTGAGGAGAGCGCATTTAGGCAATTTATGGCGGACCCTGATATGCAGAATGCTATCAGCGGCATCGAGTTTACTATCGAGAGCGACCACATCACCGAGTTTGCCGCCGATGCCGGTGTCTATTTCTCGCTGCCGCTCTCACGTCGTTTCGCATTGGGCAGCAAGTTAATCGCGGGCCGCTCGATAATGGACGACATCGAGGTGAGTGCCGAATATAGCGGCAAGGAGATGGTGTTTGACGATGATGCTTTCAACAGAGAAGACTATGATCACATGTTCAAACCATCGGACAAGGAGGTCAGCGACAAGTGGAACTACATCAACGTGAGCGCGTCCAACTCGATGAAACTCGGCACGGGCATCTCGTTGACCTATGCCCACAAGAACTCGTTTGCCTTCAAGGTGTTCTTGGACTACGACTACTCCCGCAAGACGTTCACCGCGACATATAATCCGTTCGGTTTCCTCAAGACGCTGTCTCCCGACATGATTGATTTCGTAAAGGCTAATCTGGAGTGGGACATGACGCAGCCGGCGGTGTCTTCAATCAAGAAGTCGCTGCACCAGTGGGTGCTGGGCGGCGCGCTGAACATTCATTTCTAAGTGCTTTTCCGGCATAGATAAGTGTTTGAAAATATAAATAACCAATAAATACTTTGATGAAAAAGTTACTATTAATGCTCTTTATGGCTGTGGCCGGCATCGGCACTGCCGGTGCGCAAGCCTACAACGGCAATCACGCGTTTGACGGCGAGCACAAAAACGAGGTGTCGGGCTATATTGTGGCCGGCAATAATGTGGTGACCGACGGCTTCGGTGGTTTAGCCGCGTCCTATACCCGTCACTTCACTCCACGTTGGCACGTTGGCGGCGACATGCAGATGCAGTTTGGCAAGCAACTCTTCTCGTTTGATGTCAACGGCGGCTACCGTTTGCCGTTAAAGTATGGCAGCATCTATTTTGACGGCCGCTTCCATTACAACCGTTATCACAAGTTCAATTTCAACGAGATTATCGGCAACTTGTCGGTGATTTGGGAATCTCCGTATGTGGATATCCGCCTGGGTGAGTCGATTATTCACTACCAGCACACCGGCGATGGCTATACCGAGCCGCTGACGCTCACCTTCGGCTTTGGCGTGAACGTCCGTCATCGCGACAACCCGTGGAACCTCGGCTTGTTCTTCCGCAACTACGACGAGTTCTACTATGAGAACTGGAACATCAACTGGGGTTTGCGCTTCTGGGCTCCGCTGCCCAAAGGCATGCGTCTGTTCGGCGAGTTAAACGTCCGCCCGGCAGGCAGTATGAGCCAGTTGGCCTCAAAGTATGAGGGCTCGGTTAAATTGGGTCTCAAGTACAAGTGGTAATATATTCGCAGTAATTCGCAATAAAATCAGTATTCAAATGAAACTACAACATATAGCAATAATGGCCGCACTGGCCATCGTCGCCCTCACCTCGTGTGAGAAGGTGAGCCCTATTGGCGTGCTCGTGAGCGGCACCGCCGTCGAGGACCGCGTCAAGATGTCCAGCCTCTTCTATAAACAATACCGTGATGAATTTGTTATGGCCGGTGTGGAAGGCGATTACACCTTTATCGTGGGAGGCGACAGCCACCTGACGACTGATCCCGGCCGTATGGACGAGATGCTTGCCATCGGCCTTGAGAACGAGGACGCGTTCTATGCCCATCTGGGCGACATCGCCGACACCAAGCCGGAGTACTATATCAGGCTCGACTCGCTCATTCAGGCAGCCAAGAAGCGTTATGTCGCCAAGTATTTTGACACTGACGACAACAAAACTTACTATCCGAAAGGTGCCGTTCACGACAGTGACGAGGCGACGACCTTTCAGGAGATAACCTTTCCGTTCTTCCCCGTGGTGGGCAACCACGACATCACCCACAACGGTTGGGCACTGTGGAGCAATATTTTCCACTCGTCGTTCTATGAGTTCCCGATGCATATAATTAACTCCAACGGAGAGACCGTGGCGATCGACCGTTTCATCTTCCTTGACTCGGCCAGCGGCACGCTTGGCCAGGAGCAGATTGACTTGATTGAAGAGGGCGTGCTTGACGGCAACGGCGATAAATATCGTCACACGTTCGTCTTCTCCCACACCAACATCTTCCGCCCCTCGTCGTGGCAGTTCGCTTCCACGTTCCCGCGCGAGGAGACTTTCTTCCTGCTCAACCAGTTCAAGAAATGGAATGTGGATATCGCCTTCTGCGGTCACGTCCATGCCTGGGATGAGCGCGTGTTTGAAGGCGTGACTTACCTCACGCTCGACTCGATGAGCGAGGCTAACAGCCCCAATCCCGGCGACTATCTGGTGCGCGTCCACGTCAATGCCGACGGCACCATCACCTGGGAGAAGGTCCACATGAGTTACACCAAGAAGAAGTAGCACGTAGCATGTAGCACGTAGCATGTAGCATGTAGCACGTAGCATGTAGGGCTTGGCCGTTGGACGGTAACGGCCACATGCTACGTGCTATATGCTACGTGCCACATACAATATTGTGGCGGGTGAGAACGTTATTAATTATTATGATGAAGAAATTACTTTTTACTATTATATCCTTTGCTATGGCTATCGCGGCAGCGGCGCAGCAAAGCCGTGTGGAGGTTGAGCCGGTCGACTTCAACCACGTGCGCGCCGTCACGTCCAATCCCAAAAGCGACTATTATTATCCCAAACTGCTCAAACTCTTTGAGAGCAACGACACCGCACGCTTCAAGTTGCAGCACGCCCGCAACCTTTACTACGGCTACACGTTCCAGGAGGACTATGACCCCCTGCGCGAGAGCCGCCATGCCAGCGTGGTGGAGGAACTTTATTACCGCAATGACCACACGCGCGCAGAACTCGACACAATCGAGCATTATGCCGACCTCACACTCGACGATAACATCTTTGACTTGAGCCAAATGACCTACGAAATCTTTGCCCTCAAGGCCAAGAAAAAGCATGCCAAGGCTGCAATCCGTCAATTCCGCCTTGACCGCCTCATCTACGCCATCATGTCGAGCGGCAAAGGCACCAAGGAAAGCCCGTGGGTGGTGATAATGCCCGACCATGAGTATGATATCGTCAACTTCCTCGGTTATGTGGCCAAGAGCCACGAGACGAGCGACGACGGCATCGACTGCATCACCGTGCAGCCCGTCAAGGGCCGCAACGCCACCGCTTTCTACTTCGACCTGCGCCGCGCCCTCGAAGTTGCCGCCCTCAAGTACCCTGACTGACGGCTTGTCATTCATTGACCCTGACAGATAAGTCGCCTTCCCTTTTTTCGTTTGATATTGATAGTCAAGTAAATCTACAGTTCAGGGTGAACGTCATCACCATTATTGACCTATAGGTCTATATGAGATATGGACTTATGGGGTAGTTGTAAGATCTTGATGCAATGCGCTTCAATCTAACAACTTATCCGTTGGCAGAATTAGAAAGATAATAAGATATGTGGGGAGGGTTGCGTATATCGCTTGCTGTTAGTGGTCTGGTTGTAAATCCGGAACCAACTGGACTCGTCGTTTCGCATAACTTTCATGCAAATTTCGTCAAAAATCTTGAGGCTTGCAAGCATTTGCCCCAAGATTTAGTCAACAATGAGGGAAAAAACTTTATTGTTTCACGATACCCAAAACAAACTAAAAATGGCCCATTTATTAACTATCCGGTAACAGCCTCAATTTCTTTCAGAAATTGACCGGTGTAAGGAAAAATTTTATTAACTTTGCGTCATATGCAAGGGATTTCCCCCCTTGCCACCGGCAAACGACCGCTTAACTGATTGAGATACAACAAACTCCGTGGCATTTGAGCTTTGGTCGGCTTTCTGGCACTGCATTGGAGTTTTTTGATATACGCTGAATTAAATGGATAAAGCATACAACCAAATAGTTTCGCTCATTTGGAGCATTGCTGATGACATCCTGCGTGACGTATTCCTACGTGGCCAATACCGTGATGTAATTCTGCCTATGGTGGTATTACGCCGTCTCGATGCTTTGCTCGAACCAACTAAAGACGCTGTAGAGGAAGAATTACGTATGCAGCGCGAGGTGTTGAAACTTGAAGTGCTTGATGAAGACGCACTCAAGGACACCACGGGATTGTCGTATTTCAACACAAGCAAATGGACGCTGAAACGCTTGAAATCAAACGCCACCGACGATAACAAAATCCTGCTCGATAACTTCATTGAGTACCTAAACGGCTACAGCGACAATGTGAAAGACGTACTCAAAAACTTTGAGTACTATGCGAAAGCAGAGAAACTTGCCAACAACGACCGTTTGCTGGCAATGATTGAACGCATCACCGACCCGTATCTCAATCTCACCGACAAGCCAGCCTCTGACCCCAACGGTCTCCTGCTACCTCCTGTCTCCAACCATGATATGGGCACGGTGTTCGAGGAGCTTCTTCGCCGCTTCAACGAGGAAAACAACGAAGATGCAGGTGAGCACTTCACACCGCGCGACGCTATCTCGCTGCTTGCCCACCTTGTTTTTGAGCCGGTCGCTAACGACCTGCCAAAAATCATATCCATATACGACCCGGCCGAGGGCAGCGGCGGTATGTTGAGCGAAAGCCGCGACTTTCTGCTCAAACGGGGCGTGCCGACTCAAGCAATACAACTGTTCGGCACGGAGATCAACCCCGAGACATACGCCATCTGTAAGAGCGACCTAATCATCAAGGGCGTTGACCCGGGCGGTATGCACTTGGGCAACACCATCACTGAAAACCATTTCGCTGGCTCCACTTTCGGCTACATGATCACCAACCCACCCTACGGCAAGTCGTGGAAAAAAGACCAAAAGAAAATCTATAACGACAAGGCACTCACCGACAATCGCTACGAGAAGCCACTGGTCAACTTTGCCGGTGACGAGGAAATCCGCGACTGCACCCCGGCGACAAGCGACGGACAGCTGCTGTTCATCCTTGAAATGATTGACAAGATGAAACCGCTCGAATACCAGCCGCAAGGCTGCCGTATCGCATCGGTCCACAACGGCTCGTCGCTGTTTACAGGCGACGCGGGCAGCGGTGCCAGTGACACTCGCCGTTTTCTAATTGAGAACGATCTCGTTGATGCCATTGTTCAGCTGCCCAACAATATTTTCTACAACACCGGTATCTCCACTTACGTTTGGCTAATCACCAACAAGAAAGAGCCGCGACGCAAGGGCATGGTGCAGCTCATCGACGCATCGCAAGCATACCACAAACTGCGTAAAAACCAAGGCAGTCGCAACTGCACCATCGCTGACTATATCGACGACATCACAAAGGTCTATATCGACTTTGTAGAACGCGAGGCAGACAGCGAAATCCCAATCACAAGCAAGATTTTTGACGGCGACGACTTCCGCTACAACTACGTAACCGTCGAGCGACCGCTACGCTTGCGCTGCCAGTTCAGCCAAGAAGCCATCAACGGCTTGCTCTTTGACAAGTCTGATACCGAAGTTTCGCAATGGCTATACGATACTTACGGTGAGCAGGTCTTTGAGGACATAACGCAGTTCTTGCCGCAAATCAAAGAATCGCTCCAGAACCGCGACATCACTCTCACAGACAAAAAACTGAAGTCGCTTATCGACAGCAAGAAATGGCAAGAGCGGCGCAACTTCCGTGCTGCCGCCAATATCCTCTACAAAGCCATCGGCGATGAAGTGTTTATGAACTTTAACAACTTCTTCGACCGCATCAAGGCAGAGTGCAAAGCCGATGAGATTTTGCGGCTGATGAAACTGTCGGCATCCCAAATGGATAGCATCGCTCGCGCCATGTGCGTCACGGACCCTGCTGCCGACCCGGTTGTCGCAAAGGTGGTCAAACACAACGCAAAAGATATTGCCATGCTGATGAACACCTATGGCGTGGAAGAAGACCAACTGCAGCACTACGGCTACTACCTCAATGAGCGTGGCTCATACACCGTCTATGAAGCCGACAGTGCCTTGCGTGACAACGAGAAAATTCCTGTTAAAGAGAATATTCTCGACTTCTTCCTCCGCGAAGTGACGCCATATGTCGAAGATGCTTGGCTAAATATCCCGGTCACCAAAATCGGCTGCGAAATTTCGTTCAATAAATATTTCTACAAGCCAGTGCCGCTGCGCTCACTTGCAGAAAACGAGGCCGACATTCGCGCGCTTGAAGCCGAATCCACTGGCGCTATTCAGTCACTTTTAAACCTGCTTGACGCATGACGACCTACGACACATACAAGGATAGCGGTGAAAGATTTGCAGGGAAAGTTCCTGCAAACTGGAATAGATACCGCATTAAATTCCTGCTGACACGTTCAACATCAGGGGTTTGGGGTAAAGACGAGAAAGGCGACGACAATGATATTATTTGTTTTCGCATAGCAGATTTTGACTATGCTCATGGCGGTCTGAAATATGGTAATCTTACCCTGCGAAACATAAAACAGGCAGAGCGCAAAGGAAGATTATTATCGACTGGTGATTTACTTATTGAAAAATCTGGCGGAGGCGTCGCAACACCAGTTGGACGAGTTGTTCGATATATGTTTGACAAGCAAGCTGTCTGCTCTAACTTTATTCATTTTATTTCGTTAAAGACTGATTTCTCCAGCAATTTCCTATATTATTATTTTTTTAGTTTATATGCCAATAAAGAAAACCTATTGTACTTTAATCAAACAACTGGCATACAGAACTTAAAGATTGGAGAATATCTAGGGCAATCCATATTCCTGCCTCAGTTAAAAGAGCAGAATTTAGTAGCTACTTGGCTAGATTCCAAGTGCGCAAAGATTGACGAAGCTATTGCACAGCAGCAAAAGATGATTGACTTGCTTAAGGAACGTAAGCAAATCATCATCAACGAAGCCGTCACACACGGACTTGACCCCAATGTCCCCATGAAACAAACCGGCATTGATTGGCTACCACAAATCCCTGCACATTGGCTTATTCGCAGAATGGCTTCTTTAGGAACATTTTCCAAGGGTTCAGGCATATCCCGAGACGATTTGACTGAAGAAGGGTTACCTGCCATATTGTATGGTGATATATATACGAAGTACGAAATCTCTGTTTCTAATCTGTTAAATCATATCTCAGAGAAGACTGCCGCTAATGCAGTTAAAATAAACGCTGGAGACATCCTACTTACTGGCTCTGGAGAAACCAAAGAGGATATAGGCAAAGCAATTCTTTACAATGGCGAATTGGCTTATGCAGGAGGTGATGTAATAATTTTTAGGCAACAAAGAAACGATGCGCTATTCCTTTCATATGTCTTGAACAGCTTTTATGCAAGATACTATAAAGCTGCTATGTCTAAAGGAGAAATTGTCGTTCACACATATCCTTATATGCTTAAAAATCTTGTTGTTCCTATTCCTCCAATAAAGGAACAAAGTGCCATTGCAGTGTATCTTGAAGAAAAAATCCAGACAATAAATGTGGCAATTCAAAGGCATGAGAGAATGATTTCATTGCTCACCGAACGTAAGCAAATTGTAATTAATGACGTAGTAACCGGCAAAATCAAGGTGATATGAATATAAGTAAAACCAACGAGCAAGCCTTTGAGGCATTGATAGAACGCGCCCTCGTCGGCAGCACTCGAGAGGAACGCGAGCAGTCGGGAAACACGGACATCACCGCACAACAGCCCGAACCGGGCAAGTTTTTTTGGGGACAACCCAAAGACCTTGACAAAAAACTCGCCCTTGACTTGCGCCGCTTGTGGTCGTTCCTCGAAACGACACAAGCCGACACCCTCAAGCAATACAAGGGCGGCAAGTCAGTGCGCGATGCCGTCCCGGCTGAAATCAATCGCCAAATCACAACTAAAGGTGTGATTGACGTACTGCGCAAAGGCATCGACCTTGACAATATTCACCTTGACCTGTTCTACCCGAAACCATCGGCTGCCGATAGCCAAGCATCGCATGACAAGTGGGCAAGAAACCAGTTCTCGCTCACTCGTCAAGCCACGTTCTCGCTTTCTAACCCCGGCCTGGAGCTGGACATGATGCTCGCTGTGAACGGCATCCCGCTGTTCACTTTCGAGCTGAAAAACCCATGGACGCATCAGACCGCTCGCAAGGACGCTATCGATCAATACTGCTCGCCCGAACGCGACCCGAAAGAGCCACTGCTACAATTCGGTCGCTGCCTCGCTCACTTCGCCGTGGATAAGAACGAAGTGTTCTTTACCACAAGGCTCGCCGGCAAGAAGACCTACTTCATGCCGTTCAACAAAGGACTGCCCAACGGTCAGGGCGCAGGGAACCCCGTCAACCCAAATGGTGGCTACAAGACCGCATACCTTTGGGAAGACATCCTGTGCACAGACGTTATCGCCGACATCATTCAGAACTATGTTCTCTTTGACTATGGCGAAGCAAAGACACAGAAGAAAGTTCCCCACATCATGAAGAACGCTAAGAGACTTATCTTCCCTCGCTTTCACCAACTTGACGTGGTGAACTGCCTGGTAAATGATGTGGCAGAACTGGGCGTAGGCAAGCGATATGTGATTGAACACTCTGCCGGCTCCGGCAAGAGCAACTCGCTTACATGGCTTGCCTTCAAACTCATCAAGACCTGCGCCAACTCGATGGACGCAGTTCGGGCCAAGTCGCTTGACACACCGCTCTTTGATACGGTCGTGGTTGTAACCGACCGCCGAATCCTTGACCGACAAATCACCGACAACATCGGTGCTTTCGCTCAAAGCAAAAAGATTTTCGCTCACGCTGAAACCTCACAGCAACTCAAAGAGGCCATTGAGGCTGGCAAGCGAATCGTGATAACAACCATACAGAAGTTCCCATTCATTTGCCACTCTATCAACGATGTGAGTGACAAGAACTTTGCCATCATTATTGATGAGGCACACTCATCACAAAGCGGAGTGTCGGCCGACGCTGTGAACATTGCCATGGAAAAGGAAGTGCATTATGGAAGTGGGAAAGGTGAGTTGGACACCGAACAGATGGTTGAATTGCTCATGGACGACCGTAAGATGAGCAAGAACTGCTCATATTTTGCTTTTACCGCCACGCCCAAACGTGAGACGTTTGAGCGGTTCACAGGCAGTAAGAGTGCCGACGGCAAGTTCCACCCATTTCACCTATACTCAATGAAACAAGCCATCGAGGAGGGATTTATCCTCGATGTGCTGCGCAACTACAGCACCTACAAGAGCTACTACGAAATCACCAAATCCATCGAGGAGAACCCCGAATTTGGCAAGGCGAAAGCACAGAAACTCTTGCGCAAAGTAGTAGAACGCAATCCGCGCACCATTGCCGAGAAAGCGGAAACTATGCTCGCACACTTCGATGCCAACATATTCCGTACACACAAGCTCAAAGGCAAGGCAAAGGCGATGGTCGTCACCAAAGACATCGAGTGTGCCATCAGATACTACAAAGCTCTGAAAGAACTCATGGAGAAGGCCAAAATTCCTTACGGAATATTGATTGCTTTCTCTGGTGAGAAAACAGTTGATGGCATACCGTACACCGAAGCGCAGCTAAACGGATTCTCCGACACAGAGACCGCCGAGCGCTTCGAGACCGATGACTACCGCATTCTCGTTGTCGCCAACAAATATCTTACCGGCTTTGACCAGCCCAAACTCACCGCCATGTATATTGACAAGCCACTGCATGGCGTGCTCGCGGTGCAGGCCTTATCTCGACTCAACCGCTCCGCACCCGAACTTGGCAAGATGAGCGACGACCTGTTTGTACTTGATTTCTTCAATACTATTGAACAAATCAAAGACTCTTTCGACCCATTCTACACTGCCACCACATTGAGCGATGCAACAAACGTCAATGTCCTTCACGACTTGTACGGTGCTTTGCTCGATTCTGGCGTGATGGACGTTGAAGAAATCAACGATTTCATGGATTTGTATATCCACAACGCAGATGCCGACAAATGGGCACCCATTATCGACACTTGCGTGCAACGGTTCAGAAAAGAAATAGAATGGAAAGAAGAAGACCGCATTGACTTCAAGATGAAAGCCAAGCAATTCAACCGCATTTATTCACGTGTTGCCGCCATACTTGACTACAACGTAGCCAAATGGGAATATATGTTCTGGTTCTTGCGCTTCCTCATTCC